>JASHNX010000326.1 GCA_030041415.1 Candidatus Sulfotelmatobacter sp.
TCCCCACGCAACGTCTGTGGTGTAGTTGAATCTAACTAGAGGCTATTTTCGTATTTTCTTTATGTCTGATTTTATTATCTCCGTGGTTGCAGTTGCCGTTGTCCTGGGCTTCATGATCCTGATCCATGAGTTGGGCCACTATGCCGTGGCCAAGCTGCTTGGAGTGCGCGTGGAGCAGTTCGCCATAGGTTTCGGAAAACGCCTTTTCGGCATCCGCAAAGGCGAAACCGATTACCGTATCAATGCCATTCCTCTCGGCGGCTACGTCAAGATGAGCGGCGAGAACCCCATGGATGAGCGCACCGGCGGTCCGGCTGAATTTCTCTCGCATCCGCGCTGGCACCGCTTTCTGATTGCCATCGCCGGGCCGGCGATGAACATTTTGCTGGCGATATTTCTATTGACTGTGGTTTACATGGTGCACTACGAATACCCGGTCTTTCTCGATAAGCCGGCGGTGATTGAAGGAATCAAGGATAACTCTCCCGCCGCAAAAGCGGGTCTGCAGCCAGGCGACCGGATTATTCAAGTCGCCGGTATCAAGAATCCGACGTGGGAGCAACTGCAGCCGCAGGTGTGGCTCAGTCCCAACCAGCCACTGAACATCACCGTCCAGCGGGGCGATCAGGTTCTGCAAAAAACAGTTATTCCCCAGCCTGTGACGAGTTCTGACGTGGGTTCGGCCGGCTGGTATCCCACCGAGCCGGTAATCGTTGGCCACGTTGAACCCGATACGCCGGCAGCGAAGATCGGCCTACAGGAAGACGACAGAATCGTGGCCATGAATGGTACGCCATTGATTTCGATCGAGACCATGATTGAACGGCTGCAACAGACGAAAAATCAGCCAGTCGATCTTACCGTGGTTCGCGGCAGTCAGACGCTGTCCCTTCAGGTGACGCCAGTGCTCGCAAAGACTGAAGATCCAGGGCAGGAGCGTTACCGGCTGGGCTTTTTAAACAAGAGCGAAACCAAGGTTACGACCCTACCTTTCACGCAAGCCTTGAGCCTTTCGCTCGATCAGAACAAGAAATATTCGGTGCTGATCCTGGAGTTGGCGAAGAAAATCGTTGAGCGGAAAGTTTCGCTGAAGGCGGTTTCCGGGCCGATCGGCATCGCGCAAGACGCAGGTTACGCCGCGCAGCAAAAAGGCTGGACTCCGCTGATGGAGCTGACGGCGGGAATCAGCCTGAACCTTGGCATCTTCAACCTTCTGCCGATTCCGATTCTCGACGGCGGCGTGATTCTCTTCCTGCTGATCGAAGGTCTCATGCGCCGCGACGTCAGCCTGCGAATCAAAGAGCGCGTCTATCAGGCCGCATTTGTATTCTTAGTGCTTTTCGCGGTGATGGTGATCTACAACGACCTGATGAAAACCCTGCCGGGCTTGATGGATCGGCTGCCGTAAGCGCAGCGGTCTGGCCCTTTGGCACCCCGCTTCAGACTTCGTCAAACTGAGCCGAGGAGTAGTCGACCTAGATCGCAATCGCTACCAGCCTGAGATACAATGTATCTCAGGAGGGTTCCATGGCTGCAACCGAGATGGTTCATGTTCGAGTTGAGAAGCGGATTAAGGCGAAGGCGGCCAAAACGCTTGCCGCAATGGGATTGTCCGTCTCCGACGCGGTGCGTGTCCTGCTGACGAGAGTCGCAAAAGAGAAATCCCTGCCTTTTGAGGTCAAGGTGCCCAACGCCGAAACTGCTGCCGCGATGCGGGAAGCTCGGAAAGGCGGTTTGCGATCATTCAACAGCGTCTCGGAACTGATGTCTGATCTTAATGCGGACGATTGAGCGTACCGGCGCTTTCCGACGCGATTTCAAGCGCGAAAAGAAGGGGCAGCATCGTCGCGAAATTGATTTTCTTATTTCTGAGCTGGTCGCGCTCCTGTCAGAAGACAAGCCGGTTCCCGAGCGTAACCGCGATCATGCTCTATCGGGAGAATGGCGCGACCATCGAGAATGTCATCTCAAGCCTGACCTACTCTTGATGTACCGCAAGCCTGACACCTTTGTGCTGCAGTTGGTTCGCCTCGGATCGCATAGCGAGCTCTTTGGCTAAATGCTCAGCGGACACATGACTTGCACCTCTCGCCGTATTCGTCTTCCTCGTCCTGTTCGCGGTGATGGTGATTTACAACGACCTGATGAAAACACTGCCGGGATTGATGGATCGGCTGCCGTAAGCGTTTTGCTGGCGACAGTTTCGGGGCTGTCAGGTTGACGGTGTCATCCTGAGCGAAGCAGCTGGTTTCGCGAAGCAAAAGCAGCTGCGTAGTCGAAGGATCTCTATCGGTTGTCCTTACTGCTTCATCCCTACTGCTTCTTCTGCTCTTCAATCCACTTATTCGTTCTTGCTTCCAGCATGTCCAGCGGCAGCGTGCCGCCATCCAGCATTTCGTCGTGAAATTTTCGAATATCGAACTTTGGGCCGAGTTCCTTCTTCGCCCGTTCGCGAAGCTCCAGAAACTTGAGCTGGCCGAGTTTGTAACTCAGCGCTTGCGCCGGCCAGGAGATGTAGCGGTCCGTTTCCGATTGAATCGTCGGCTCGTCAACAGCGCCGGATTTGCGCATGAAATCGACCACCTGATCGCGCGACCATCCTTGGGAATGAATGCCGGTATCGACTACCAGGCGCACCGCGCGAAAAAGTTCCGACGAGAGGCGGCCATAGTCGGAAAATGGGTCCTGATAAAAACCGACTTCCTTGCCGAGTTGCTCGGCATACAAAGCCCAGCCTTCGATGTAGGCATTGAAGCCGAGCCCGTGCTGGCGGAACTTGGGCAGTCCCTGAAGCTGCTGCTGAACGGATAGCTGCATGTGATGCCCCGGCACGCCTTCGTGGTAGGCAACCGCTTCGTCATCAATGAGCGATCGATGCTCGAAGTCGGAGGTCGCAACCACCACGCGCCCGGGACGTTTCCCATCCGGTGTGCCAGTCACGTAGTGAGTCATCGCCGCCGCTTGAAAGGCCGGAATCGCTTCCACGGTCACAGGAGGCTTCGGCAGCAAGGTGAACAGTTGTGGCAGCTTAGGCTCCATCTGCTCGATGTAATGCCGGAAGTCGTCGAGAATCTGATCGGCGGAAGTCGGAATATATTTTGGGTTCGTCTTGATCGAAGCGCGGAACGACGCGAGGTCGGAAAAACCCTCTTTTTTCGCGATCGCCGTCATCTCGGCTTCGATGCGATCTATCTCACGCAATCCGAGTTGATGAATCTCATCGGGGGTCATGTGCGTGGTGGTGCGGCCGTAAATGTCGTTTTGATAGCGCTTTTCGCCGTCGGCAAGCGAAGTAATTGCGAGGGTGGTGCGGCCGTTTGGAGCGTATTCGGTGCGAATGAAAGACGCGAAATTCTTATAAGCCGGCATTACATCGGTGTTGATCGCTTCGGTAATCTGTTCGGTCAGGCGCTTCTGATCGTCCGGCGAAATGTCCGCTGGATATTTCTTGGTCGGCCGAAGAAATGGATCGGATTCAACAATGCCGTCGCACTGCGCAGGAATTTTCTCCGCCAGGAAGCGCACCATCACCAGCTTGTCTTTTACACCGGCGCGCAAGACCTCTTCGCTCTCGCTAAACACCCGCGGAATCTGGTGCAAACGCGCAATGTAATCTTCATAATGCTTGACCGAATCGAACGGAATCGAGAGCGGCAAATCGGCAAGATTGGTGTGAATGCCTCCCTGCGTGTTGATCGGCATTTCGTATTCTTTAAGATCAAAGTCAGAAATGCGTTGCTCGAGCACGCGAATCAGCAGATCGTGCGAGAGTTGATCCTGGTCGGAAAAGCCGTCGGTTGAAATGGCTGTGATCTGCGCCAGGAATTCCTCGTCGTCCCGATGCCGTTTGACAATCGCCTCCAGCGAATAGTCGGCGAGTTTGTCGTTGTAGCGATAGTCGCCGAACGCGGTGGCGCGCTCGGGGAAGTTGCGCAGGTCGTTTTCATAATATTGGTCGAACAGCGCATTCTGCGCGGCAAGACGATCGGCGACGGGTTTAGCCTCCTGGCCGGATGATGGTGGGGCTGACACGAAGCCTACAGCTGCGATTATGGCGATCAGAATTCGATAGGGTCGCATAGGTGTAGCAGGGTAGCAGAATGCGCTGGATGGAAGAAAGATTGTTGGAGGGCGCCCCGGTCTATTCCGCAAGATACCCAAGCTCAGGCGGCAAGTTTGATAAAATGGTGTTTCCATGGCTATTATTCCCCGCCGCAAGACTGTAACGGCTGTCGTGGGCAAGGTCCGCGTGGGCTCCGATGCACCGATCGTGGTGCAATCGATGACCAATACCGACACCGCCGATATTCCTTCGACCGTCCAACAATGCGCCGCGCTCGCGCGCGCGGGCTCGGAACTGGTGCGAGTGACGGTCAACAATGAAGAAGCCGCAGCTGCAGTTCCGCGAATTGTCGAGCAACTCGATATGCAGGGCATCCGCGTGCCCATCATCGGAGATTTCCACTACAACGGCCACGTTCTGCTCATCAAGTATCCGGAGTGCGCGCGCGACCTGGCGAAGTACCGGATCAATCCCGGCAATGCCAGCATCGGGGCCAAGGGCGATTCGAACTTCCGCACCATGATCGAAGTCGCGGTCAAGTATCAGAAACCGGTGCGCATCGGTGTGAACTGGGGCTCGCTCGATCAGGTGCTGCTGACCAAAATGATGGACGAGAATTCCCGCCTTGCCGAGCCAAAGGATGCTCGCGAAGTGACCATGGAAGCGATGGTGGTGAGCGCGTTGAATTCAGCCGCGCTCGCGGAAAAATACGGGCTGCGGCCGGATCAAATAATTCTGAGCGCGAAAGTCAGCGGCGTGCAGGATCTCATCGATGTTTACCGCGCTTTGGCCGCACGCTGTTCTTATCCGCTGCATCTGGGATTAACCGAGGCCGGCATGGGCGCTAAAGGCGTGGTCGCTTCAAGCGCCGCTATGGGCGTGCTTTTGCAGGAAGGCATCGGAGATACGATTCGCGTCTCTCTCACCCCCGCTCCCGGAGGCGACCGAACCGAGGAGGTCCGCGTCGCGCAGCAAATCCTGCAATCCATGGGCATTCGCAGTTTTACTCCACAAGTCACAGCCTGCCCGGGCTGCGGGCGCACCACCAGTACTTTCTTCCAGGAAATGGCCGAGCAGATTCAATCTTATTTGCGCGAGCAGATGCCGTCGTGGAAAGGGAAGTACGTCGGCGTGGAAGAAATGAAACTCGCTGTCATGGGATGCGTGGTGAACGGCCCCGGCGAATCCAAGCACGCCAACATCGGCATCTCTTTGCCGGGTACATTTGAGGAACCGAAAGCTCCTGTCTATGTCGATGGACGCCTGTTCATCACGCTCAAAGGCGACCACATCGTCGCGGAGTTCATCAAGATTCTTGACGAGTACGTTGAGTCGCACTATGCGGCGAGGGGAACCCCCGCGGACTTGATGCAAAAGGAAGAAGTAGCGACGCGAAACTAAGGACTCCTCGTTTCAGTCCCCCGCAATCATTTCAGACACAATCACACACTATTGCCCTGGCAACAGGAAAATCGGCGACTGCGACGGCGGCTCAACCGTGGCCGTCCCCAAGACGGTGGTTGATGGCACGTTGGCGTGGGTGAAGAAGCACTCGAATTGCGTCGTGGAGAGCCCGGTCGGAAGAACCGTGAAGATATTGCTGTTCAGATAGGTTCCTGTGGTCAATCCGGAAACGAAAATCTTTTCTCCTCCCCGGAAGGAGTTTGCCGCATGAAACGTGACCACATTCGAAGTGATCGAAAATGCCGTGATGGAAGTAACTCCGCTACAATTCGACGCCGTGCAGACGCTGAAGGCGGCCGGCAGATCCGTGATCAAAGTATCGGCCGGGGTCGAGTTGTTGGTGGGGTTGTTAGCGTTATTGTCCAACGTATTGATCACGGCAATCGCACCGGCATCGCACATGCTCACATAAACCCGGCTGGCATCGACGGATGCAGCTGTGAACACGCGAAACCGGATCGTGGCCGGCGAATAAGTGGCGGGAAAAACAGCGGGAGCGCAGGTGGATGTGGCCGGCACCGCGTATTGATATTCATTGGTGCTCAGGTTTGCCGAGAACGGAGGATCTGTCAGCAGAGTCAGAGTTGTTTTCAGCGTAAAATTGGGCGCGTTGAATACGGCAACGCTCGGGATGATGCACGTGCCGGTCGTTCCCGCCAGCGGATCCGGACACGCAGCCGCTGTCTGATAACTCGCCACGTAGAAGCGAGTGCCATCCGCCAAGGCGGTTATCGAGGAAGGCGAACATCCGGAAGGACACGCCGCCGACCCTGCTGTGAAAGCGATCGATGTCAGAAGAGCCGGTGTATCGTTGGCTCCGGCCGAAATGGCAAATACGTACACTGTGCTCGTGGCAGGATTCGTAACATAAAGCCGGTTCAGGATCGAATCGTAGAAAAGATAATTCGCCCCGGCTCCAACCGGGAGGCTGCTGGTAACCGCGTCCGTTGCCACGTCGATGGTTACGAGCTGCCCATCCCCGCTCAGGACATAAACTTTCTGGTTATCGCCGCGCGCCACGACCCACACCGGAGCAGTTCCGGTAAACCCCGGCACTAAGGTTGAAGTCAGGTCGAGGGGGTTGACGTCGCTGATCGAATTATCGCCCTGATTCGCTACATATATTTTCTGGGCGTCTGGAATCTCGGCCATCGAGACGGGGTTGGTTCCGACCGTGCCGGTCAGAACCAACGCATTGTCGGAGATATTGATTTTGCCGACCGAATTCGTGCCGAAGTTCGCAACATAGATGTTGCCATTTTCGGTGGTGTTGAGAAAAACGGGCAAAGATCCCGGGGGCAGGGGAACATTGCCGACCGGGCCTAATCCAGCTCCGGTAATAGACCCCGTGGCGGGTGTGAATGTCGATACTTCATCGATCCCCCCTGGCACCAGACTCGCCGCACTAGCCACATAGACGGCGCTGTTATTGGGCAAAGTCGCAGCGTGAGTGGGGTTATCGCCGAGATTGGGCGCGCTCGCGTCCGAGCTAGGAGTTTCGCCGATGATGCTGTCTCCCCCAACGTCGATCTGCATAGCATTGCCGGGATAATTGGGCACATTCAGGCTGATGGCAAACACGGCGTGAAAAGCGGTCGGCGATGGAGGAGTTTCTACTGGGCAGTTAGGAAGGCCGCCGAGAGAACAAGGCAGAACTACCGGGCGGTATACCTGGCCGCAAGCCGACCACAGCACAATCAGAACCACCATGGCCGCCAATAGGCCCGCACGTTGGAAACTCATCAGCACCCCAAAGAAAATTTTCGCCTGCGAGGAATTGTACATTTTAACGGCTGGACACAATCTCCGCCACTGCAGACGGAGATGCAACGATTCGTCTTAGCCTCAACTGTTAGTTTCGTTTCTGGGATGCACGGCCCGCAAGGCAAGTTGGATGGAAGGACCAAGCAGGGTGAAAAATACGGAGTGTAGAAGCAGGTTTGAGCGAACGGCGACGAAGCCACGGAGGTTGTTATTTCTTTCGTCGCGATCGGCCGCTGGCTGCGGCGGTTTCCGGCTCCTGCGGTCTGGCGGCGGCAGCGGGTTTCTTTTTTCCTTCCATCTGCGCCAGGCTCTGCTTGAGCGCGGCCATCAAATCCACGACGGGAGCCAGTTTCTTTGGCTTTTCGACTGCAGCGACTTCCCCGCCCTCAAGCTTGGTCTCAATCAGCTTTTTCAAGTTGTCCTGAAA
>JASHNX010000327.1 GCA_030041415.1 Candidatus Sulfotelmatobacter sp.
GTGATGTCCTGCATCGTGCCGCGTATACAGCGGGCGATGCCACTGCGATCCTGAATGGCTTCACCACGGATCGTAAGCCAAAGCTTGTTTTGGTCAGCCCGAAAAGCCTCTGATTCCAGTTCGAAAGGCTTGTTCGAGCGTAAACTTTCTTGCACACTCGCAATCAGCCGCTCCCTGTTCTCCCGAGTGAAGAACGGGTGGAGGTCTTCAAGTGATCTCGGCGCCAGGCTCGGAGCAGTCCCTAGAATGGCCAAAAGCTCATCCGAGCAGGAAAGGGCATCCCGCGTCGAATCCCACTGCCAACTGCCTATTCGCGACAGGCGTTGGGCTTCCAATAATTCGCCTTTCTTCAGAGCCAGCGCTTCCTCTGCCCGCCGTCTTATTGAGCGGTTCCGGAGCAGCAGGGATATCAGCAGGGTTTCGAGCGCCAGAGCGGCCAAGAGCCCCAAAATTTTCCAGCGGTACAGTTCCCAGGGAGAATATTCCCAGTAGAGGACCGAACTTCCTGCGGGGACCCGATCTGCGGCAATATGCCAGCGGTTAAGCTCGCGCCAGTCGAATACATTGCGTTGGAATTCCGCGGTGTGTACCGGAATGGTTTCAGGCTTTTGCCCGTTCAGAATCATTGAGCCATCTTGTCCGACGATACGGCCGACCTGACGAAGATCCGCGACACTGCCCCCCACAACGCCCCTTCCGACAAAGGATGCCATCGTTCCGTACATGGGCCGATTCGCTGCTTCGTGAAGAGACGGTAGAACGCGGGAAGGAACAAATTGCTCACCATCTGCGTCAAGAGCGAAATCGAGAAATAGGACTATGGTGTCGTTGGCGACGTTCGATAGTCTTCCCTTCAGGTCGGTTAGTCTCAGATCCGTCCAGTACTGAAAGCTTATGTTAGGTTCATAGGAACGAAACTCATCGCGGGCGGCCTTCATCTCCGCTTTTTCAAATTCGGACGAGCCGGCAATTACCACGACCTGACGGGTTCGCGGGTTTTGTGCGAGAGCCAATTGCAGCGTAGGCAGATAGTTCAGATTCCTTACAACCCCAGTCCTGCCGGGCACAGGCCTCGCCCATTTTAGAGACTCGCTGGGGCTCACGACACAGAATAAGAGAGGCAAACCGGGAAAAAGACTGGACAGATTCTGTTCTCCGAGGGTGGGCGCCAGGTCGCCGATCGTTATCACCAGATCAAACGTCAGTCTCTGGTACTTTTCCTTCAGAAAGGACAAGACCCTTTCCTTCCTCGCGGGGGCAGCATCTACCAAGAAAGGATCGACATACTCCAGAGTGAAGTGGATTGGTGTAGTTCTGTTTTGAACAAGTTGGGTTTCTGCTTCCTCGATCAATCCTTCGATGTCGGGCAAGTCAGGATCTGAGAAAGACAGAAACAAGACTTCGGTTTGCTGGCGTTCTGCGCGCTGGGCCTTCGGGGTGTTGGCTGCGAGCGGAAGGGCTAAACAGAAGCAGGTGAAGAGTAGAAAGAGAATTGCTCGACGATACGAGTTTGTGTGGTGCAGCAGTCGTGGTTTGCGCGCAGTTGCCGTAACGCTGCCCCCAATTTCATAGTCGTGTTTGCGGTCTTCGGAGGTTTGCAAGCGTGAAGCAGTTCGCCGCTAAACATTCGACCTTCCAATGAACAGTTCTTGTTGTAGGTGCTGCAGGACAATCCATCAGCACCGAGAACAGGCTAGTTAATCGAGGGTCTTATTTTGTACTGTCAGAATTAACAGTTCGCGCTTCCACATCCAGCTTCTAGCATCGCGAAAGTAGAAAAGAAGGCCCGGGAAAGGTGTCGAGGGAAGTTCTCATGTCGAAGACGTCGGCTGTGATAATCCCGCTGCCTCCCACGGCCACATTGATTCGCAATGCAGGTTTGTCTGAAACACACGCTCCCGCTGCTGTATCTTCTTTGCTCAGTCCATTGGCTTCGTTCCCAGGACCTCGCTCCTCGCGCTTACATCATCACGCCAATTCATTCGAATGCCATTACCCTGACTTATTCTTTTAATAGCGGTAGCCTGATCTTCGATGGCGGGACCCCGATCAGCAATGCCAGCGCCAGAGTGAATGTCTCAGTTCTTAGCTACAGTCACTCCTTAAGATTCTTCGGCCGCACAGCCAGTTTTCTGGCTACGGTTCCATACGGTATCGGCAACTTTCATGGCACCGTAATGGGAAGTGAGACCAATGCGTACCGGTCAGGGTTGCTGGCATCTGCTTTTCGCTTCTCAGTGAACCTCAAGGGTGGGCCCGCTATGGATCTGCAAGACTTTCTGAAGTGGCACCAGAAGACACTTGTGGGGGCGAGTCTGAAGGTAGTCCCTCCGAGCGGTCAGTACGATCCCACAAGGCTGATCAACTATGGTGCCAACCGCTGGTCATTCAAACCCGAGGTCGGAATCTCTCAGCGCTGGCATCACTGGGTTCTCGACACTTATGCAGCAGTCTGGTTTTTCACCACCAACGATGAGTTCTTCTCTCGCAACCTATATAACCCCGGAGTGACAGCACAAACGGAGTCCCCGGTGGGCGCCTTCGAGGAACATCTCAGTTACGATGTGAAGCGGCGATTATGGGCGTCACTCGACGGGAATTTCTGGCTTGGAGGCCGCACGAGCCTGAATGGGACGGAAGATATCAACACTCTTCAGAGAAACTCCCGTGTCGGCGGCACGTTGTCTGTTCCGGTTAGCAAGCATCAATCTCTGAAAATCAGCTACGCCAATGGCGCATACATCCGATACGGCGGCAACTATCAAACCATTTCCTTGGCGTGGCAGTATTCCTGGCTGGGAAGACCGAGGTAAAAATGGATCTTTCATAGCCTTTCGGCTCAGTTTCTCTGTAGGGCGCGCACGTGACTGTGTCGACGTGCGAAGCGGTTGGCTACCGCCCGGGTCAGGGCATAAGGCAATGCGATCAGCACGGGGCCGACCAGCAAAGCGGCGCCAGGCCTGACCTCGTGAAAGATAAGGAATTGCGCAATAATGTCGAGCAGAATCGCGATCGTAACCATACTTCTGATCGCGGAGAATGCGCTCCCTGCAAGTTGACGGCGGCGGACTTTGTCGAAGACAAGAGCCCAAAGAAATGGAGGAAGTCCCTCGTGCGCATCCTGCATTCCATTCCGTATTCCCAGGACCATCGCAACCAGGGGTTGAACGATGAAACGCAGTCTTCCCGGTCCGGACAAGCGGGCCAAAACGTCGTGAAAGAAGTGTCCTGTGAGTAAATACAGGTCACCGGTCTGAATGATTCGGAAAATCGCCCGCGGTAACGTTGCCAGAAGCACCGTGATAAGGATGGCATCCAGAACCGACCTGCGGGAAATAGAAGCCATTAGCCTCCCCCAAGTCAGGCATTTCGGGCAGTGGAGAGGAACGACACTACTCATCCTTGGCTACTGCCCAGCTGAAACCTCTGCCGGCCACTGGTCGTCAGTGCGGTGCCACGTTTTATCCGGGTTGTACCGTTCCATGTTTTCGACGATCTTGCCCGAGCCAGGTCCCAGATCCTTCTCGTAAACTATGCCGTCATAGCTGACCATAAAGGTCTTGACCCCCGTAACGCGATATTCGGCAGGGACGGCAACTAACGCAAACCCGCCAATCATGATTCCTTCGGTTACGTAGTCGAGCTGTCCGAGAGGCGCGGCAGGACCTTGCCCCTTCAGCACTTTGAAAAGGTAGCCGTGATAACCGGACGTCTTTCCGGGCGTATAGCCTTCCGCGATCGCGTGGGCGACGGCCTTTCCGATCGGGCCGCCGGCGCTGCCGTCAGGGTTCTCCCAATACAAGCCATCGCGCTTTCCGGGAGTGCTGATGATTCTTTGTGCGTACTGATTGACCCCAGAATTGTCGTGGATCTCGGAGGCGTATTCCATCTGTGCTTCTACGAAGCCACGGCAAATTTGGATTGCATCAAGCTCGTTTGCTCCGATGCGCCGAAAAAGAATTTCTTCGCGTCCCTGCTTGGTATCGAAGTACCACTTGCCAGCAGTTTTGACGATGGGCACAGGAAAGGGCCAATCTTCATTGCCGATCGACAAGGTGGCGCGGTTCGTGTTTTTGGGATCAACTCGGATGAGTTTTTTTTCGTGCGCTTTTTGCGCAAATGTTTCAGCGCGATTTTTATCTTCCACGGGATCGGCGGAAGAGATAAAGTCTTTGCCTTCCGGACCGAAGATTGCCAGCAGGGCAGAGGTATCATAATTCTCCGCAGCCTGGATCAGGGCATCGACAGCCTGTTCCGGAGTGTCAAATGATTTTTGTACTCTAGAAATCTCAGGGGAGGCCGGCTGTGCCGATTGCGTCTCAGCATTCACTGTGCTCGTCAGCAAAAAGGAGAGACTGGCAAGCCACAATGTGAACAGAATCCTCTTTGCAATGTAATTTGCTAGTCCTGGTCTCATATCTTCTCCTCTGCTACCGTGGTCGTCTTCCACCGCCACCGCGCGCTCCGCCGCCGAAGCTGGACGCACCGCGGGAACTGCTGGCCCGTGCGTTGCCTCCATTGAATCCGCCACCACCACCACCGCCAAACGCCCCACCTCCGCCACCACTGGGAACGCTGCGATTGCCGACGCGATCTCCGCCGCCTCCTCCTCCGCCGCCCAATGCGCCTCTATTGCCTGGGTTCGCATTGGCGCCGCGGTTGCCGGTATCTCTTCCACCAGAGGCGCCGGCTCCAGGCTGGCCTCGAGCCCCGGCATTGCGATTAGGAGTACCGGGTTGCGAACCGCCTAATGAGCCGCGTTCTCCCGCTTGCTGTAAGCCGCCACGTTGGGCTTGATTTCGCTGCGCATTCTGCTGGCGACTGGCTAGCGATTGCCCGCCAGTTGTGCCTCCGTATCGGTTGGCTGTGGTCCTGTCACCATAGGGCGCACCACCACGATGTTGTGGATTGTGTTGCCAGGTATTGCCGGACCCCGACGTTGTCCGATTGGAGTAGTTGGCGTTGCGGTTGTTGATGTTCTGGTTGTTAAAGTTCCGGTTGGAGTTGTTAATGAAGTTGTTGTTGTTATTTACGTAAATATTGTTGTGGCCTCCCCATCCGCAGTTCCATCCCCAGCCGCCCCCCCAGGCCGCTCCCATGGCCACCCCGACGCCGAAAGATATCGCCATGCCAGCGGCGTAATAACCAACGGGCGGATAGACAATCGGCGGGTACGCATACACGGGCGCCGCGCCGTATACCACAGTGGGGTTGTAGCTTGGCACGTAGACAACTTGAGGGCTGGCCTGTTCTACGATGATCACCTGCTTGTTTTCAATTACTTTTGTTTCGACCTTCTGCTGCTGATTGTTCTTCAGGTTCCCCGCATCCTGAGCTTTCTTACGCATGCGCTGTACGGCATCCATCACGTCATTCTGCTGTGTCAGAAAGGCGTTGCCCAGGTCGGTGGTCCATTTGATGTTTTCCGATAGCAGTTTCACGACATCAGGAAGCGCTGCCAGGGCTTGAATACTCGGATCCCAATCCTGCTTTTTCACCGCATCCGCCAAGGCTTGGTCTTTCAGATTCTTGTTCTTGTCCAACCACTGCTGGAGCTGGATGACCTCGAGCGGATAGGTCGACGCTACCAGCGTCTGACTCAGCAGCGGGTCCGGATAAAGCGCAATCGGAGCCACCAGCGAGTCGAGCTGATCCGCCGCGATCGTGCCTGCGGCTGCCTGCCCGGAATCAGCCTGTGCTACGGGTCGTGCCAGCAGGGCTAGATCTCCGGGCACGAGGAGGATTGCACAAATCGCGGCCACCAGATTTCGAACCAAAGGGATTTCAAAAACTGATCGAGAGGTTTTCGGTTTCATTACTTCCTCCCTGTAAGACATAGGACGACCCAATTAACGACAACAGTCCAGGCGGTCGAATATGCCGTGCCGGTTTTGGCGAATTGACCAAGTGCATCGCTACTTCCGGTGACTGCTGGAGCTATGAAGTGATGAAATCACTACGATTTCCAAATTTCAGCCTAGTGGCCGTAGGGGGCGCTGGACACTGTCAAAAGTGCCAGTTTTCCAATGATCCGCGAGGCGAAAGGCACTTGTGGTGCTGCGGCTTCAACTTTGAATGATCGCGGTACTGAGCGTGGCAATTCCCGACGCCAGAGACCTTGTAGAGTTGCTGACGAAGCTTTTGTGGCGGCTTATGATTTGCGCGCTGGCGGATAATTCTTCAGCAGCTTCTGGACTGCCTTGGCCAGATTCTTTTGCTGTTTCTCCGGCTTCGCCTTAACGTCCAGCGTCTTGCTCGCTATTCCCCGCCAAACCAGGTCCTTATTCGCCGAGTCGTACATATCCAG
>JASHNX010000328.1 GCA_030041415.1 Candidatus Sulfotelmatobacter sp.
TAAGCTCACTGACGTCGCGGTTGTGATCGACTTTACCGCGCCTTCCTGCGTGATCGGCAACATCGAAGCTTGCGTGCACGCAGGCAAAAGCATGGTTGTCGGCACGACCGGATGGTACGGAGAGATTGATCGGGTTCGCAAGATGGTTGAGGACCGCGGCACGGGATTGTTGTATGGGGCGAACTTTTCGGTGGGAGTGAACCTGTTTCTCGAGGTCAGCCGTACCGCGGCCGCGGCCTTGGCCCACGATTATTCGGGACAGATTTTCGAACGCCATCACGCAACGAAGAAAGATGCTCCGTCGGGAACCGCAATGGTGATTCAGCGGATCATGCAGCAAGCGGGCGGCAAAGACAAAAATGTTGAAATTACTTCTTTCCGCGAAGGCGAAGTCGTGGGCATGCATGAGGTGGTCCTGGAATCGGCGGCGGACCGGATTTATCTCTGCCATGACTCAAAATCGCGGCGGGGTTTTGCCGAGGGCGCAGTGCGTGCGGCGGAATGGCTGGTAGGCAAAAAGGGATTCTACGAATTCAACGATGTGTGGCGAGACGTGTAGGTTGAGCCTCGGTTTGCAGTGAGGCTGGTTCGCGCTATCTTATTATCATGCAATTCCGTGGGTGCGGCACTGCGCTGGTGACTCCGTTTCGTCAGGATGGCTCGATTGACGACGCGACACTGCGCAATCTAGTGGCATGGCAAATCGACTCCGGCATCGACTTTTTGGTTCCCTGCGGCACAACCGGGGAAACCCCGACGCTCAGCCATGACGAATGGCTGCACGTAATCGACGTTGCAATCGAAGTCGCGGCAGGACGCGTGCCGATTGTGGCCGGCGCCACGTCGAACTCGACGAGTGACGCAGTCGAGAAGGCCACGGAGATTGCCGCGCGACCGGGAGTCGACGCAATTCTTACCGCCTCTCCTTATTACAATAAGCCCACCCAAGAAGGCCAATACCGGCATTTCAAGGCAATTGCGGAGGCGGTCGGAGACAAGCCCATTATTGTTTACAACGTTCCCGGACGCACTGGAGCAAATATCGAACCCAGTACGCTGGCCCGGCTCGCAGAAATTCCGAACATTATTGGCGTGAAAGAAGCCAGCGGCAATATGGCGCAAATCGCAGAGGCGATCAACGCCGTGCCGGAAACGTTTTTGGTTTTCTCGGGCGATGACGCCGTTACGCTGCCAGTGATTGCGCTGGGCGGAGTCGGGATTATCTCGGTTGCATCGAATGAAATTCCGCGAGAGATGGCAGGCATGACGCGGGCGGCGCTTAACAACGATTGGACGACAGCACGGGCTATTCATCGCCAGTACCTTGCGTTGATGCAGGCGAACTTTATCGAATCGAACCCCCTGCCGGTGAAGGCCGTACTTGCGATGATGGGAAAAATCGAGGAGAACTATCGCCTGCCCCTGCTCCCGATGCGGCGTGATACACGATCCAAACTGCAGAAGGTGGCAGCCGAAGCCGGTTTGATCGCAAGCGCGGCTACGCCCTCTCACGATTCGAAGGAGTTTTACATTTACGAAAACTGGGCCGCGGGACCACATAAGATTGTGTTGCATCGCGGATCGTGCGGGCAATGCAACCAAGGCAAAGGACGTCCGGCCGGGCACGACGCGAATCATGCGCGCTGGCATGGACCATACGCGACTTTGGCCCAGGGGCGCGAGATTGCCCACGGAATGACGGGAGTGCTCATCCGCAGCGAATGCAAATGCGTGTAGGAAATTGCTGATTGTTGATTTCTGATTGTTAATTGAAAAAGACGGAAACTGATGCTTCCCTGTCTTCAATCAGCGGTCAAGAATCAACAATTCTTCTCATGCCATCCCTGAAAGATTCAATCGAGCGATTTTCTGCTTCGACTGGCGTTCACAATAATCCCCGAGCGCGCACTGCTTTTCTCGAGTTTCGCGATGCGCTGACACAGGGAAAAATCCGCGCTGCGGAAAAAGGCGTCGATCCGGCTAATCCCGGGCGTTGGGTAGTTAACGCTTGGGTGAAGCAAGGCATTCTGCTCGGCTTCAAGATCGGCGAGTTGACCGAAATGAACGCTGGACTTTCTTTCGTCGATAAGGATACTTTCCCTGCCCGCCAGTTTTATCTTGGCGACCGCATTCGCGTGGTACCGGGCGGTTCGTCAGCAAGGCTCGGAGCCTACATCGCGCCGTCAGTGATTTGCATGCCGCCTATGTTCATTAATGTCGGCGCGTACGTTGACGAAGGCACGATGATCGATTCTCATGCGCTCGTTGGGTCGTGCGCGCAAATTGGCAAGCGGGTGCATTTGAGCGCGGCAGCGCAAATCGGCGGCGTGCTTGAGCCGGTGAATGCTGCGCCAGTGATTATTGAAGACGACGTGCTAGTCGGCGGGAATTGCGGGGTGTACGAAGGTACGCTGGTACGGGAACGAGCGGTGCTTGGGGCGGGAACGATTTTGACGCGTTCGACCCCGCTTTACGATTTGGTGCGCAATGAGGTTTACCGCGCCACAGCCGAGGTTTCTCTCGAAGTTCCTGAAGGAGCGGTAGTTGTTCCCGGAACGCGCGCGGTCAACAAAGGCGCTGCCTCGGAGCTGGGGATTTCGCTGTATACGCCAGTAATTGTGAAGTATCGCGATGAAAGGACCGACCGGGCGATTGAATTGGAGGAGTGGCTTAGATAGAAAACTCGACGTTAGTCATGGGATCTGGTAGAGGCGAACACGACGCGTGCAAGGATCTCGAGGGAGTCCTTCTCGATGATTACTCTTGACGGGTCGACCTGAAGCTACACTACAAGAGACTTCGGCTATATCTGCACCAACATTTTCCCCGTTCCATTTAACGACACGCGAATCACCGCCAGCTGCTTCACCACTGCATCTGCTTCAAGCAGTCGCGAGGCGTCGTATGTGCTGGCTAATCCGATCGCTTTCATTCCACCCGCATGCGCCGAGCGAATGCCTGCAGGCGCATCCTCGATCACGAGGCAGTCCTCGGGCTTTGCGCCGAGTAGTTGTGCTCCTTTCAAATACGGCTCCGGATGCGGCTTTCCGTTGGTGACATCGTCAGCCGTGACCATGACCGGCGGATCCGGCACTCCGACCATTCGCAACCGGTCTGCCGCCAAATGGCGCGAGCCGGATGTGACCACGCCCCA
>JASHNX010000039.1 GCA_030041415.1 Candidatus Sulfotelmatobacter sp.
GGCGCGAAGGATTCGGCAGAAGAAAAGCGTCGTAGTCAGAAAGGTTTTCGACTTCCAGCACGATGCGGGTACGGCGCGGTGCAAACTGCGCAACCCGTACTTTCTTGAGAAAGCCGTCATCCACATCGAAGCTCTTGCCCACTAGCGTGGAGGCGAGCCGCGTATCGCGCAGATCGAAGTAAATCCGCGCCGGATGCGAGATGCGCTGCGAAGAGAATTCCACGTCGTTCTCGAGATCGATGGCCACGCGTGTGTAATTAGGAGTAGACCAATGGCGAATGCCAGTCACGCGCGGCAGGCGCCCGGTGCGAATTTGAGGCGATTCGTCTTTCGCCGATTCGCTGACTGGGCCGGAAGCTTCGTCGCTTGCAGATCGCTGTTCCTGTAATTTCCCATCGCTTGTCGATTGGCCGCCTGTATCGTGATTCTTCGAGAGGTCTTTCCCATTCTTGCTTCTGTCGGGTGATTTCAGTTCTGCGGTTTGCCGGTTATCGGAAGCGCTCGCCGGCAGCCGGTCAAGATTGGCAATCGCTTGCCGGGCATCGTCGGCAAGGCGATTGCGCGGATAGTGGCGGAGAAATTCCCGGAAGGCGGCGCGCGCAGATTGCGGGTCGTTCAGGTCATCCTGATAGATTTCGCCGATAGTAAATAAGGCCTGGAACCGATATTTGCTGCCCGGATATTCGCGCCGAAGAAATCTGTATTGGTCGATCGCTTCGTGAAGGATTTTGTCATCGTCGAAGCGGCGGCCCATTTCGACCAGCGTTTCTGCAACCGCAACCACGCTGGGGTCGGCTTTGCTCGAAGAGGGCGCGCCGTTATAAACCAGCCGGTAGGCGTTCAAGACCCGTTGGTAGTCGCGGCGGGTGCGATCGGCAGGAGGGCGCCCATTCAGCGCTTCGCGCATGCGCTCGGCAGCAGCAAAACGCTCCCGCGCCCACGAATCGGAATGTCGCGCGTGGGCACGAGCTGAGGGCACCGCAATTGCGCCGAGAAAGGCGAATGCGACAAGTACCGACCACAGATCACGCTGGCGCAATAGACTCTTCAATGGAACCAGCCCGTGCGTTCTTTCCAATTTTTCGAAGGCAAATAGCCTGGGTGCCAGAGAGACAAAGTGAAACGTGCTGCAAGTTATTCTGTGTTGCTAATGTAAAGCACACCCCGCGCGTCGCGTTGAACAATGACCGGATCGCGCGAAGCGCCGGAGTTGAAATCGAAGCCGCCGTAATACAGATTTGTGATGCGCCGAACGTAGTTCTGGGTTTCCGCGTAACGCGGAACGCCTGCGCTGCGCGCTACCGCGCCGGCGCCGGCATTGTATGCGGCAAGGGTCAGTTTGATGTCGCCGCCGTAACTTTCGAGCAACTGTTTCAGGTGGCGCACACCGGCATCGACGTTCTGCTCAGGATCAAAAGGGTTTTTCACGCTCAACTGGCGCGCGGTCGAGGGCATCAACTGCATCAGCCCCATCGCTCCTTTGCGAGAGACCGCGTTAGGGTTAAAGTTTGACTCCACTTTCACGACCGCCCGCACTAAATTCGGATCAACGTTATGCCTTGCAGCGGCCTGCTCGATCGCGCCGTCGATATCCGCCGGAGTGGTTTCGGCACCTCGAAAGTTGGCGGCGACTATCTTTGCGTTGGCAGACTTCGATGACTCCCGTCCAAGATACTGATTGACCTCAGCCGCCGCGGAACGCGCAGCTTTCATTACGGCCGCGTTGGGCGGAGGCACAGGTTTCCACCGATTCTCTTTCGAACTCCAGTACATCAGGTTGCGCCGCGGAGCGGTTTCTTCGGCGTGGCGAACCGGCTTTTGCGGCTCAAAATCATTGACATAGATCGTCCGGCCATGGTCGTCGGTCGCCTTGATCTGAGAGGAACCGTCGCCATCCGCGGCCAGGCAGGATTTAGACGTGAGAGAAAACGAGGTCGCGGCAAGGGTGCTGGCCATCAGGACGATTTGCAGGCGCTTTCGCATTACCGGGTTTTTGCCTTTTGGGCGAGACAAACCTCACCCTTCGTACTTCCTGCCCGGAACCTGACGGAGAATTACCAACCAGAGTGACTTAATTATATGGGTTAAAAAACAGCGGGGCAATCTATCTGAAGGACGTAGAACCACCGTGGTAATCTTTGTAATGTACTGATTTTAAATACTTTAATTGAGATGGAGATTGCGAAAATCTCATCCTGCGGTCTCCAGCGACAAGCCCAGAGCGTCCAACGACAGCGACCGCAGCAGGTTCCGGCGCATGCCGCGCTCCACTTCGGCGATCCGGTCACTTGCCTCCGAAATCCGGTCGAAGTCCATCGCCTCCGCTATCTTGACTAGCTGGCTCTGAATGTCGGTATTCTGCACCAGCCGCGCAGCTCCCGATTGGATCAGCATCAGGTCACGAAGCAGCGAATAGAGAGTCCGCAAAAGCTGCTCGGTTTTTTCCCGTCCCTCGGCACCGGCGCGGTAAGTTTCTGTCATCTTGAAAAGCTGGCTGTGATCACCACCAAGAACTGCACTATTTAGGATAGTCAGAGCGTCGCTCCGGGCAGAAATATAGCCTTCCAGATCGAAGCTGCGCGCCCGTCCAAGCGCGCCCTCGGACAGCCGGGCAACCAGGGTACGCTGCGACGTCTTTAATTCCGGACGATTTTTCGCCAGATAGCGTTCCACTTCCTCAGCTGCCAACGCTTCGAGGGCAAAGACCATCGCCCGCGAGCGAATGGTAGGAAGCAATTCTCCGGCATTTTCCGAAAGCAGGAAAATCGTGGCGAATTCTGGAGGCTCTTCCAGCACCTTCAGCAACGAATTCGCCGCTTCTTTCATGAAAGCGGAATCGGTGAAGATGTAGACCCGCTCGCGGGCTTCGGACGGGCGATAGTAGATCGTCTCGATCACACGGCGCACCTGATCGACCTTGATCATCAGTTGCGGCGGATCGGGAGGGATGATCAGTACATCGGGGTGAGTCTGGATAAATAGGCGAGTTTCTTTCTTGTCTGTTTCGCGCAGCCCTTCGCGGGCCTCGATCGATTCCGCGAGTCGTGCCTCGAGGTCGCCGGATTGCGCGATGCGGCGGCAGTTGGCGCACTGGCCGCAAAAATCGGGCAGGCCGTCAGTTACAGTGGGCGCAAGGCAGTTCAGCGTCTGCGCCAGCATGAGTGCCAGCGTGTACTTGCCGGCGCCGCGCGCACCGGAAAGGATCACCGCATGCGGAAATCGGTTTCGCGCCAGCATATCGCGCAGGCGGCGAACGGTTGGCTCATTGCCGTGAAAGTCGGAGAAGGACATGCTTGCTATTTCCGTGACGGATTGACCATTGAAAGAATCGATTGTCGCCCCACTGACAGTTTTAGTCTCTCTTCCACCGCATGCGCGACTCTCCGGTGCGTCTGCGCCGGCGTCCCTCTTGCATCGATGGCGACCACCCTCTGCGGCTCCCTGTCTGCGATCGCCCTGTAGCCCTGGTGCACGCGAGCGAAAAAGCTACGGTTCTGCCTCTCGAACCGGTTCTCGTCAGAGGATAGCTGCAGCAACTTCTTCTTTGTGTCGCTTTTCGCCGGGTGCACCGCGGATTGATTTCGTCGGCGGGCGCGGTTCAGGCTCATCGCCGGATCGAAATCCAACAGAACAGTCAAATCTGGCTGCAAACCTCCACACAAAATATGATGCAACTTCAGAACATTTTCGCTCCCGAGATGGCGGCCATAGCCCTGATAGGCTTCGGTTGAGTCGGTAAACCGGTCGCAGAGAACAATGTGTCCGCGATCGAGAGCCGGTTGAATCACTTCCGCAATATGCTGCGCGCGGGAGGCGAACATCAGAGCCATTTCCGCTAGAGACGAAAGCCCTTCTGTTTTGGAATCGAGCAGAACGCGGCGAATCTTTTCGCCTGTCGCAGTTCCTCCGGGTTCGCGCGTTTCCACAACTTTGCAGCCGGCCTCGCGCAAAGCCGCGGCCAGCTTGCGGAGTTGCGTGCTCTTGCCGGTTCCGTCAAGTCCCTCGAAGGTGATGAATTTCCCGCGCCGCGACACGGTGGAATGATAGCAGCGGAGATGCATCCCTGTACTGCCGCTCCGGTCGGCTGCTATAGTCTAGAGTTCTTCGTGGGTTCGATTCGTCTTCAAACTTCGCGGAAATTTCATAGGAGCCTTTCAATGATTAAGCTCTCAAGAATTTTGGGAGTGTTTTGCCTTCCTGTGCTACTTATCGTTCCCGGCTTGTGTGCCGCTGGGCCGACAGTAAATTTATTTGTTGATGCCAGCTCTGCTCCACGCAAGATTTTTCATGCCAGATTGAAAATTCCCGCCAGCGGCCCAGAGTTGACGCTTTACTATCCCAAGTGGATACCCGGCGAACACGCGCCCGATGGGCCGGTGATCGATCTGGCGGGGTTGAAATTCAGGTCCGCGAATCAAACGCTGAAGTGGCGCCGCGATCTGCTGGATGGTTTCACGATTCATGTTGAGCTTCCCCCGGGAACAAACGAAGTGGACGCGGACCTCGATTTTCTTTCTCCTGCAACTTTCGAGCCTGGCTTTTCGGCAGGTTCTTCCGCCACAGACAAAATGGCGGTGATCAGTTGGAATCAGGTTCTGTTGTACCCGAAGGGTTGGAAGGCGGACGAAATTACCTATGTCGCGAGTTTGAAGCTCCCCCCCGATTGGAAATACGGAACGGCGCTGCCCATTGCTTCAGCGAACGACGAGAACGGGCAAACCGAAATCTCATTCCAGCCGGCTCCGCTGAATACTCTGGTCGATTCACCGGTCATCACCGGCGAATACTTAAAAGTGGTAAAACTGGCCGACGATCCGCCGACTGAGATGGATATTGCCGCCGATAGCGCAGCCGCGCTCGACGCTCCCCAGGAAGTGTGGGATCACTATCGAAACCTGGTCGAGCAGACGAATAAGCTCTTCGGCGCGCATCACTATCGCGATTACCATTTCCTTTATAGCCTGAGCGATCACGTTGCGCACTTCGGGCTGGAGCATCACGAATCGGATGACAGCCGGGTCGGCGAGCGTGGATTGGTCGACGAGATGGAGCGCAAACTGGACGCGAGCCTGCTCCCTCACGAATACGTGCACTCCTGGAACGGGAAATACCGCAGGCCCGCGGACCTCGCGACCCAGGATTATCAGCAGCCCATGCAAGACGACCTGCTGTGGGTATATGAAGGTCTGACGAATTATTTGGGCACCGTGCTCACTGCGCGCAGCGGACTGCTCTCGCAGCAAGAAGCAAGGGAAGACCTTGCTTTGACCGCAGCAGCACTGGATCACACTCCGGGCCGCGCCTGGCGCAATCTGCAGGACACCGCCGACGACGCCCCTGAACTTTACTTTTCCCCGCGAGCCTGGGAATCATGGCGGCGCGGCGTCGATTTCTACGATGAAGGCACGCTGGACTGGCTCTGGGCAGATGTCATCATCCGGCAACAGAGCAAAGGCAAAAAATCCCTCGATGATTTCTGCCAGCTTTTTCATGGCGCGCCGAGCACAGGACCGGCGCTGAAGACTTATACATTCGACGATGTAGTGAATGCGTTGAACCAGATCGTTCCTTATGACTGGCGTGGATTTTGGGTTCAGCGCCTTACGAATCACGGCCCAGGCGGCCCGCTCGGCGGAATCGAAGGCAGTGGATGGAAGGTGGTTTACGATGACACGCCCTCAGAGATGCTCCGCAATGAAGAAGGCGGACGCCGGGTCGATGTTGCTTACTCGATCGGACTGGAACTGCGCGATGATGGCATCATCGCCGACACAATCGAAGGCATGCCCGCAGCTCTTGCCGGAATCGGTCCGGGGATGAAGCTCATTGCGGTAAATGGCCGCCAATACTCGCCGGACGTGCTCCGCGACGCGCTTAAAGCAGGAAAGACGAGCAGCGCACCGCTCGAACTTCTGGTCGAGAATACCGATTACTACAAGACTTACAAAGTCGATTACCATGGCGGCGAGAAATATCCACACCTCGAGCGCGATGAGTCGAAGCCAGATTTATTGACGGAGATTTATACGGCAAGATAATGCTGAGGCCGCAACCCAGGCATAAGGGTTTTCATTCGCTTCTGGCGAGGAGACGCCGAGCATGAACACCCTCCCTTGCTGTGGGCGCGGTAGTATGCCAATGCATCTCGGCGCGCTCTCGATCTGCCTGGCAATGATCGGCTTGGCGATCATCTGCGCACCAATTTCGCACGCTCAGGCTCAGAACTCCATTCTCGGCTTCACTGCCAGCGATGCAGCGCACGAGGCGCAAATTGAAAGCAAATTCAAATCGATTCCTTCGCCCGACGAAGAGCGCCGTCAGCACCGGATCTTTACCGCCGAACCTCACGTCGCGGGGTCACCACGTAACAACGAACTGGCTCGCTATATCGCCGATCAGTGGCGCACCGAAGGCTTCGATGTCGTGATTCGCCGCTATGATGTCTACGGCTCCAATCCAAAGTTCACATCGCTCGAAATGGTTGCGCCGGTTCATTATCGCGCGGGGTTGCGCGAGTTGCCGGTGCGCGGCGATCCCGACTCGAAAGACAAAGCCATCAGCGCGGCCTGGAGCGGCATGTCGGCCTCGGGTGAAGTCACAGCGCCTCTCATCTACGCCCACAGCGGCAATCCGGAAGACTACGACTATCTGCGCCAGCAAGGCATCAGCGTCAAGGGCAAGGTGGTGCTGGTGCGCTATTCGAACCCTTACAGTTATCGCGGCTTCAAAGCGCTTACTGCGCAACGCGAAGGTGCAGCCGCGATTCTTATCTACAGCGATCCCGCGGAAGATGGATACAAAAAAGGCAAGGTCGTGCCCGAGGGGCCATGGGGCCCGGAGTATCACATCCAGCGCGGTGCAATCACTTACGACTTCATGGTTCCCGGCGATCCGCTGACGCCAGGATGGGCTTCGACGGAAGGCGCAAAGCGAATTCTGGTCAGCGAAGCGGTGTCGATTCCAAAAATTATGGCGCTGCCGCTTTCCTGGCACGATGCCAAGCCGCTAGTCGCTAATATGGATGGCCCTGTCGCTCCCGCCGAGTGGCAAGGTGGATTACCGATCAAATATCACTTGGGCGGCGATCGCGTGCGCGTGCACGTAAAAATCGAAATGGATAATTCCACTCAGCCGTATTACGTGGTTGAGGGCCGGATTACTGGTGCAGAAAAACCGGACGAATGGGTCGTGCTGGGCAATCATCGCGACGCGTGGGTGTTCGGAGGCGTCGATCCGAGCAGCGGAACGGCTTCCATGATGGAGTTGACGCGCGCGCTCGGACAAATGGCCAAGGCGGGCATTCGCCCAAAGCGCACGATTATCGTGTGCAGTTGGGATGGCGAGGAAGTTGGCCTCACCGGTTCCACAGAGTGGGGCGAGCAATTCGCCGATGAACTGCGCCAGAAGGCAGTCGCATATATCAACGTCGACTCGTCGACCTCTGGCCCGAAGTTTCACGGTCAGGCTGTGGCTTCGCTCGCACCCATGCTCGTCGAAACGACACGCTCTCTTAGCGATCCTTCTGGCAAAAGCATGTATGAAGCGTGGAAGGAGTCATCCACTCTCGAACGCCTCCAGACCAAGGATCTCACTGAAGTGCGCGATTCAAATCTCGCCGATACCCGTATCGGTAGCGGCTCGGATCACACCGTCTTTCTGAATTTTGTCGGCATGCCGGTTCTCGGGCTGCAGTTCGATGGACCCTACGGTGTTTATCACTCCGCGTATGACGATTATTTCTGGATGAACCACTTCGGCGATCCGGGCTACCGCTATCACACGCTGATGACGCAGTTGTGGGGAGTGCTTGCCCTGCGCCTCGCGAACGCCGATCTGCTGCCCTTCGATTTTGCCAGCTACGCCGTCAACATTCGCGATTTCGTCAACGAGATGGAAAAAGGCAAAGACATGAGCCAGTTGGACCTCAAGCCGGTCGTCGATGCCATCGATGAGTTCGAAGCGGCGGGTAACCACTTGAATGACGCCAAGGGCAGGGCGCTGGCTGCTGGCGCGATCGATGTCAAGCTGGCCGACACAATCAATCGCGGCGCGATGCAGATCGAGCGTAACTGGCTCAATCCTGATGGCATTCCCGGCAGGCCATGGTTCAAGCACATTCTCTACGGCGCGCGTTACACCTATGCACATCTCGAGTTGCCCGGATTGACCGAGGCCGTTGAAAAACAGGATTGGGCTACTGCAAGGCAACAAGCGGAGATTCTTCGAGCCGCTCTCGCCAAAAATATAAAACTCGTGAACGATTTGGACTCTGCGCTGAATCAGGCGGCAGCCCAATCGGGAAATAGATAGGCGAACTTCGAATGTCGCTCCAATGGCAGTATCGCCATCGTTTATGATGAACTGTGATTCAGGTTCGCCGCCCATTTGACCCGCGTTCCATCCGGTTCGTGATCTTCGACCTCGACGGTACGCTAATCGATTCTCGCCTCGATCTAGTGCACTCGGTCAATGCGGCCCTGCGCCATATTGAACGCTCCGAACTGCCTGCCGATGTGATCGCCAGCTACGTGGGAGACGGCGCGCCGATTCTGATTCAGCGCGCGCTCGGCGGTGAAGCGTCTGACGAAGACCTGGTGCGCAAAGGATTGCAATTCTTCCTTTCGTATTATCGCGAGCACAAGCTCGACCACACCACGGTGTATGGGGGCGTGAAGGAAGCGCTGACCGCGATTCAACGCGGCTCGAACGGTACTCCACGCACCATGGCGGTGCTTTCCAACAAGCCGGTTGGTCCTTCGCGGGCAATTGTCGAGGCACTGGGGCTGGGATCATTCTTCACCCAGGTTTACGGCGGAAACAGCTTTACAACGAAAAAACCCGATCCCGAAGGCGCACGCAAACTCCTCGAAGAGAACAGCGTTCGACCGGAACAGGCCGCGATCGTCGGCGACTCGCACGTGGATGTCGAAACCGGACGCAATGCAGGAATGTGGACGGTGGCCGTAAACTATGGCTTTGCTCCACACACTCTAGAGAACTGCCCACCCGATGTGCAGGTCGACACGCCCGGCGAGCTGGCACAATTGTTCGCCAGCGGTCATGTAAACTCATCCCCACGATGAAAGACCCTCTGGATGGTTTCACTCCATCAGAATTGCGTAAATTGCGCAGGCTGAAAGATCCATATGGCATCCAGAAGTTCCTTGATGACGCGCCCTATCATCTCGCCGACACCGCGTGGTCGCCGCGCCGCGTGCTCGCCGAGCAAACGGCACACTGCCTGGAAGGAGCAATTTTCGCTGCCGCCGCGCTGCGCGCCAACGGGTACCCTCCGTTGCTCCTCGACTTCGAAGCAGAACACGATACCGATCATGTGATCGCGATTTTTCGCCAGCACGGCGGCTGGGGCGCAATTGCAAAATCAAATTATTCGGGCTGCCGCTGGCGCGAGCCGATTCATCGAACCTTGCGCGAATTGGCACTGACTTATTTCAATTCGTACTTCAATCTGCTGCGCGAGCGCACGCTACGTCGATTTTCGGTTCCCGTGAACCTGAAACGCTTCGATCGGCAGAACTGGATGACAACCGACAAACCGATTTGGTTCATCGTCTATCACCTGTTCGAAATCAAGCACTATCCGCTGGTCACTCCGGCCATGGTTAACAGCTTGCACCGCATCGACGAACGGCTTTTTCAGGGGGAGTGCCTTGGCAAGGCGTATAAGGGCGATCGCCGGTAAGCCGAACTGTCTCCGCGCCAGTGCCCAGATTGAATCCTGAAGGAACCGGCGGTACTCTAATCGCCTAAATCGACCATGAGAAAACACGCTTTGAACTTACAGCTCTCTGCGCTTGCAGTTGCGGTTGGGTGTCTCGCAATTTTTCCGCGGGCTTTCAGTCAGCAAGATTTGCCCTCTGTGCCGGCCTCGAGCACGCAAACCAATTCACCCGATCTGACGCCAGATGCCAAAGGCATGCTCTCGCAGGCCCAAATGCAGCAGTTGCTACGCGTAGTCGCCGACAAAGACATGCAAAATGACAAGCTGCTGCGCGACTACACGTATGTCGAGCAAGAGGTCAATAACCGTGTGGGGAACAAAGGACAAACGAAATCCACGGAGCAGCGGACCTACGACATTGTGGAGATCTACGGCGAGCCGGTGCAGCGCCTGACACAAAAGGATGGCCAACCCCTCTCAGAAAAAGAGGCCGCGAAAGAAGACGAGAAGATTCAGAAGATCATCGACAAGCGCAGGAACGAATCGGAAAACGATCGAAAGAAACGTGAAGAAAAAGAAGATAAGGCGCGAGAGGACGACCGGGCTTTCGTGCGTGACGTGGCCGACGCTTTCAACTTCACGCTAGTGGGCACTGATCTGCTCAATGGGCGCGAGGCGTGGGTCATCGATGGCGAACCCCGGGCGGGCTTCGTTCCGCATGCAAAAGACGCCAAGTACCTCTCGAAGTTCCACGGCCGTGTCTGGATCGACAAGAGCGATCTGCAACTCGCGAAGCTCGATGTGGAATGCCTGGATACGATTTCGTGGGGGTTGTTTCTTGCGCGGTTTCATAAGGGATCGCGCTTCATGCTGGAGCAGACGCGAGTCAACGACGAGGTATGGCTGCCGCTGCATCTGACCGCAAAAGTCGATGCCCGTGTCGCTATCTTTAAGTCGGTGGACGACGATATCGAGCAAACCTACAGCGATTACAAGAAATTCCGGGTAACGACGAAGATCGTGGGGATCGGAAAAGCGGAAAACTAAGACCCGAGCCCTCTGCTTGAGTTAGGACTCGTATCGCGGTAGAACAGTGCGATCTTCATGACCCAAAGCGAAACCGCCGGCTGACGGGTTCTTCAGGCCGGCGGTCTCAAATCTTCAACTGCGTCGCTTGATTCTGACGTTATGTCTGAATGATTCGCGGCGTGATGAAGAAGATCAGTTCCTGGTTGGAGGCGCTCACCTCCACGTGCTTGAACAGGTTGCCGAGCACTGGAATGCTGCCGAGTAACGGCACCTGGTCGACCTGCAGCGAGTTCTGCGTCTGGATAAGCTAGGAGAACTGCGCTAAGGCGTGATCTCAAACACCGTTCCAAACGTCTTACTGCCATCCCCTCCGGTCGTGCCGTACAGATTACCGGCAACGTCGAAAATTACGCCTCCCGCCGGGTCGGCTCCGGGCTTATCCTGGAAGACGTGGAGCACCGTTTCCTTCCACCCGCCGCTCGACGTGGGCGTCAGCTGGAAAACCAGCCCGTATCCATAAGTGCCGCCGCTATTCGCCGTACCGTATAGATTCCCGCCGCTGTCGAAGGTCAGTTCAGTCTCGCCCGCGTCTGCCCCGTCTTTGCCGCCTGTGAACGCGTGGGCCACCATTTCCTTCCAGACGCCGCCCGACATGTGCGTCAGCTTGTAAATGACGCCATATCCGTAGACGCCACCGCCCCACGTCCCACCATAAAGGTTTCCTGCTGTGTCAAAGACCAGCCCCTCGCCACCGCCGGCTCCGTCGTTGCCGCCAGCAAACGCGTGGAGCACTTCCTCCTTCCAGGTTCCGTTCACGTTCGGCGTCAGGCTGAACACAACGCCATTTCCATAAGCGCCGGCCCATTGCGTCATGCCATATAGGCTGCCAGCCGCGTCGAAGATCAGGATAGTTACCGGATGGCCACCATCCTTGCCACCGGTGAAGGTGTACAGGGTACTCTCCGCCCACGTTCCATCGGAATTCGGAGTCAACTTGAACACGCCTCCCTCTCCGTCGGTACCGCCCCATGTTACGGTACCGTACAGGTTCCCTTGCGCGTCGAAGATTATGGGGTTCGGGCCGTTCCCGTCCCCACGCCCCGTAAAATTGTAGAGCACGGTTTCCGTCCAGCTGCCGTCCGCGTTAGGCGTCAGCTCGAAGACATTGCCCCCACCATAAATCGCCCCCGAATACGCTGTGGCGTAAAGATCGCCATCCGCATCGAAGATGGGCGCACCCTGGGGGCAACTGCCGTCGGCGCCACCGGTAAAGTCATGCAGCGTGCTTTCCGTCCAGCTTCCGTCCCCGTTGGGCGACAGTTCGAAGACGACGCCACTGCCGGAAGAGCCGCCGTAGCAGGATGTGCCGTAGAGGTTCCCGGCTGCGTCGAAGGTCATCGTCCAATGGACGAAGGCGCCTTCGCTCTCCGTGAAGTTATGCAGCGTCTTGTAGGGCGCCTGCGCCGGAGCGCTGCCCAACGTCACCGCCGTAGTTGCCAAAATTCCACCGATGATTATGAGGAATTGTTTCCATTGCATTTGATTACCCTCCTAGTCTGCGGATCGCAGGGAGTGAAGTCGCGGAATGATTCTCTCGGAGAGTAAGAACAAGTTGGCAAGCAAGAGCCGCGCGGCCTTGCTATAACCAATCACAGCGTGCGCTAACCTCAGCACGCTTGCCCTACGAGGGAACAAAATGAGGGCCCGGTCGTACACGAAAACTCTAGGTCTGCCGGCGCGCTTCGTCAGTGACCTATTTCACTCCGCCTTGTGAGGGCCGGGCATGGCTTCCGCGTCGGGAACTGAGAGCGGAAACAAAACCGCCGGCTGACGGGTTCTTCAGGCCGGCGGTCTCAAATCTTCAACTGCGTCGCTGATTCTG
>JASHNX010000329.1 GCA_030041415.1 Candidatus Sulfotelmatobacter sp.
GATACCCAGGGCCCGTCGCTGGATAACGCGAAACTCGATCAAATCGCAGCCCTGCCGCTGGGCGGACGAATCAAGGTGAATCCCTGGAACGACACTGCAGACATGATTAAGGCCGCGCCCGTGGCGATCACCTCGGCACGCGACAAGATGCCGTTTGAAGTAACGCCCTTTTATCCGCGGCTGGTGCGTTGGACCGCTCCGCCCGCTGGCGCAAGCGGCTCGACGACTACCGCGAATTCGAGCTCAAGTAATTAGTTTAGTGACGAGTTGAAGTAAGCGCAGGCCGGGATCCGGAATCACCTTCCGGGATACCCGGCCTTCGTATTTGTTTTAGGCGGAACGACTCGGGCTTAACCTTGATTCGGGTTGTGATCTGTCTTCTTCCCTGGCAATCCGGCTGGATTCTCGTGCGTGCGCTCGCGGAACGTTCCACGAATTCCGCTCGCCAGCTTCACGCTGGATTCGCCAAATCTATCGCGCAAATGATCCGCTGCGGCCAGCGCATTCCTCCAACGCTGCTGGCGACTGCCTTCCAGTAGGTCAATCTGGGGCGCTTGTGCGTCAAAAGATGAAACGTGCACCCCGAGCAGCCGCACCTGCGAAGCTGGTTTCCAATTCTTGCGGAATAACGCGCGCACTTCTTCAAAGATTTCGCCGTCAAGCTGCGTGCCCTGCGCGCGCGAATGAGCGCGCGTGATCGTGGTGAAATCCTTGTAGCGCAGCTTCAACTGCATGGTGTGCGCGTAGAGATTCGCTTCACGTAACCGGCGGCCCACCATTTCCGATAATCGCATCAGCGTGGCTTCCAGCTGCGCGATATCGGCCGTGTCTTCGTTGTACGTGTGCTCGTGGCTGATTGACTTCGCTTCTTCCCGCTCGCCGACTTCAGAATCGAACCATCCTCCGGCATCTTCTCCGCGGGCTTTGCCGGCGAGCGCCAGACCCCATTTGCCGAATCGCTGTTCGAGTTCCGATTCTTCCAGCTTCGCCAGGTCCCCAACCTTGCGGATTCCGATTTCGTGCAAATGCTTCTCCATCACCTTGCCAACGCCGGGAATCTCACGCACGTCGAGCGGGGCTAGGAATTTCGCTTCTTCTCCGGGTACGATCCAAAGTACGCCATTCGGCTTAGCCTGCCCTGATGAAACCTTCGCAATCAGCCGCGACGAGCCGATGCCGATCGAGCAATTCAGCAGGGTCTCTTCCTTCATCCGCTGGTGCAGCTTGTGCGCTGCGCGCAGCGGAGGACCCAACAGCCGAGCAGTTCCTGTCATGTCGAGGTATGCTTCGTCGATCGAGGCCATCTCGATCTGTGGGGAAAAACTCTGCAGCACGCGGAAGACTTTTTCAGAACACTCGCGATAGCGTTCGGGATGCCCATCGACGAAAATTGCCTGCGGGCACAGCTTTGCCGCCGTTCGCAGCGGCATGGCCGAATGCACGCCAAACTTTCGCGCGGCATACGACGCGGCCGAAACCACCCCTCGCTCGTGCCGCTGCCCGCCGACCACCACCGGTTTGCCCTTTAGTGAAGAGTCGAACAGCTCCTCGACCGAAACGAAGAACGCGTCCATATCCACATGGAAGATAGTACGGGCGACAGCGGGAGTGTGCGGCGTAGCAGCCACAATAGGCAAATTTTAGCAGCACAGGATTCCGGCAGCGAAAAGCTGCCGCTCAGGGTTTGTTAAACTTCTACGAGGCCTTCATGCGCTACTTCGATTCGCTGATCTTTATTCCGTGCACTGTCGCTATCCTCATGAACACTTTCATTGCCGACCACGTCATCGCTCAAACTCTTCCTGCGCCGCATGCCATCACCGATCCAAAGCAGATCACCTCCAAACCGAACGCCCAAGTCGAGCCGAAAAGCCTGAGCATCGAGAAACTGTACATGACACGGCAAATCGGCGGCGCCACCTGGTCGCCCGACGGAAAAAGCATTGCCTTCATCTCCAACATGAGCGGCAGAAACAATTTGTGGGTCGTGCCCAGCGACGGCGGATGGCCGATGCAGCTCACCGTCAGCGACCAGCGGCAAACTGCGCCTGCGTGGTCGCCCGATGGAAAATGGATCGCGTATCAATCCGATTATGACGGTGATGAGCTTTGGGATATTTTTCTAGTCTCACCGAAGACGGGCCGCGTGGTGAATCTTACCAGCACGCGCGAGATCGCCGAGACCGATCCGACCTGGTCGCCCGACGGCCGTTATCTCGCGTATTTGGTTAAGCCAAAAACCTCCGCCGCAACCGAAATCGATATCTACGACACGTTGATGCGCGAGGTAAAGCATCTCACCACCAACACGCCGCAAGATAAACGCAACACCGATCCCATCTGGTCGAAGGATGGCAAGTTCATCGTTTACACGCAGGAGCAGGCCAAAGGGACGGACTCCAATGTCTTTGTTGCCGACGTAGCAAGCTCACAAAGCACATTGTTGACTCGGCACGAAGGCGAGCAGATCTATTCCGCCAGTGACATCGCCCCTGATGGTAAGCACATTCTCCTTACCTCGAACGCGCAAAACGGATATGACAACGTCGCGTTGCTCGAAATCGCCACGAAGAAGATCTCTTGGCTCACGCGCGATAAATGGGAAATTCGTGCTCACGAGTTCTCTCCTCAAGGAAAGCACGTTACTTACACGGCCAATGTCGATGGCAATGAAAACATCTATCTGCACGATCTTGCCGCCGGCAAATCGACCGCGCTTTCAATTCCGAGTGGAGTGAACACGCCCGAGGGCGGACATTCTGCGTTCAGCAAGGATGGCTCGCGCCTGCTTTATAACCACAACGGCCCAACTGCTCCAGGCGATCTGTGGGTCTATACGCGGGCGACCGGGAAATCGCATCAACTCACGCATTCGCTCGTTGCTGGAGTTCGTTCTGAGGATATGGTCGAGCCCTATCTTGTGCACTATCCGAGCCACGACGGCAAATTCACGATATCCGCGTTTCTATACGTCCCGTTCAACATGGCGCGCAACGGGCAGAACGCGGCCATCGTTTACATTCACGGCGGGCCTGCCTCGCAATCGATGAATTCGTTCAACCGTTTTGTTCAGTTCGCCGCCAATCAAGGATACATGGTGCTCGCGCCTAACTATCGCGGTTCGACGGGATACGGTAAAGAGTTCCAGCAGGCGAACCTGTTCGACATGGGCGGCGGCGATTTGCAGGACGTGCTCGCCGGCGTCGATTGGATCAAGCAGACCGGGCATCTCGATGCTAAAAAGATTGCCGTAATGGGGGGAAGTTACGGAGGATATTTGAGCATGATGGCCGTGACCAAGGCTCCAGAGCTGTGGGCCGCGGGCGTGCCCATCGTTCCCTTCGTCAACTGGTTCACGGAAATCGAAAACGAAGACCCGGTGCTGCAGCAATCCGATCTCGCTACCATGGGCGATACGGTCAAGAACAAAGCGCTATACGAAGATCGCTCGCCGATCAACTTCATCGATCAGATCAAAGCGCCGCTGCTTCTGCTGGCGGGAGGACATGATCCTCGTTGTCCAAAGTCGGAAACGCAACAGGTAGTCGAAGCGATCAAAAAGCGCGGTGGAACCGTCGATTACAAGATTTACGAAAACGAGGGCCACGGATTCGCCCGCGTCCAGAATCAGGTCGATGCCTACCAGCGTGTTGCCGATTTTCTGCTGGCCCACGTCGTGCCCGCGGACTGCAGTTGCTCGCTCAACGAGTAACTAGCCGAATATCAGGCTGGCGTGGCCCCGCCGCCGATTGCTTTCGGCTCTTCCAGCCTAAGCTCGCGCATGTAGAGAAACATCGGCAGCCCAAGCGACACCCCGACTGTCAGCACCGCAAGCAACGGAAGCCATCTTCGGGAAATCTTCAGGCGTGCACTCTCCGCACGCATGAACGTGACTAAGACCACGGCCGAGACCACGACATCCATGCCGAAGAATGCGCTGATCCGATTTGCAAAGAGTTCCCGGCACAAGAGCGGAAGATTAAGTCCATGTTGCGCGACCCACGGGACAAACTCCCAATATGGAAGAACAGCTCCCGCAAAGCAGAGCATGAGGTAGATCGTCTTCAGTTTCATGCTGGCAATTTAGCAGATTGTGTGGCGGAGTCGTCAGCCTGCAGCTCGTGGCGTTTTTACTTGGCGAAGGCGACACCGGTCACCGCATTCCGAATCGCTTTGACAAGACCGGGAATCGTGAACTCCTTAGTCACGATGTCCACCGGCAGGCCGAGTTCGCGCAGAGTCGAAGTGGTGACCGGCCCAATCGATGCCATTCGAATCCCGGCAAGCTCGGATGAAAGATTTCGTTTCGCATGGCCCAGCAGTTCTGCAAAGTTTCTTGCCGTGGAAGAACTGGTAAACGTCACCACGTGCGGACGCCGCCTCGGGTTTTTCAGCGCGCTTCGCAGCCGCGTCCGCGAAGATTCCGGAACAACAGTTTCGTAAGCTTCCACGACATCGACCTGCCCTCCGGCTTTCCGCAGCTCGTCCGGAATGACATCGCGGGCAACTTTGGCGCGAACCAACAGCACGCGCTTCCCTTTTACTTTGTTCTTCAGGCTTCGCACCACCGACTCGGCGACATATTCTTTGGGTACAACACTCACACGCATGCCTTGCCGTTCGATCGCTTTCTTCGTCGCCGGACCGATGGCCGCAACCTGCAGATGATCGAGCGACGATTTCTGCAGCCGAAGCTGTTTTATTCGTGCGCACATCGCCTCGACACCGTTCGCACTGGTAAGAATCAGCCAATCATATTGCGACAGGTTCTTCAGCGCGGAATCTAAAGACGCAAAGCTCCGCGGCCTTCGGATCTCGATAAAGGGAATCTCAATCACGGTCGCGCCCAGCTTACGCAATTCTGCCGAAAGCGCCCCTGCCTGATGCCGTGTGCGGCCAATGAGTACTCGAACGCCTGCGAGGGGCCGGTTCGAATTCGTCTTGTTCGCCGTCTTGATCATCTTTTGGGTTGGCTGGCTATGCTCGAAGATCTGGTTCTATTCTTTGCTCTTGCCCAGCCTTTGCTCGTGCATCATCCGGGCGATGCCCGAAATCGCAGAATCCGCAGATTGGCCGAGTGACTCCATCACTCTCGCCTGATCTTCCCGCGTGCGGTTCTGGCTCAGCTTGAACTTTCCTTCAACTTTCGTGACGGCAATTTCAAAACCCACGATCTGCCTCAACATGTTCTCGCGGAACTTCTGGCTCAGCGATTCCCACTGATCTCGGTATGCAGGCTCGAAGCTCTGTATCAACTCATTGAGCATTGAGTGCAAATCATCTTCCGAGGAGAACAGCCGTGCGTTCCCGTATACATGCACCGCCGCATAATTCCATGTGGGGACGCTCTCGTGCGCGCCATAGTTGCTGGGTGAGATATAGGCGTGCGGCCCATGAAAAATGGTCAGACAATTCGGTTGCTGCTCGAGATAGCGCCAGTGCGGATTGGCTCTTGCAACATGGCCACGAACCAGGATCTTGGTCTCTGAGCCATTCTCGCCAGTTTTAGTCTGCACTGAGAGAGGCAGGTGGGTAGCAAAGGGACCGTCATCGGTAGTCGAAATGAGAATTGCAAACGGATTCGCGCGCATGAACGCCAGCGCGTCCTCATCATGCCGCAACCGAAAATGTTCAGGAACGTACAAAGACAGGGCCTCCTATTTTCTTCATCTTTTTTCTCGGGCTGCGAGTTCCTGCTTTTTGCGCACGTGCAGAGTTTTCTCAACCTCTGCAATCACAATGCCGCTCTCATCCTTCACTTCCACAGTAAAAACCGGCTCGTATTTCGGCAGCGTCTCCAGTTTCTCGCGAATGTCATCGATCTGGCGATCTGACAGGCGAAACTCCGCGCGCACCCTTCCTTTGCCCGGCTTTCGATAACGGATGCTCGCGGCTTTGTCCCACACGATATAGTCGCCGCCCAAATTTGCCATTAGCATCAGCATATAGAACGCGTCGGTCATGGCAAAGAGCGATCCGCCGAAGTGGGTGCCGACGTAGTTCGCGTTCCACCAGCGCAGTTTCATCTCGACGTCGACCGACTTCATGTCGCGCCCGATATGTCTTACGCGAATGCCTGCACCAAGAAACGGCGGCCAGAAATGAATCCAGCGGCGTAGTGTGTGTGAGCTTTCGCCGCCGCCAAGAAGTCGCAGGAGAACGCTACGAGCCTTCATTCGCGCTTCACGGCTGGGGTGGAACGGCCAGGCCGCGCCCATAGACGGCGTCAAGAATTTCGTCGCCGCCGCGGCGCAGCAAGATATCGCCGACTTGATTCCCGAGCTTTTCAGGGTCGTCGAGATCGCCGTCGCGCGATTCGCGCAGCAACCTGGATCCATCAGGATCGGCAACGATCGCGTCGAGATGCAGCTTGCCGTCCCGCTTTTCCGCAAACGCTCCGATGGGAACCTGGCACCCTCCGCCGAGACGGTTCAGCAGAGCCCGCTCGCACGTGGTTGCGGCACGCGCAGCGGGATCGTTCAGAAACTCGAGATCTTGTCGCGTTTCGGTGTCGCCCTCCCGAATCTCGATGCCCAAGGCACCTTGCCCTGCGGCCGGGCACATGATTTCTGAGGAAATGATCTGTCGGATCAGCTCCGTTTTGCCGAGACGTTTCAGACCAGCCGAAGCCAGAATAATCGCGTCGTATTCCCCTTGCTCGAGCTTGCGCAGCCGCGTATCGACGTTGCCACGCAAAGGATAAATCTCAAGATCGGGACGAATTGCCTTCAGCTGCGCCTGGCGCCGCAAACTTGAGGTTCCAACTCGCGCACCCTGTGGCAGGTCTTCGATCTTTGAATAGCGGCGCGAGCAGAGTGCATCGCGCGGATCTTGCCGCTCGGTAATCGCCGCGATTTCGAAACCCGCCGGCAATTCGGTCGGCAGATCTTTTAACGAATGCACGGCCAGATCGACGCGTCCAGCGGCAAGAGCCTCTTCAATTTCTTTGGTGAACATGCCCTTGGTGCCAACTTTAGCGAGCGCAACATCCGTGATTTTGTCGCCCGTGGTGTGGATGATTTCGATTTCAACTTCGTGTCCGCGCGCGCGCAACAAAGCAGAAATGTGATTGGCCTGCCAGAGGGCGAGTTGCGAACCGCGCGAGCCGATGCGGAGTTTAGCCATTAGTGGCGCGTCTCCACTTGGTCTTTTTCTCTCTTCTCAAACGGCACCGGTTGCTTTTCTTTTAGCTGAAGATTAAACAATCGCCGCACGACATCGATCACCGTGGTCGCTTCGGATTCTTTGGCAGCGGATTTCAAGGTGGTTATCGGAGTATGCATTACTTTGTTGATAATGCCGCGGGTCAGCGCTTCAATCGCCATTTCCTGCTCTGGAGTCATGTGACCCATGCGTCCGCGCACGCGATCAATTTCCGCCTGTCGAATGGTTTCTAAATGATCCTGCAAACTAACGATTGTAGGTACCACATCGAGCGTGTGAACCCGAGCCTCAAATTTTTCGACTTCGCCGGCGATAATGGCTTCAGCTCGCTCGGCCTCTGCGCGCCGGTCGGCCACGTGGCTTGAAACCGCCTGCTGCAGGTCATCGATATCGTATGCAAAGATGCCATCGAGCTTGGCCATCTCCGGAGCAACATCGCGCGGAACCGCGATGTCGATGAAGAACATCGGCTTGTTTTTTCTGCGCGACAGAAACTGCTCGCCGTGCTCGCGGCGGAAAATCGCATGCGGCGCGCCGGTCGAAGTGATCACAATGTCCGCGCGGTCGCAGGAGTTGTACAGATCCTCGAACTTGATCGCTTGCCCGTTGAAACGCTGCGCCAGTCCGATAGCGCGCTCATAAGTGCGGTTGGCAACGAAGATCGAGGCGCAACCGTGAGCCATCAAATGCCGCGCAGCCAGTTCGCTCATCTTTCCGGCGCCCACGATAAAAACGTTTTTCCCTTGTAGCGTTCCGAAGATCTTCTTTGCCAGCTCAACCGCAACCGAAGCGATCGAAACCGATGACGACCCAACCGCTGTTTCCGTCCGCACGCGCTTGGCCACCGCGAACGCGCGAGTGAAAAGCTGATCCAGTTGTCCGTGAATCGCACCCACAGCGCGAGCCGTGGCGTAAGCCTCTTTCACCTGCCCAAGAATCTGCGCCTCACCCACCACCATCGAATCGAGGCTCGAGGCGACACGAAAAACGTGACGCACAGCGTCCTTTTCGCGAAATTCGTACAAATGCGGATCGAGATCCTCCGCCTTCACCTGAAAATGCTCATGCAGAAAACCGCGTAGGTCGGCAGATCCATTGGTGGTGTGCGCAATCATCTCTACTCGGTTGCAGGTGGAAATGATCATGCCTTCCTCGATCCCCGGGTAAGCCGCGAGATCACGGCAGCAGTCCGGCAACTTGGATTCCGGAATCGCCAGGCGCTCGCGCACCTCGAGCGGAGCGCTGTTGTGGTTCACGCCAATGAGCTGATATCTCATGAGGCAAACCTGTGAATGGCCGAGAAGTAATTTGCCGCCCAGGCTACGATGGCGGCCACTACCGCGCACGTCGCGAGAACCGCGGCGCGGCGGCCACGCCATCCTGAGTTCCAACGCGTGAACACCATGATCATGTATACGACCCACATGAGCAAGGAAAGGAGAATCTTGGGATCTGCAAAATCGATGCGCCCGTAAGCTGACATGGCCACAACCGAACCGGTAATCAGGCCAAGCGTCATGAAAGGAAAACCCAGCAGCAGAGAACGGTAACCAATCTGATCGATGACTTCGAGCGCGGGAAGAAATGAAATCAAGCTGCTCGGCTTTTTCGCTTTCAGCCGCCGTTCCTGAATCAGATAAAGCACACTCGCCCCGAAGCTGAGCACCAGAGCGGCATAGCCGGTGAAGATGAGAATGATATGAGCGATCAGCCATCCTTTGTGCTGCACGAATGACGTGAGCAGAACCGGTTGCTCATCTACTGCGGCAACGAATGTCAGAAAGAAGACGATCGGAAAAACCACAACGCCCGGCGAGGTTGTCTTGTAAATCGTGTAGATGATCATGAAGAACGTCATCGACAGAAATGCCAGCAACGACTCGCCATTGTGCACCGAAGCCCAGGCTACCTGGCCGGAAAGAAACAACTCAACCAGGGAAACAAAGTGGAACACCATGCCAAGGCTGGCCGCGTGTAGCGCGATGCGGCTGAAAAGGTCGCTGGTGCGGGTGAGCGCAAAAAAGGCGTAGATCAGCCCAACGAAATAGCAAGCCAGCGCGAAGCGTAACCAAAGCAGGGACATATATTTGCTAAGTATCGGAGTCGGAAGGGCTTAATGCAAGCCGGAGCACGCCCCGGCGCCTCTCATCTCGCTTTGTAGTACCTGCCCCAGCAACCCGATTTTCCGTTCCACGAATTATATTCTGCACATCGAGAACCGTCGCCGGATACGGCAAGCATCACGGCAGGTTGTGACCTAAATCACACTGGAACAGCCGTTACTCGACGCCTAGGCGAGATAGGGATTCGTCGAGCGAAGATTCGTCGATCACCAGTCGGCGTCCGTGGGCTTGCATATCCTCTACTTCATCGAATGCCCGAAGGAGGCGGAGTTTGGCCGCGGCGTATTCTTCGGATTCCGTCAGCGGACGCCCATGAGCGGATGCCCAAGCCGCGACTGCCGCATCCGATAGAAATACGCTTACGGCGTAAGTCAGCTTGCGGTCCGAAGTAACGTCGAAAACAAATTCCATCGCCGGGGCTTCGGAATCATTCGCCAGCGCGGCACGCTGCCCCACAAAATAATATTGGTAAACGTATCCTTGAGAGCCTGCGTAGGTTTTCAGGCGCCGAACGATCTTTTCCGGGGACATGCACACATTATGCACGCCCCGAATCACACAAACCATCGCTGGCTAAGTCTTTCGCCCGAGGTTGCCGATATTGAACTCATATGGCTTCGTTGTGGACTCTGTGCGCTCTGGCTGGTTTAGCGCTCCTCGTGCTCGGTCAATGGCTGATCATGTACCGAGCGCGTGTGAAGTCAGCCAAACGCGAAGAACTGTTCCGCGTCGTTGCCGAAAATGCCGCCGACATGATTGCATTGGTCGACGTAAAGGGTCGCCGGCTCTATAACAGCCCTGCCTACAAACGCATCCTCGGCTACACTTCGGCGGAGCTCGGGGAAACATCCGCCTTCGAGCAGATTCACCCCGACGATCGCTTCAAGGTGCTCGAGGCAGCGCGCGAAGCGCGATCCACCGGAGTCGGCAGGCAACTCGAGTATCGCATCCGCCACAAGGACGGAAGCTGGAAGGTTCTTGAGTCTATCGCCCGAGCCATCCGAGACGAGAAAGGTGAAGTCACCAAGCTGGTAATCGTCAATCGCGACATTACAGATCGAAAGCGCGCCGAAGAGCAGTTAGAGCATCACTCCTTCCACGATGCCCTCACTGGGCTGCCGAACCGGCGCCTGTTTCTGGATCGCCTGCAGCACCTGTTCGATCGCTCGCGGCGGAGCGCAGAGCGTCAATACGCTGTCCTGGTGGCAGACCTGGATGACTTCAAGCGGCTCAACGATTCCATGGGGTCGGCTGCGGGCGATCGCGTGCTCGTCCAAATTGCCGAGCGGCTGGCATCTTGCCTGAGGGAAGAAGATACTATCTCGCGCCCCCACGACCGTTCCCCGTTCAAGAACACCGTGCTCTCCAGAATGGGAGGAGACGAGTTCACCATCCTGCTCGAAGGTGTGAACGACCCCAGCGACGCGATGCGCACCGGGTCCAGAATTCTCTCGGCGGTGAGCGAACCCATTTTCTTCGAAGGCAAGCTCGCAGAGGAAGTGCGCTGCTCGGCCAGCATCGGCATCGCCCTGAGCACGATCACGCACGAACGCGCCGAAGATCTTCTTCAGGAGGCAGATACGGCGATGCGGCGCGCCAAGGCCCTCGGCGGCGGGCGCTGTGAAGTATTCAACGACGTCATGCACTCGCAAGCCGTGAACCAACTGCGACTGGAAGCAGAATTGCGGCACGCCCTGCTCAAGTGTCAGTTCCGCGTGCATTACCAGCCCATCGTGGAAATCCAAACTGGGCAGATCACCGGTTTCGAGGCGTTGCTGCGCTGGCAACACCCTGAACAGGGTTTGATCTCGCCTCACAAATTCATCACGACCGCCGAAAATGCCGGACTGCTGGCCTCCGCCGGTCAATGGCTGATCCTGGAAGCTTGCCGCCAGCTCCGCTCCTGGATGGAAGAAACTCCTGCTGCGGAACAGGTCAGGATAAGCGCCAATGTTTCCGCTAAGCAATTAACCGACAGCCGGTTCATCTCCGAGCTGCGAGGCGCCTTGCGCGAGACGGGACTCGAAGCATCGCAACTCCAGCTGGAAATGACCGAGCCCATCGCTGCGGCTGATCCAAGAATGACAGACGCCATCCTGTCCAGTCTGAAGCAGCTTAATGTAAGCGTGATTCTCGATGATTTTGGAACCGGGAATTCATCTCTGATCGGCCTGCGTCGACTCCCTGTGGAAGGCGTAAAGATCGACCGCTCATTGATCGCTGCCATGCTGCTCGACCGGGGTGCATTGGAGATCGTAGAGCTGATCATCATGCTGGGGCGCAAGCTGAAATTGCGTGTGATCGCCGAAGGTATCGAATCGGCAAAGCAACTCGATCATCTGCAGGCGCTCGGCTGTCAGCTGGGCCAGGGTTATCTCTTTTCGCCGCCGGTAGAAGCCAAAGCAGCGCAGCAATTACTGAGCCGGCGGAATCCCGCGCCGTACGTCAACATCGCGAGAGCTGCTCGCTAACGGTAAGCCCAAAGATGGGAGTGTCGCTACCGCTCCGCCAGTTTTCTGTTTCCCATCTCTTACCTAGTGTCTATACTTTTCGCCAGCGTTCTGCGTGGCACCGTGATCGATGGCCTCCTCAAAACCATTTCATGTCCGCTCCACGGCCTGGGCGATTGCCGGGATCGAGATCGGCGCTTTGTTGTTCGTAATTGGCTTGGCCGCTCTTTATCTCAATCCGTTTTGGCATTTCGATCAGGGCGGATTCCTCGATTGGCGCGTCCACTGGTGGAACGCCATGGGTGAAACGCTCGTTGGGGCGGGACTTGTGGTTGAAGTACTGGCTCTGGTTTTTCTGGTTGCTGTGTTGGTGTCTCGACTTGCTCACCATAAGCCCTGGCCGTACATGGCCGCAGCTGTACTAGTGGTTGGCGTGGTCGCGTGGGTCGGCACTGAAAGCCTTCTCGGCAGTCTCAACGCTCATTTTGAATGGAATGCAGCCGATGGTTTCACGGTATTTCGCCTGCAACCGCTCGGCGCTCCCAGCGAAACTCTTTCCGATCCGCAAAATGCATTGTGGAAGTCGATTGTTGAGATTCAAATCCAGCCGCTGTTACGAGGCTATTTCCGGCTCAACGATTGGCAGAAGATGAATGGTGACATTGCCGTCAGAGTGATGCGAATCATTCCCGTCGCGTGGCCGATCGCGTTGGGAAGCGGGGCTGACACGTTTCAAGATCCTGATGAGACTGCCTTGATGCAAGCAGCGGAAAAGCAGGATGTAACAGAGTTAACACAGTTGCTCTCCGCTTCCACAAAAACTGACATCAACGCACTCGATCAAGAGGGGCAAACCGCCTTGATCTTTGCCTGTAAGAATCCGAAAGCAAGTCCGGAGGTGGTGAAAGCCCTGCTCGCCGCAGGTGCCGATGTCAATCTGCGCGCGCGGAACGGCTACGCACCGCTCACCTGGGCTCTAGCCAGAAAAAACGCCGAAGTGGTACGCATTCTTCGCCAGGCTGGCGCAAAACCCTAACGAGTTCTCAGATCCGGCTTCCATCAGCGCTTGCGGCCGAAACTATCATCCATCAATTTTTGCGTCCCGCAACTGTCTCACCGCAGTTTCCGAGTTCACCGGCGAATAATAAACCTCTTTGAAGGTGTACGAGCGCGCCTTCGTGGCCAGCACCGGCATGATCTCGATGTGCCAGTGATAATCTTCGTCGATCGTTTTCCAGAAACCCAGCGTTTTCGAAGGATGCAGGCTGTTCGGAGAAGTGTGTAAAACGAGGTGAAAGCTTTCCGTAAAGGCGCGAATGCGCTGCAGCGTCCGCCGCAGCAAGGCGGCGAGATTCACTCGCAGCCCCGGCCTCGAGAGGCCGGTGCGTTCAAATGACGCTTCGTGATTGCGGGGGAGGATCCAAGCCTCGTAGGGAACCCGCGGCGCGTAAGGTCCGATGGCCACATAATCCCCGCGCGCCTCAATTACCCGCGAAGCTTGCCGTTCCTCCTGGTTCAAGATGTCACAAAACACGCAGCGTTCCTTGCTGACAAAGTATTCGCGTCCTGCCCGCAACTCGTAAAGCACGCGCCGCGGAACGAACATTGTGGCGGTTAACTGCGAGGTGGGATGGCCGAACTCCTGGCCGGAGCCGGGGCCGAAATCCTTGAACAGGCTCACGTATTTAACCCGCGAATCACGCTTCAGATCAAGAATGCGCTCAGCCGCGAGCCGGAGAAAATGACCGATTTCGTCGTCGCCGGCCCGCCAGAGATGGCGGTCGTGCACTGGATTTTCTACGAGAACCTCGTGCGCTCCCACGGAGTTCATGCGATCGTAAATGCCATCTCCGCGGCGGTCGGGTTCGCCTTCAATGTGATACAGCGGCTTGGGATGAACCATCGCACGCGCCGACCAACCTGATGAATTTGGCACCGATGCGATGATCTGGGTTGCGCTCGGCGAGTCGGGACAGAACCGGCACGCAGTCTCCGGCGACGGAGCGCTTTCCGCTGGCTCATCGCCGGTCATGACCCAGGAGCGGGTGATGGGATCTTTACGGAGTTCCATGCGTAAGGAGAACACTGCGGCGAATTTGCGTCAACTCCATTTCACCCGGCGTACGACGCGACACGTTTGGCTCTCCTCCCTTTTGTTGCGAAACCACTGTGCAAGGCTTTGTTATAATCCGCGCCAAGCCCTCCAGCCGAGCGAACTGATGACCGAACCTTCCACTCCGCTCATGCGGCAATATGCCGCCGTCAAGAAAGAACACCCGACGGCGCTGCTGTTCTTTCGCCTGGGCGATTTTTACGAACTGTTTTTCGATGACGCCGTCGTCGCCTCGAAAGAACTTCAGATTACGCTTACCTCGCGCAACAAAGAAAAAGGCCTCGCTGTGCCCATGTGCGGCGTTCCCCACCACGCCGCTGAGGGTTACATCAGCAAGCTCATCCGCAAAGGTTTTAAGGTCGCGATTTGCGAACAGGTGGAAAATCCGCGCCTTGCAAAGAAACTCGTGCGCCGGGAGGTAACTCGCGTCGTCACCCCGGGAACGGCGGCGGATTCGTCGCTGGGATCGGAGGAAAACAATTTCCTGGCCGCTGTCGGCGAATTGGAAGATCGCGTGGGTTTTGCCGCGCTCGATCTCTCGACCGGCGAGTTTCGCGCCACGGAGTTTTCCGGAGAGAACGCGGCTCGCCGTGTCCAGGAGGAACTCGAACAGCTTCGTCCCAAAGAAATTTTGTATGCATCCTCGGCCCCTTTGTTCGAGGCGCGCGCGAATTTGTCTAACCCATCGCAAGCTCGAGCCTTCGGCGCGCCCTGCGCCGAGACTCCGCTCGACGACTGGGTTTTCGCGCCGGACCATGCTATTCCTTTGCTGGAAAATCACTTCGGCGTGCTTTCGCTCGAGGGCTTCGGGCTTGCCGGGCGCCCCGCGGCTGCATCGGCCGCCGGAGCGATTCTTTACTACGTGCAATCCACCCAGCGCGGCACGCTCGATCACGTGGATCGCGTCGGGTGGTACGAGCGGCAGAACTGCCTTGTGCTCGACGCCGTCACCGTACGCAATCTGGAACTGATCGAGCCTTTATTCACGGGAGCAGATGCTGGGATCACGTTGTTTCGCTCGATCGACGCCGCGGTTACTCCCATGGGCAAGCGCCTGCTGCGCTCCTGGATGCTTCGCCCTTCGCTCGATCTCACGGAGATTAATGCTCGCCTTGATGCGGTCGAAGCCGGTGTAAAGGGCACGATTGAGCGAGAAGAATTGCGCCGCGCGATCGATGGCGTACTCGATCTCGAGCGCCTGCTCAGCCGCGTTACCCTCGAAACGGCAACCCCTAGGGATGTGCTCGCTCTTGCCGCATCGCTCGCGAAGATTCCTGCCGTTAAATCTGTATCCAGTCGATTCACTTCGGCCCGATTGCAGGCTCTGCACGGTTCGCTCGACGAGCTCGCCGACCTGCGCGGGTTGATTCAAAAGACAATCATTCCCGAACCGCCTCTGAGTTTCGCCGACGGAGGTGTGATCGCCGCCGGCGTCGACCACGATCTCGACGAACTGCGGGAACTTTCGCGAAACAGCAAACAGGTTCTCGCGCAAATCGAGCAACGCGAGCGCGGGCGCACCGGAATCACTTCGCTGAAGGTGAAGTTCAATTCCATCTTTGGTTATTACATCGAGATATCGAAACCGAACTTACATCTTGTCCCGCCGGATTATGAGCGCAAGCAGACGCTGGTGGGCGCCGAGCGTTTCACTACTCCGGAACTGAAGGAATACGAAGCCAAGATTCTCGACGCGCAGGAAAAGATTGTTGAGATCGAGCGGCGGCTGTTTACCGATCTGCGAAAATCGACGGCCGCCGAAGCGAAGCGCATCCGGCAAACCGCTTTAGCGCTGGCAGAAGTCGATGTGCTGGCTTCTTTGGCGCATATTGCCGCGCTGCGAAACTATTGCCGTCCGCAGCTTCTCGAGGCGACGGATTCGGCTGGAGGTGAGATCGAAATCGTTCAGGGAAGACATCCGGTCATCGAGCAGCAGGACCTCGCGGGAGGAAGCGAACGTTTTGTTCCCAACGATCTTTTTCTGAATTCGACTACGCACACGATCCTCTTGCTCACTGGACCGAATATGGGCGGCAAATCGACTTATCTGCGCCAGACTGCGCTGACCGTGATCCTCGCGCAAATGGGGTCGTTTGTTCCAGCCCATTCGGCGCGACTGAGCGTGGTCGATCGCGTGTTCACTCGCATCGGCGCCAGCGATAATCTTGCGCGCGGGCGTTCAACCTTTATGGTCGAAATGACCGAGACTGCCGCCATCCTGCACACTGCGACGGCGCGGTCGCTGATCCTGCTCGATGAAGTGGGACGCGGCACGGCGACCTACGATGGCCTGGCAATCGCCTGGGCCGCAATCGAGTATCTGCACGCGCGCGTGCACGCGAAGACACTTTTCGCCACGCATTATTTTGAGCTGACCGAACTGGCTGAGCAACTTGCCGGAGTCAAGAACTATCATGTGTCGGTGAAGGAGACTGGTGGAGGCATCGTTTTTCTGCGAAAGGTCGAGCCAGGAGCCGCCGACCGCAGTTACGGAATCGAGGTTGCCAAGCTGGCAGGTTTGCCGAACGAGGTAATCACCCGCGCGCGTGAAGTGCTTTCTGAGCACGAACTGGCCGAGCGCAAGCTAACCGATCATCTCTCACCGGGGGCAGAAACGCCGCCAGCCCAGCTGACAATTTTCACGCCCATCTCGCAACCTGTGCTGGAGAAACTGCGCGAAGTCGATCTGAACCGGCTTACGCCGCTCGAGGCATTGAATCTGCTGGCAGAATTAAAGAAAGAAGTCTAAGCAGAAGAACTCAAGCCCATCCTCGATGAAAGCTCACTCAAAATCTCTTGCAGCCGAATCAATCGGCCAGCTTCTCATCGTCGGCTTCGACGGCACGAAAATGACTCCGCGCCTTCGCTCCCTGCTCACCCACGTGCAGCCCGCCGGGGTAATCCTGTTTGCGCGGAATATAAAAACCGCAGCTCAGACCTGGCGTCTGCTTGGTGATTGCCGAAAGTGTGTCGCTGCGCCGCTGTTTACTTGCGTCGATCTCGAAGGCGGAACGGTGGATCGCTTTCGCGACGTTCTCGGTCCGACCCCATCGGCTGCGGACGTCTTTGCCACCGGCGATCGCAAGCTGTTTCGCAAACACGGTCAGATTATCGGCGAAAGTTGCCACGCTTTGGGATTCAATGTGGATTTCGCGCCCGTGGTTGATCTGGCTTTCGAAGCCTCGCGCCAAGTTCTCAGTTCGCGGGCGGTATCGGCCAAACCACGCGAAGTTGCGACGTTTGCTCGCGAATTTCTCACCGGCCTCCGTGCGGCGAAGGTTCTCGGCTGCGCCAAACATTTTCCCGGCCTAGGCGCAGGTACGCTCGACAGTCATCACGCTCTGCCCGTAATTGAGAAATCTCTGAAGCAGCTATGGGCCGAGGATCTTCTTCCTTATCGCTTTTTGCGCCCTCTGCTTCCCATGGTGATGATCTCGCACGCTGCCTATCCCGCCGTCACAAGAGATCCGGTTCCCGCGTCCCTCTCGAAAATCTGGATCACCGATGTCCTACGCAAGAGAATTGGCTATCACAATCTGATTGTCTCCGACGATCTGGAAATGGGCGGAGTTCTTTCTGCGGCGTCGCCAGGTCAAGCCGCGATTGAATTCATCCGCGCCGGGGGAGACTTGTGCCTGATCTGCCATCGCGAAGACCGCATCGTTGAGGCATATGAGACATTGATCGCAGAACATGAGCGCAATCCGCGGTTTGCTCGACGCGTGACGGAGTCGTTGGCGCGAATTACCGAGTTCAGGAAGAAATCGCCGATCCTGCGTCATGTTGCCAAAGAACCGTCAACTGCCATTGCTGAGCACCTTTCACGTAGGCTCTGGGAATTTGGCGAACAAGTCCGTCTGGAAGGTCTGGCGTGCGCGGAAAGAAAGAGCTCTACGCTCCGGCGGCACGCATGAAAACCCCGAAAGAAGCGACGAAAAAAGAAATGATTGTTGCCGGAGTCATGAGTGGAACTTCGGCCGACGGCATCAACGTCGCGTTCGTGCGTTTGAACAGCAATCATGCATCGCCTCCCGCTATCACGGAGAAAGGCACTAGACTGATTCGCGCCCGCTTGAACGCTAGCCTTGCGATCGAACTGCTTGCACACGCCGAATACTCGTATCCCAAACCGGTTCGCGCAGCCGTGCTGGCTGCGATGAATGCCACTGCAGCTAGCGTCGCCGATCTCGCCCGCCTCAATTTTCTGCTCGGCGACCTTTACTCTGACGCCGTCATCAATGCGCAGCGAAAATTTCGAATCAAGGCCGATCTCATTGGCTGCCACGGACAAACGATTTACCACCAGGGCGAACCGGCAAACTTTCTCGGACGCAACGTCGCTGCGACTTGGCAGACCGGCGAAGCTGCCGTCATCGCGGCCCGCACCGGACTGCCGGTGGTTTCCGATTTTCGTCCGGCCGACATCGCTGTCGGAGGCAAAGGAGCGCCGCTGGTTCCCTTTCTCGACTACATGTTGTTCCGCGATGCTCACGTCGGTCGAATTGTGCAGAACATCGGTGGCATTGCGAACCTGACTGCGATCCCTGCTGGTGCGCTCGCAAGCGATGTGACTGCCTTCGATACGGGACCGGGCAACATGGTGATCGATGCTGTGACGGGAAAGCTTTTCGCTCGTCCCTTCGACCGTGACGGCCAAATCGCAGACCGCGGCAAGGTACTCGACCGTGTCATCGATAAAATTCTCCGTCGCGACTTTTTTCGCAAAAGACCTCCCAAGACCGCAGGCCGCGAAGAGTTCGGGCGAGAATTTGCAGAAGCATTTCTTCATACCTGCGGAAAGTGCGGTAAAGAAGATGTCGTCGCCACGGCGACGGCGCTCACAGCGCGGTCGATCGCCGATGCAGTCCGTCGCTATTTGCTCAGAAGCAGTTCGCGCTGGAAGAGGACGCGCGAAATGATTCTTTCCGGCGGTGGAGCAAAAAACTCCGCACTGGTGGAGATGTTAAAGCTGGAACTCGAGCGGCTCGGGATTCGAATGCGATTCTCGAGTGAATTTGGCGTGCCCTCCGAGGCCAAAGAAGCCATCGCATTCGCGCTTCTGGCTCATGAGACCTGGCACCGTCGGCCCTCGAACCTTCCTTCCGCCACGGGAGCGAGTCGCGCAGCCGTGCTCGGCAAAATCTCGTTTCCATAAACTATGATTGCCGCAATGCCATCAGAGGTGAGACTTGCAGACTGACATCGCGAGGCAGCGCGGCACTTTTGCGAGCTGCGCGGCTCTCGTCCTTCTGCTTTCGATGGTTTCCTGTTCCAACCGGCCGGACCCCAATACGCTCGTGATGCTCATCGAATCAAGTCCCACCAATCTCGATCCACGCATCGGCGTCGATGCCCAGTCGGAGCGGATCGACAGCCTGATTTTCGACGATCTTCTCGCGCGCGGCGATAATCTGAATGTGGCCCCCGGACTGGCCGACACTTGGGATGTTCCCGATCCGCTTACTTACATTTTTCATCTTCACCACGGGGTGCAGTTCCATGACGGGCGTCCCCTCACCTCTCGCGACGTGAAGTGGACCTTCGATTCTTTAATGCAGGGAAAAGTCCGCAGCGCGAAAGCATCGACTTATCGTTTTGTCGATCGCATCGAAGCCCCCGACGACTTCACCGTTGTCTTTCGCATGAAGGAACCCGATGCAGCTCTGCTCTGGAACATGTCCGACGGAGCCATCGGCATAGTGCCCGATGGCAGCTCAAATGAAATCACAACTCACCCCATCGGCTCCGGCCCGTTCAAATTCGTAGGCGCGGAGACAGATAAAGAAGTCGTCCTCGAGCGCAATGACAATTACTGGGGCCAGAAGCCGAAGCTCGCGCGCCTGCGCTTCGCTGTAGTGCCTGATACCACAACCGAGGCACTCGAGTTGCGCAAAGGCGCGGGGGACATTTCCATCAACTCCCTTACGCCCGACACCGTGGTCACCCTCCAGCGTGAGCCTTATCTCGCAGTCGAGCACTCGCCCGGCACAGAAATTCAATATCTGGGGTTCAACCTGCGCGACAAGATTCTGAAGGACGTGCGCGTGCGCCAAGCCATCGCATATGCGCTCGACCGTAGACCCATGATTCGATATCTCCTTAATGGGTGGGCACAGCCCGCCCGCAGCATTCTGCCTCCGCAAAGCTGGGCCTACGACGGCGATGTCCCCGTTTACGACCATGATCCCGAAAAAGCGCGCCAGTTACTCGATGCCGCCGGTTACCCGCTGGTAAATGGAGTGCGCTTTCACCTGACCATGAAGACCTCTACGGTCGAAAGCACGCGCCTTATGGTCGCTGTGATTCAACAGCAGCTACGCCAGGTCGGCATTGAACTCGATATTCGCAGTTTCGAAACGGCTACGTTCATCGCGGATGTAACCCACGGAGCATTTCAGATGTATGGATTGCGCTGGATCGGCGGCAATGAAGACCCCGATATTTTCTATGTATTTCACTCATCGCGCTTTCCGCCGAACGGAGCGAACCGTGGCTTTTACCAGAATCAGAAAGTCGACGCCCTGATCGATGAAGCGCGGCGCGAGGTCGACCCCAAAGTGCGCGCGCCGATCTATGCCGAGGTACAAGAGATTGTCGCGAACGAATTGCCTTACATCGATCTCTGGTATCTCGATAACGTTCTGGTGCACAACAAGCGCGTACGCAATATCCAGTTGAACCCCGCGGGGAACTACGACTTTCTGCGAAGCGCGGAGCTGGCCCCGGAAAATAACTAAACCGTTCTGCGTGTTACCATCGAAGGTCACGGAAACCCGGCAAGCTTCTTCCGCTCTGATTCCGCATGCGCATCCTTTTCATCGGTGATATCTTCGGGCGCCCCGGCCGCACCATCGTCAAAGAGCGTCTGCCCGAACTCATTCGCGACCGTGCTATCGATCTGGTAATTGCCAATGGCGAGAATTCGGCCGCCGGCTTCGGCATTACGCCAGCCTTGGCCGAAGAACTATTCGAATTGAATATCGATGTAATTACCACCGGCAATCATGTTTGGGATAAGCGCGAGATCATTGAATTCTTTCAAATGGCCGATGGCAATCATAGTCCGACCCGGCGCGTGCTGCGTCCCGCCAATTACCCGAAAGATCTCCCCGGCTTCGGCATCTATCAGGGCCGCAAGGGAAAAACTCCTTATGCGGTGATCAATTTGCAAGGGCGGGTTTTTATGGCCTCGAGCGATGATCCATTTCGTACCGCCGACCGCCTGTTACAGGAAATCGAATCGAAGATCATTCTCGTCGACTTTCACGCCGAAGCCACCTCAGAAAAAATTTCTTTCGGCTGGTACCTCGATGGCCGAGTCACCGCCGTTATCGGTACGCATACTCACGTGCCCACGGCGGACGAACGTATTCTTCCGCAGGGCACGGCTTATATCACCGATGTTGGGATGACTGGCCCTTACGATGGCGTGATTGGCGTCAAGAAAGAATTAGTTGTCGATCGATTCCTGAACGGCATGCCGGTGCGCTTTGAGCCCGCAACCGGAGATATCCGGTTCTGCGGGGTAATCATCGAATGCGATGAAAACACAGGCCACGCCCGCAGCATTGAGCGGATCATGCTCAGTTAGCAGCAATTTCTGCGGGCCGGCTCAGCAATTGGCACTCTGCAAGAATTCCGTTTCAAAGCGTTCTCATCTTGTTGTTTTCATTTCGCCTACAGACTTCAATTTTCAGGCTTTGAACCAAGGTACGTTGCCCTACTAGATATCTGTGGGCAGCAGCCAGCAAGGTAAAATCGAGCGAATGCGCTACGTGTCTTTCATCGTGGGAATCTGTGTGCTCGCTGGGATGACAAGCGTTTTCGCGCCCGCCGCCGATGATCCCGCGACGGCCGCGCCGATGATTTCCTGCGGCAACGGCATTCCCGGCGGAATTTATTGCGTTCCTTCCAAGGAAGAGCTGAAACATGCACACCGAGCATATTCTCTCGGGCTGAAGCTCGAAAAGCAGAACCGTCAGGAAGAAGCTCTGGCGAAATTCGATCAGGCGTCGCGGCTCGTTCCAGACGATATAGCATTCCTTTCGGCCTGGGAGCTAACCAAATCGCAGCTTGCCTTCCAGCATATTGAGCGTGGCGACGCATTACTGGCGAATGGCCAGAAAGACAAAGCTGTTTTCGAATTTCGAGATGCGCTTAAGCTTGACCCTGACGACACTTACAGCCAGCAGCGGCTCGCCGACGCGCTCCCTGACCGCGACCCGCCTAGCCTTTCGGGGCTATCCTTGCAGCTGGCTCAATCCAGCGAAATTCACATCCAGCCCAAGAACGAGCTCGCCACGTTTCGTTATGAAGGTGATGTTCGCGGCATGTTCACCGAGCTCGCGACGGCTTACGGCGTGGGCGTCGAATTTGACGACTCCGTCGCGACACGGAGAGTGCATTTCTATCTCGATAGTGTCGACTTCTCCACCGCACTGAGGCTCGCGTGCGAGGTCAGCAAAACCATGTGGACCCCGCTCTCCGACCATCAACTCCTCGTCGCCGCGAACACTGCCGAGAATCATAAACAATTCGACCGCATGTCGCTGGCTACGTTCGTGATGCCTGGAGCAGAAACCACGCAAGAAAAGACTGAACTGGTGAACGCCCTACGCAGCATCTGCGAGTTCCAGAAAATCAATACCGGCCAAAGCGGGACAATCGAGGTACGTGCCCCTCAGACTATGCTGAAAGCTTGTTCGGAACTCGTGCGCCAGTTTACTCTGGATCGCCCTGAGATTACTTTCGACATCAGCCTCTACGACATCGATTATCAATTCACCCGCGATATCGGCATGCACTTGCCCGATACTTTCAATCTGTACAATATTCCGGCCGGAGCACTCGCCGCGTTGGGCGGGCAAAGCATTCAATCGCTGATCAATCAGCTGATCTCATCCGGGGGCATCAACCAGGCGGGAAGCTCGGCGCTTTCAGGGCTGCTCGCGCAGCTTCAAGGACAGGGCAGCTCAATTTTCAGCCAGCCCCTCGCCACTTTTGGCGGCGGCCTCACCTTTTCTGGACTCAGTCTCGATCAGCTTTCGGCCTCGCTCTCGCTCAACGAATCCTGGTCCCGCAGCCTTAGTAAAGCCACTCTGCGTTCGTCGCAAGGCAGCGACGCTACCTTCCACGTCGGCGAGCGCTACCCGATCCTGAACGCTTCTTACGCGCCCATCTACAACTCGCCGCAGATCTCGGCCGTGATCGGCAATCAGAGCTACACGGCGCCGTTTCCTTCGATCAGCTATGAAGATTTGGGATTGAACCTAAAGTTGAAGCCGGTGGTTCACGGCAACGGCGAGATCAGCATGACGGTTGAACTGCAGATGCGATCGCTTACTGGTCAAAGCGCAAACGGCGTGCCGGTGATTGCCAATCAGGAGTACAAAGGCAGCATTCGCCTGCGCGATGGCGAGCCCGCAGTCGTGGCAGGAGAAGTCACCACCAACGACGTGCGCTCCATGGCCGGAATTCCCGGGATCGCGGATATTCCCGGCCTCAATCTCGCCCTTACGCAGACGACCCGGCAGAAAGAATATGACGAGTTACTGATCATGATTACGCCGCACATTGTCGGAAATCGCGCACTCGAAACCAAAGAAATCTGGCTGGACAAGAACTAGCCGTGCGCTTTCCAGACTTGGCCTTCAGTCGAGCAATCGGAGCTACTTACTTCCGCTGGCATCCTTCGCGGCAAAGTCTACCAACTGCTTCAGCGTCGTCTCGTTGACGCCGCTGACGTTTCCAATCGATCGGCCGTTAATGAACAGCGTAGGAGTGCCGGTCACATTCACTTCTTTGCCAAGCGCGAGCGAGGCATCGACATCCGCTTTTGCTTTTGGCGTGGCCGCACAAGCCGCAATCTCCGCGCCTTTCAGGCCGGCGTCAGTGGCAATCGCGGTCAATTTTTCATCGGCGTTTTCGGCTGTGATGTCCTGCTGCGTCTCGTAAACTTTCGCAATAAACTTCCAGAAGGCATCGTTCGATGCCTTGCCCACGCAATCAGAATAAGCCGCGCCCTTCGCTGCCCAATTGTGCATTTCGAGCGGAAAATTCTGGAAAACAAAGCGCTCATTCGGTTCCGACTCCACCAGCTTCTCAATCGCCGGCTGCGCCGCCTTGCACGCTGGGCACTGCAGATCTCCGAATTCAACTATGGTCACTGGCGCACTCTTCGGTCCGCGCGATGGCCCGGTGATGCCCTTTTCCAGAATCCTGTTGGCGGCCGCAAACGGCTTGGCCCCAAAGGGAATAATCTCCCCAAGCACTGCATGTTGTCCGTCGGCAGTTACGTAGAACCGGCTCGCTTGCTGGCCTTGCGGGCTAGCCAAGATTACGTTAACTTCCGCCAAGCCCGGAACCGGCGCCGGCTTGATGCTGGCGATTTTCCAGCTCACATCCGACTCATATCCGAATGTCTGCTGCATAAATGAATCGACCGTCGATTCGGAGGGAAGAACCGCGTCCGGTTTACTCGCCGGGTTCGCGGCGCCCGCTTGCGCCACAGCCAGGCCGCAGGTCAATAGAAAAGTGCATATCAGATGGGCAGTAATGCGCATAAATTCCTTTCAGTTGTAAATCAGGGCTGGAGACTCGGAAATCGATACTCTGATCTTACTAATCTTTTTCAAACCTCGCTCTTGGCAGCGATGGGAAAGCGCCGCCCGTAACCAAATGCCTTGGGAGAAATCTTGATTCCCGGCGCCGCCTGCTGACGCTTGTACTCGGCTCGATCCACCATGCGAATCACGCGCCGCACCAGGTCGAGATCGAACCCGCGATCGGCAGCGATCTGTTCGGCCGAATGCGCATCTTCTACGTAATCTTCCAGCACCGCATCGAGAATCTCATATGGCGGCAACGAGTCGCTGTCTTTCTGATTCGGCCGCAACTCGGCTGAGGGAGGCTTCTCCAACGTGGATTCTGGAATCACTGCACGCCGCGAATTCACATAATGGCTGAGGCGATATACCAGTGTCTTCGGCACATCCGAGATAACCGCCAGCCCGCCCACCATATCTCCGTAGAGTGTACAGTAGCCCACGCCGAGCTCGCTTTTGTTGCCGGTGGAGAGCACGATCGCGCCGAATTTATTCGAAAGCGCCATTAACAGCATTCCGCGCGCGCGCGACTGAATATTTTCTTCCGTCGCATCTTCCCCGGTTCCCGCAAAAACTTTCTGCAGCGTCGCGCGGTAGGCTTCATACGCGCAGTTGATCGAAAGCAGCTCAAACCTGATCTTCAGATTCTCAGCCAGAGCGCGTGCATCCTCGATTGACCCCGGAGACGAATATGGTCCCGGCATTCCGACACCGATTACATTCTCTGGCCCGACCGCATCTGCGGCAATCACCGCGGTCAGCGCCGAATCGATCCCGCCGCTCAATCCCACAATGGCTTTTCGAAATCCGCATTTGCGCATGTAGTCGCGCGTGCCCAACACTAATGCTGAGTACACGCTGGCTGCCTCGCCCTCAATCTGCTCGTGCACATCGCCCGTAAGTAATTCGGAATCGAAGTAAATCAAATCTTCTTCGAACGATCGGCCCTGCGCAACGATCTCACCTCGCGCGTTGAGCACGATGCTCGAACCATCGAAAACTAGGCTGTCATTGCCGCCCACCTGATTGACCATCGCAACCGGAACCTTATGCTGTCGAGCAATCGAGGCCAGCATGTCACGCCGCAGTTCCCGTTTGCCGATCCAAAAGGGCGATGCCGAAATATTCAAAACAATATTCCCGCCTGCTCCAATTAACTTCTCGATGGGATCGACCGTGTAAAGCCGCTTCGGCCAAAAAAGCTTATCGTTCCAGGCGTCTTCACAAATCGTGAGCGCAACTCTTTCATGACGCAGCGAAAACAGGCTCTGGCTTTTCGCCGGAGCGAAGTTGCGCATCTCGTCGAAAACGTCGTAGGTGGGCAGCAGCATCTTCGACTGCAGGAACGCGATCTTTCCCTCCTGCAGCAGCGCGGCTGAATTCATCACCGATTTTCCGGTCTCCGATTGTGCCGGAGTCACCAGCCCGCAAATCACCTTCATTCCGCGCGTAGCTTCGGCGATTTGCTCGGCCGTTTCGCGGTTGCGAGCTACAAACGATGGCCGCTCCACCAGGTCGCGCGGCGGATAACCGCAGACCGCTAATTCGGGAAAAAGAATCAGGCTCGCGCCGCTCGCTTGTGCGCGACGGGAAAACTCGATCATTTTTGCGGCGTTGCCGGAGAAGTCCCCGACCGTAGGATTGATCTGCCCAAGCGCAATCTTCACGTATTCAGTTTAAAGCCCGGCATCACAAGCGGCCAAGTTGGTGGAGAATTACTACTGCTGGTCCGATAACCCTTCCGGTTTTACGAGGCGCATCGTCGCAGGACGCGGGCCTACATCGGCTTGGACCCGGCC
>JASHNX010000330.1 GCA_030041415.1 Candidatus Sulfotelmatobacter sp.
CGCCGGCGTCAGTGCTCGCCCACTCCCAGATGCCGATTCCTTTCGTGCAATGGTTGATTGCGCGATCCATATCGAGATATTGCAGATGCGATTGCTTGTCGGCGACGATCACATTGACATAGCCGGTGCTGCGCAGGCAGTGGTTGGCAACGCTGAGCAGGCAGTTCGCATCCGGAGGGAGATAAATTCTCACCACGCCCGCGCTCTTGTTCGTAACCACATCGAGAAACCCGGGGTCCTGGTGGGTAAAGCCGTTGTGATCCTGCCGCCACACGAGCGAGGTGATCAGGAGATTCAGCGAGCTGATAGGCGCACGCCAGAGTTCTTTCTTACTCGACTCGAGCCACTTCGCATGCTGATTGAACATGGAATCGATCACGTGAATGAAGGCTTCGTAGCTCGAGAAAAAGCCGTGCCTGCCGGTAAGCAAATACCCCTCGAGCCATCCCTCGAGCGTGTGCTCGCTGAGCATCTCCATGACGCGCCCGTCCGGCGCAAGCTCGCCTCCATCGGCATCTTCTGGCTTGTATTCTTCCAGCCATGTCTTTTTACTCGCCTCATAAATCGCCTGCAGCCGGTTCGACGCAGTCTCATCCGGACCAAAGACCCTGAAGGTCTTCATATTTTCGCGCATCACCTCGGCGAGGAAGTGACCCAGAACATCGGTGGGCAGAGCTTCGGTTGTTCCCGGCTTCGGGACCGGCACGGCGAAGCTGCGGAAGTCCGGCATCTCGAGCTCTTTGCGCAGCAGTCCGCCGTTGGCGTGCGGGTTCGCACTGATTCTCCGATCGCCATGTGGGGCGAGTTCTCTTAACTCGGGAATGAGCCTGCCGCTCTGATCGAAGAGTTCTTGCGGTCGGTAACTAAGTAGCCACGATTCCAACAGTTTCAGATCAACCGGATTCTTCCTCACATCCAGAATCGGCACCTGATGCGCGCGCCAAAAATCCTCGACTTTGTGACCGTCCACTTCCTTCGGCCCAGTCCAACCTTTTGGAGATCGCAAAATGATCATCGGCCAGAAGGCACGTTGGGCTTTGCCGCTGGCGCGCGCCTCATCTTGTATCGCACGGATCTCGCCGATGCATTGCTCGAGAGTCGCCGCCATCTTCTGGTGCATCGCGAACGGTTCTCTCCCTTCGACGATGTGCGGCACGTATCCATATCCTCGGAATAAAGCCAGAAGCTCGTCTTCGGGAATCCGCGCGAGAATTGTGGGGTTGGCAATCTTGTAGCCGTTTAAATGCAGAATTGGCAGAACTGCGCCATCACGAATGGGATTGAGAAACTTGTTCGAATGCCACGAGGTCGCGAGCGGTCCGGTTTCGGACTCGCCATCGCCCACGCAGACAGCAACGATCAAATCGGGATTGTCGAACGCGGCGCCGAATCCGTGCGACAAGCTGTATCCCAGTTCGCCCCCCTCGTGAATCGAGCCGGGAGTCTCCGGCGTGCAATGGCTGCCAATTCCACCGGGAAACGAAAACTGGCGAAAGAATTTTTGCAGGCCGGCTAAGTCCTGGCTTTTATCCGGATAGACCTCCGAGTATCTTCCTTCCAGGTACGCGTTCGAGAGCGTTGCGGGAGCGCCGTGCCCCGGGCCCGAGATGTAAATTACGTTGAGATCGAGCTTTTTGATGAGGCGGTTCAGATGCACCCAGATAAACGTCTGCCCGGGGTCGGAGCCCCAATGTCCCAGCAAGCGCTGCTTGATGTGCTCGGGTCGCAGAGGTTCACGCAGCAAGGGGTTCTCGCGCAAGTAGAGCATGCCGGCACACAAGTAATTGCACGCACGCCAGTACGCATTGATCTTCTCCAATTCATCCGGGGTGAGAGTCGACATTTCATCAGCGTGGAGGAGTTGCGGTTCGAGCGTCTTCATACGAACCTCACAGAGAATTAATTGTATTCTTTAGATGCGAAACCGTGGCCGAGGCTCGCGCTTCGGAAAAATTCTCGAAATATTAACCTCAGCCTTGCGGCCTTCGCCCGAGCTGTCGATCACGCCGGTGCTGATATAGTTAGAGAGGCTCGCAAGAAGGTTTGTTGCGAAAACTCTTGAACCTAGGTCTGACCCGTACCAGATGCACTGCGTCTCATCACTTGCCCCGGAGCACAAATAGCCAATCTGATGCACATTAGCGTGCGCTATCTTATCCTCGGCATCGCTGCAATTCCGTTTATCTATTATCTGATCGCTCTCTACAGCACGTGGCAATTCTTTCGCCTCCGTGCGCGTCAGGATGCGACCAATTCCAGCTTTACTCCTCCGGTTAGCAATTTGAAACCCGTTCGCGGCCTCGATCCTGAAGCTTACGAGAATTTCTCGAGCTTTTGCCGGCAGGATTATCCCGATTACGAGCTGCTTTTCTGCGTGGGTGACGAAAGCGATCCAGTGATGCCGGTGCTGGAGCGTCTCAAGCGCGATTTTCCCGAGCGCCGCATCCGCATCCTGTTTGGTTCGGGCGGCAAAGGATCGAACGACAAGGTTGTCAAGCTGGCCCGTCTGGTCAGCGAGGCGCAGAACGAGGTTCTGGTCATCAGCGACAGCGACGTGCGTGTGCGGCCTGATTACCTTCGCAACGTGGTCGCTCCGCTCGCCAATCCTAAGGTGGGCGCAGTCACCTGCTTCTATGTTCCGATCGAAGATAAGACGTTCACTGACAGCCTGCAAACCATGGGAATGTTTTCCGATTTCTACCCGGGTATCGTCGTCGCGTGGCAGTTGGATGGCGTAAAGTTCGCGCTCGGGCCAACCATTGCCACAACCCGCAAGGCGCTCGCCTCATTCGGCGGTTACACCGCAATTCAATTCCGCCCCGCCGACGATCTACTGGTCGGTCGATTGATCGCGGAACAAGGCTATGAAGTGGAACTTTCGCATTACACCATTTCCACCGTAGCCGATTACGCCTCAATGAGCGCTCTTCTCCACAAGCGTCTGCGATGGGTTGTGGTGATGCGCCACATGCGGCCTTGGGGGCATCTTGGCCTTCTGCTGACGCAGGGACTGCCCTGGTCTTTATTGGCGATTGCACTGTGCCCGTCAGCTGCAGTCGGGATTGGCTATTTCGGAACTTATCTTTTTCTGCGATTCGCCATGACCTGGATGGTGGGCGTTTGGGGGCTCAAGCAAACTTCTTTATGGAAGAAGTTCGCGCTCATCCCCCTATGGGATGCGGTTGCGTTTTCCATTTGGCTGATTAGCTTTGGCCGCAACAGCATCCGCTGGCGCGACGGCCAATACTACATACGAAACGGCCAGCTCGTGCCGGTAACACCCTCCGACATTGAGCCGGCCGCTTAGACCTTACCTGCTTTCAGATCACAACGGCATAGGCTCGCGCGTTGTGCGATGCTCTTCGCGGTTGCGCGGCTTGCGCCAGTTGACTCGCGGCAACATCACGTTCACATCGACCCGATCGCGATATTTCAGCGCGACGTTCATCAGCGAATCGAGCAGCGAATCCGACAGCAAATGCGGCTGCAAGCCAAGTTCGATCAGTTTGGAGTGTTTCGCATTGTAGTAATGCTCCTCGGCTTCGACCCGCGGATCAGGCAAGTGATCGACTTTCACCTTTAATCCCAGTTTCTTGCCGGCAACTTCGACCATGTGCGCCAGATCAAGAACCGAAAAATGCTCGGTGAACTGGTTGAACACCCGGCATTCCCCTTGCGCCGCCGGATTCAGGCACGCGATTTCGATGCAGCGAACGGTGTCTCGAATATCGAGGAAACCGCGCGTCTGGCCTCCCTTGCCGTAAACCGTCAGGGGGTGCCCGATCGCCGCCTGCACGCAGAAACGATTCAGCACTGTGCCGAAGACTTCATCGTAATCGAAGCGATTGATGAGAGCTTCGCTCAGAGCGACCTCATCCGTCATGGTTCCGTACACTACGCCCTGGTTGAGATCGGTAGCGCGCAGCTTCCAGATCTTGCAGGCGAACATAATATTGTGGCTGTCGTGCACCTTGGACAAGTGATAGAAAGATCCCGGCTGCTTGGGATACGGCAGCGTGTCTTTTCGGCCATTGTGCTCGATGGTGATGTAGCCTTCTTCGATGTCGATGTTCGGCGTACCGTACTCACCCATGGTTCCGAGCTTGATCAGATGACAATCCGGCGCGAATTCGCGCAGGGCGAAAAGCAGATTGAGCGTGCCCACGACGTTGTTAACCTGCGTGAAAACGGCGTGTTTGCGGTCGATCATCGAATACGGAGCGGCGCGCTGCTCGGCAAAATGCACCACGGCATCCGGCTCGAAATCCTTAACGACGGAGGAAAGAAAGTCGTACTCCATCACGTCGCCGACGAAAAGATCGATGGCTTCGCCGCTGATGTCCTGCCAGGCGTTCAAGCGTTCGGCGAGAGTTAAAATCGGCGTCAGGGTCTGCACGCCCAATTCGTGATCCCATTGCCGGCGCGCAAAATTGTCGGCGATCGCGACCGTGTGTCCCTTCTTCGAGAGATATAACGACGTCGCCCAGCCGCAGTATCCATCGCCTCCCAACACCAAAATCCTCATGTAGCCTCCTTAATGATTTCGTCCTTGCAATTATGCCTTGCCTACGCACGAATGTGCGCCCGGTGCGCGCTCTTGGCGCGGCTCAGCTTTTGGAAACACAAATGCCGCCTGTTTGTTCTCCTCTTTTACCAGAGGAAGATTAGTCAGCACCACTTTGCCGCCGCTCGACGCCACTAGACTAAGATGCTCCGTCCCCACCAGGGACTCCAATCCCGCGACCGCTGTCTGGCTTGCGACAATATAGGAGCGTTCGGGCTTTAACCAGATATCCTTGAACTCTTGATCGTCGATAAAGATATCGGGCGCGCCGGGAGCATAAGAGCCGTAAACCAGATTATTGAAGCGTCCGTTTCGCAACAGGGCGCGACGGTTGGTATAGAAGAATACGGAAGAAAACGTGTAGTAATGATGGTCGACGATCAGATTTCCAGGCGGCGATTTCAGAATTGCTTCCGCTAGCGGACGCGAGGAAAGATACGGATCGAAGACCGTCATCGCCAGCCGGGCCGCATGGAAAAACAAGACCATCATCAGCGCCGCGCCCAGAAAAGCTCTCCGGCCAACCCATTTCCAATTAGTCGCCGCTCCGACCCCGAACGCGATTGCGGCAATCAGCAACGGGGTTCGAAGATAAGCAAACGATGTCAGCGTGAGATCCTGCATATGCCCGAGCGAGAGCGTATATGCCTTCGGGTTGCGGCTGAGAGCTTGTGAAATGTCTCCCGGTGCAGGTACATGGCGCGTCACAACAAATAGACTCAACGCTGCCAGCGCACAGCACGCCACAATTGCAGCCAGCACGCGAGTACTACGCCGGATTGCCCTGCTCTCCATCGCCATCGCTGAACCTAATAGCAGCGCAAGCGCTGGGTAGCACGGCATCGAGTAATATTCCTGCGTAGTCGAAAACGTAAAAAACACCAAGATAAATCCCGCCCAGCAGAGAGCCAACAATCGCGCCCGTCCCGCGCGATCGACCGGCTTGAATGACAACTTGGCGACGGCCGGAAAATATACGCTCCAGGGAAACAGCCACACCAGGTGCAGCAGCCAGAAATAAAGCCGCGGCACGGTGTTGTAATCCCTCGGATAACGCATATTTAGAAAGCGCAACAACTGCTCATTGATGAAGAAGAACCAGAGAAAGCCGTGGTACTCTCCCGGCGCGCTGTGCAAAGTAAAAGCAAAGTAAGGAGGGTTGCGCAATGTAGCCAGCACGTGCCAGGGCGTTGCGATGAGCAGAATAATCAAAGCTCCGCTTACCAGATGCAGCCGTCGCCACACCGCACGAGAAAAAAGCTGGCGCGTAACCGCCAAATAGACAATTCCAGCACCGAGCGGAAACACGACGCCAATCAGGCTCTTCAGCAGCAAGCCCAAACCGAGATTCACGGCCATCACGGCTGCCCACAATCGGGGATGCGGTTCCTCTTCATCCAGGGCCCGCAGAAATGCCCACATCGCGAAAGCGATGGTCAGGGTGATCATCACGTCCGGGATTAAGACCCGCGTGAATAAAAAAAGACCAACGCATGTCCCTATGCAGAGACCTGCATAAAATCCAGCCCGCTTGCCAAACGCCCAAACACCGAAGGCCATGGTAAGCCAGCACAAACCGATTGCTGACAAGGCAATCGGAATGCGCGCCGCCCAATCGTGCACTCCAAAGATCTCGTAACTTACTGCGATCGCCCAATACACCAGCGGAGCCTTTTCGAGATAGGCGACGCCATCAAGCCGAGCGGTGACCCAATCGCCGGAAGCGATCATGGTGCGCGCGATCTGTGCCTGGACGGCGTCTACATCATCCATCAGCGATGGAGGAGAGATAATACAGCCGAGGTAGATGGCCCCCGAGACCAGCAGCGCCACTAAATATAGATACCAGCTTTTTCCTGAACCAGAACGCTCGTCTCCCGCGCGGCTGCGGCCTGAACTCGCCACCTTTTCATCCACAGAAACAGCACCATCAAACCCCATAGGTGATATCCAACATTGATTTTTCTCTCCAGGTGTTGGCGGATATAACTCTCGATCACGTCCCGGCGGAATAGTTGCGAATCGTCACAGGCATTATCCAGCAGGACGTCGAGCATTAGCGGCCGCAGGCAGCCGCGCAGCCAATCATGCGCCGGAATATCGAAGCCGATTTTCTTGCGGCGAAGCACCGAAGCCGGCAACTTGTCGCGCATCAATTCCTTCAGAAGCACTTTCTGGCGCGACCCGCGAATCTTCAGATCAGCCTGCAAAGACGCGGCAAATTCCACGATCCGATGATCGAGGAAAGGCGGCCGCACTTCCAGCGAGTGGGCCATGCTCATGCGGTCCGCTTTGTTGAGAATGTCGTCGGGAAGGTAATAGCGCTGATCGAACCACAAATACGGCGCGAGGTCGGCGTGCGCGGCACGATCCTCTGAAAAACGCCCGCGCAATTCGCCGAGGGTTGACGCAAGAGTGTGCGGAAGTTCCGCGCGCAGCAATCCTCTTTTTTGCTTGTCGGAAAAAGTTCCGTTCCAATACACATGCGCTCGCTCGGGCGCCATCTGGGTGCCTTCGAGAAACCGCTTGAGTTGGTACTCAAAACTGATTTTTTCATCGGACGCCGGCCAAACTTTCAGCGCTCCCAGCCCAGCCTGCAGAAGTTTTTTCGGCAGCCGGCGAGCGAAAGCGGCAAGACGATTCGCCCGGTGGGTAAGGTAGCCGCCGAAAAGCTCGTCTGCGCCCTCTCCGCTGAGACTGACTGTGGTTTTCGTCTTGCTCAGCTTGGAAAGAAACCAAACGGGCAGCGCTCCCGCATCGGCAGATGGTTCATCGGAGTAGTACGTAAATTCTTCGATCGCGCCGAGCAGGTCGACCTCGGGATTCAAATCCAGTTGTTCATGGTCTGTCTGGTATTGCTGCGCTACCTCGCGAATATACGAGGATTCATCAAAGCTTCTGCCCTGAAATGAGATGGAAAAAGTCTTGATCGGCGTGCTCGACTCGGTAGCCGCATAATGCAGAATCGTCGAGGAATCGATGCCTCCGCTTAGCCACATCCCGAGGGGCACATCAGACAGCAGGTGCTCGCGGATCGATTGCCGCAGCAGGGCGTCCAGTTGTTCCTTCGCTGCGTCCACCGTCCAATTCGCGACGTCTCCAAAAGGCAATCGCCAATACGAATCGGAAGTGACACGGCCGTCGCGCCATTCCAGCCATTGTCCCGGCGGGAGTTTCTCAATCCCCTCAATCAGCGTCCAGGGCGAGGGCACGTAGTTCAACGAGAGGTAGCAATCAAGCCCGTCCAGGCTGAGATGCCTTTCAATTTCCGGATGGATCAGGATGGCCTTTAGCTCCGAGCCAAAGTACAGGTCTTCCCCGCGGCGCATCACGTAGAGCGGCTTGATTCCCATTCGATCGCGCGCCAGCACAAGTCGCTTGGTCGATTTCGTCCAGAGAGCGATGGCAAACATGCCCCGCAGGCGCGAGAAACAGTCCGTATCCCATTGCAGAAATGCGCGCAGCACCGTCTCGGTATCGCAGTGAGAGTGAAAACGATGGCCCAGTTTCTCCAGTTCGCTGCGCAGTTCCAGGTGATTGTAGATTTCCCCGTTGAAAACGATAACCACGTTGGAATCATCGGAAAAGATAGGCTGGTCGCCCGACCCAAGGTCAAGAATCTTAAGACGCGCTCCGCCGAGCGAGCACACGCTGGATTCGAACACGCCTTGCTGGTCGGGTCCCCGATGAATCAGCGTGGCAACAGCGCTTTGAATCCGGTCCGGATCAGGTACCGAATGTTTGTGAGTAAAGCCGACGATTCCACACAAGTGCGTGTACCTCTATCGCGCCTTTCGTGATCAGATTCCGATCTCGCAAGTCGGTCAGCGGAAACCGGTGAAATCGCGGAACCGAGCTAGAGCGCCCACAGCTGTTTGTTTTATGCCGAAACATCTATCGTAACACTGCAATTTCCAGATTCACAACCTGAGGGCTCATCTGCCTCCCAAAACCACGACCGCAACGCCCACGCAAACCACCATCACGCCCACCCATCGTCTTGCGGAAACCTTTTCGCCAAGAATCAACCGCCCGCCCAGTGCACCTGCGCCGTAATTCAGCGCGGTGACCGGAACCACCAGGCTGACGTTTTGCGTGGTCAACACCGTGAGGAGGGAAAAGAATGCCGTCGCCATCAGCGCGATGCCTGCCCACATCCATGGGACCCGAACAGCCCGGGCGAATACCCGCACGATGGCTGCCGGGCGAAAATCCTTGACCTCGCCCACGACTTTCATCGCCCGCGTCACGCATAACTCCCCCAGAGTGCCCGCGCCAATGATGAGGATGTAGAGAATCAGGTGATACATTTCAGCGCGGCTCCGTCGTTCGCGGAGGCGTATATCCAACCACCAGAACCCCCAGGCAGATAATCAGCACTCCGGCCCAGCGCAGCGGCGAGATGGTTTCGCGCAGCAGGTAATGCGCCAGCAGAGCCACCATGGCATAAGCAACCGAAGAGGCCGGCTGCACATAGCTGTAGTCGGCCCACGAGAGAACCAGCATGTACGCCACAAAGAAACTCAGCAACGATGCGATTCCCGCCCAGATCGTCGGCGAGCTCAGGATTTGCGCGAGAAGATGCCCCGCGCTCGTCAGGTCTGTCACCTGAACGGTGCCGATCCGTTTCATCCCCTTGCCCAGCAGCACATTGCCGAGCGGTCCGAATACGACCATCAGGAGAATGAATAGAAATGTTTTGAAATGCAGATTACCGGCAGACGTCATGCGTCGTGAAACTTTCTGTCGCGCTCTTCGGCTCGATTGTGGGATCTCCGAAATTCAATGAAGGAAAAAGTTCCACCCTGTGATCCTAATTCATTTTCCGATTAGGCCCAAGCCCACGAACCTGACGCCCCCGGCGCCGTTCGCTAATCGTCCTGAGCAAGCCTGTTCAGAAGCGTCAACCATCGCCGCAGATCGAAGTACATGTGCGTTCCACTCACATAAATCGGCGATTTCGATCAAAATTTACTTTCGTTTACGGTATTTTTACGCAGCTTGCGCCCGAGTGGTGTTGATATGAATAGAGGCGCCTTGGTGACCCATACGCGATGGTGTCGTTCGAAACGCGATCAAGCTCATCTGCGCTCGATTAACAAAACTTTACATTGCCATCACAAATTGTGCCGCAAAAGCCGTAACGCCTACCGATCTGGAGGAAGGTTCGCCTAGAATGGGTGAGTAAAAGCCGGAATGCAATTTTTCAAAGCCATCGTTTGCTGTTTCTTAGTCTCGTCACTATCGTTAGCGCAAACTGCCGCGGGGTCGTTAAAAGGCAAGGTCGCTGACCCGTCGGGCGCCCTGGTTTCCGGGGCGACGATTACCGCCGTATCGGCCGGGGGAAAGAAGTTTACCGCTACTACCAACGGCCAAGGGATTTATGAAATCAAAGGACTTGCACCGGGCAGTTATACGGTGACGGCAACGGCCGCCGGCTTCAACACCGATACCGAGCAGAATGTGAACGTTGTTGCCGGCCAGGCACAGCAATTCGACTTTGCACTCAACGTCGCCACGCAGGAAGAAAAAGTTCAGGTCGAGGCTGAGGGCGCGACCGTAGGCGTCAATCCCTCCGAAAATGCCAGTTCAATCATCATCAAAGGAAAAGATCTGGAAGCACTGTCCGACGACCCGGACGAGCTGCAATCGGAACTGGAGGCCCTCGCCGGACCCTCGGCCGGTCCGAACGGCGGACAGATCTACATCGACGGCTTTACCGGCGGACAGATTCCGCCAAAGTCTGCAATTCGCGAGATCCGAATCAACCAGAATCCGTTTTCTGCGGAATACGACACACTGGGCTACGGACGAATTGAAATCTTCACCAAGCCCGGCACCAACAAATTTCATGGCGAGGCGTTCGCCGACGGTAACGATTCCGCGTTCAATTCCATCTGGAGTCCGGTTTCGGTCGCGCAGCCTCCCTACCATTCGGAACTGTTCAATGGAGATTTGAGCGGCCCGATCTCGAAAAAGGCATCGTTTTTTCTCGATGCGCAGCGCCGCGATATCGCGAATATCAGCATTGTGGATGCGACTGTGCTCGATTCGAGCCTGGCGGAAGTTCCATTGACTCAGGCCATCTCCAGCCCGGAGACGCGTACGAATGTCAGTCCTCGCGTGGATTTTCAGCTCAGTACCAACAACACGCTGATGGTGCGGTATCAATTCACGAGAAATACCGAGAATAACCAGGGGATTGGCGAGTTCTCGATCTATCCCTCGCAGGCCTACAATCTGCGCGACACGGAACAGACGCTGCAGATGAGTGACACCCAGGTCATCAGCCCGAATGTAATCAATGAGACCAGGTTTCAGTTCATCCGCGACAACAATAATCAGTCGCCGCTGATTACGCCCACTCTGACCACCGCCGTGCTGGGCGCCTTCACCAGCGGGGGAGACAATGTTGGCGCCGTCCTCGATTACGAAAACCATTACGAACTGCAGAACTACACATC
>JASHNX010000331.1 GCA_030041415.1 Candidatus Sulfotelmatobacter sp.
GCAGCCCTGGTAATAGGTGCCCCAGTAAGTTGCCCCGTAGAGGTTGCCTGCTACATCGAAGACGAGATTATGTAGTGGGTTGGCTCCGTCCTTCCCGCCGGTAAGGTTGTGGAGCACGCTCTCCGTCCAACTTCCGTCGGGGTTCGGTGCCAGTTTGAACACCGTCCCGCAGCCCAACTCACATTGACCGGTCCCGCCCCAGTAGGTTGCCCCGTAGAGATTACCCGCCGCGTCGAAGATCGGGCTCCCGACAAAATGGCCGCCGTCCCTGCCGCCGGTGAAGGCGTGAAGCACGCTCTCCGTCCAAGTGCCACCCGAGTTCGGCGTCAGCTTGAACACAAGACCACTCCCATAAGCGCCGCCGCCCATCGCACCGCCGTAGAGGTTGCCTTGGGCATCGAACACAACAGGCCCCGCCGGGTAGGCCCCGTCGGCGCCCCCTGTGAATGCATAGAGAGTATTCTCTGTCCAGACTCCGTCGAGATTCGGCGTCAATTCGAAGACGGTACCAGACGTTGTTTCACAGTACACGTAATCCGGATAGCAGTAAGTCACCCCGTAGAGATTCCCAGCAGCATCGAAGATCAGCGCGCCCAGTGGGCAGCCTCCATCAGAGCCACCGGTGAACTGATACAGGGTACTTTCCGTCCAGCTTCCATCCGCATTCGGCGCCAGCTTAAAGACGACGCCATATCCGTAAGCACCCCCTAGGCAAGCTGCGCCGTAAAGGTTGCCGGCTGCGTCGAACGTCAGAGTGTAATCGGGATGGCTTCCGTCAGTGCCTGTGAACATGTGCAGGGTTTTGTGTGTGCCCGCCCAGGCGTTACTCGCAAGCGTCAATGCCACCGCCATGATCGCCAAAATTCCACTGATGATTCTGAGGAATTGTTTCCATTGCATTTGATTACCCTCCTAGTCTGCGGATCGCAGGGAGTGAAGTTGCGGAATGAATTCTCTCGGAGGGTAAGAACAAGTTGGCGGGCAAGAACCGCGCGGCCTTGCTATAGCCAATCACAGCGCTAACATCAACAGGCCTGCCCTACGAGGGAACAAAATGAGGGCCCGATCGTACAGGAAAACTCTAGGTCTGCCGGCGCGCCTCGTCAGTGACCTATTTCACTCCGCCTTGTGAGGGCCGGGCATGATTTCCGCGTCGGGAACTGAGAGCGGAAACAAAACCGCCGGCTGACGGGTTCTTCAGGCCGGCGGTCTCAAATCTTCAACTGCGTCGCTGATTCTGACGTTATGTCTGAATGATTCGCGGCGTGATGAAGAAGATCAGTTCCTGGTTGGACGTGCTCACCTGCACGTGCTTGAACAGGTTGCCGAGCACTGGAATGCTGCCGAGTAACGGCACTTGGTCGACCTGCAGCGAGTTCTGCGTCTGGATAACGCCGCCGATCACGACCGTACCACCATCGGTCACCAGCACCTGCGTGGTCGCCTGCTGAGTGATTAATTCAGGGTTGCCTTGCACCTCCTGGCCGAAGTTCGGAGTGGTGTTCTCCACGTCCACGTTCAGGAAGATGGTGTTCTCCGAGGTGATCTGCGGTGTGACCGTCAAGCGCAGGAACGCGTCGACGTAGGTCACGGTCGGAGGACCGCCCAACTGCGCCTGCGTGACGATCGGCACGCGCACGCCCTGCTTGACCAGCGCCTGAATGTTGTTCTGTGTGACCACTCGTGGACGCGACAGAACCTTCAGCAAGCCACGCGATTCCGCCATGGTAAGAATGGCATCGATGCGCACCGTGTTGCTCGCGTTCAGGAAGGTAAGGCCGCTGCTGGGCGAGGTCGAGCCCAGGTTAGAGAACAGCGGGATCGTGTTTCCTTGGGTAGTTCCGTTCGTACTGGGGACGGTGATATATCCGGGAGATCCGCCGGAAACGGTCGTGGGCGAAGTACCCGCAGCCGAGGCGCCACCAATCGCGCTATGACCGTTGCCCCAGCCAAAGCCAAACTGGGTACCGATATCGCGAGCGAAAGTCCTCGTCGCCGCCACGACGCGTGCTTCGATTTCCACTTCCTGCGTCTTGCGGTCCAGTTCAGTCAGCAGCTTGTCGATTGTCGGAATCACGTTTGGAATGTCGTTGACGATGATTGCGTTAGTGCGATCATCTGCAACCACATCACCGCGCGTGGACAGAAATTTCTTAACAGTCAGCAACACGTCTTTAGCGTGTGCGTAGCTGAGGAAACGTGTGATCGAAACCTTCTCGACCGCCAAGGCCTCCGCTTCCATCTGAGCGCGGCGCGAGTCGGCTTCCTTCTTCAGCGTGTCAAGCGTAGCAATCCGCAGAACGTTGCCTTCGAGTTCCCGCGCCAGGTCGTTGTTCTTGAGCACGATATCCAGGGCCTGATCCCACGGCACGTCATCCAGAACGATCGTAAGCGTGCCATGTACATCAGGATCGAGCACGACATTCAGGCCGCTGATTTCGTGAATCAGGCGGAAGAAATCCTTCAGATCCACGTCCTTCAGGTTTACTGAAATCGGTTCCCCGGTGTACTTGGGGCCCGAAGCGACGCTCTGTGTCCCCTTCGCCTTCTGCTCTGCCGCCAGATTCACGGCGGGTTGGATCGTTGGCGTAGTGGAGGAGGAATCCGGAGACTGCGCGGCGTGCTGGTCGACTGGCAAAAGTTCCGCAGCGGTTTTGTCGGCAAACTTCGCAGCCGCGTCTTCGGCGCGCGCCGCTGGGTTGTTCGTGTCCTGCACCGTCGTCTGCGCCTGGTAAGAAGGCTCGACAAATACAAAATCGCTCGATGAAGGCGAGGTAGTCTGCGCTTTCGTGTCTGCCTGATCGGCCACGCGCGGTGCAGTAGCTGCAGCGCTGACCGGAGACGGCTGAGCCGCTGCCGGCGCTTTGGCTGGAGCCGCTTTGGCAGCTTCCGTTGTTTGCGGAGCATGCAAAGTCAGAACAAGCTTGCCGTCGGAGGCGGTGTTCAGCTCGTAACGGCAGGCCTGCTCCAGGTCAACCACAACGCGAGTGGTCGGAGGATAATGGCCGTCGAAGCCGACGCGCACTGCTTTGACTCCGTCGATCCCCACCGGGATGTGGCTCAGCCGCGTCTCCTTCGAGGTACCCGGCAGGTCCACAATCACGCGCGCAGGCGAGTCTGCAACGCTCACTTTGGGCGTTACCGCACCTTGAGCGCTGATCTCGACGCTGACTTCGCTCGCCCCGCGAACGACACTCACGTGCCGCAGCTGGCTCGCCGGAGTTGCCGATTGTGTGCCCGGCGTCTGGGCGGAAGCTGCCAGTCCGAGCAGCGTGAACAGCAGGATTGTATTCAGCAGTTGCTTTCGCATTTCGCCTCTCCCCAACTCGCGGGCCTAACCCGCGCGTCCTTCTGTGAACTCGATTCGCTACCTGTCGTACCTTCCGGCAAGCCGATGCTTGCGCTTAGACCGCCGGAGCCACAACTGTCTTCGTCACTTCCCTCGTAAGTGGCTTGCCAAACTTGTCTTGATACGTCTCTTGGAACACCACCGAGTCTCCCGTGATTCGGAGCACAAAGCCATTGAACACGGGATCGTTCTCGTGCAGGAAATAAGCCTTATTCAAGCTATTGGTGACTACGGCAATAAACCCGTCCTGCGATTTCACGATGCCCCGCACGTTGATCTGGCCGATCTCAAGGCACTTCTTGCCAGTTGAGCATCCAGACCCTCCAGTCGGCTGTTGGACAATCGGGCTAAAGAACGGATCACGCTTGCCATTCATCGCCCATTTCTTGTCTTCCGGTTTCGGGGCTTTGGAAGCGTCGGCGGTCGTTCCGATCGGCGCAACTTTGTCATCCGCGGGCACGCTCTGAGACTGCGTGCTTGCGGGCGATGTCGCATCTTTTGAGGCCGCAATCGTCACTTTCTCCGCCTTCGGCTCCGCAGCGGGAGCTTTTGCAATTGCGGGCTTCGCTGCAACTGCTACCTTCGCGGCTGGTGGAACGATCGCCACTTTGGCCGTTTGCGCAGGCACGGGCGTGGGCGCTTTCTCAACTTTCGTTTCTTTCGGCTTTTGGGGCGCGACCGCGGCTACCGCAACGGGCGCCTTGCTGGCAGAAATTGCAGGGGCAGCTGCCACAGGCTTATCCGTTGCTTTCTGGGCAGGTTGCACCTTGGCAATGGCGGGCGGTGCAGCCGGCTTCATTTCGACTTGCTTCGTTGCAACTTGCTTGGTTGCATCTGGCTTGGCTGCAACCTGCGTCGCGCCTTGCGCATGCAGAGTCAAAATGAGCTTGCTGGAAGCTCCCGCCGAGATTTCATAATTAATGGCATGCTCAAGATCGACAACTACGCTGGTGGTCGGCGGAGTCTTTCCATCCACGCCAATGCGCACACCCTTGATACCGGCATCGCCGATCGCAATCTTGTTCTTGTCGGTCGCCATAGCTGTTGCCGGCAGTTGGACAACGACTCGATCGGGAGAAGTGAGCTTATCCACCGTCGGCGTCACCGCTTCCTGGGTAGCCATCTCGATCTGAATTCCATCGGCATGGCGAATCACTTTCACACTCTCGAGTTTGTTGTTCGAGGCAGACTTCGAAACCGCCTTGGG
>JASHNX010000332.1 GCA_030041415.1 Candidatus Sulfotelmatobacter sp.
CGAAGGATCGGCGGGCGTCGAGAACACTTTCAACATGCGCAGTTCGCGGCTGGCGGGGTCAATCCATACGCAGTCGGTGAAGGTGCCGCCTGTGTCGATGGCGATCCGCAGCGGTTGAGAGCGGCGAGGCATGGGCAAGATTCGGAAAGCTAGGGTAACATCGCGGAATCTTCTCGAAAATAATGTTTGCCGAGCTCCTAGACAGCGCCAAGAAAGAGTTGCATCAGGATCGTCCCGGTCAGAGAGGCAACCAGGGCGACAGGCATCGCTACGGCGCCAATCTTCAGGAAATCCCAAAAGCCGACGTCCAGCTTTTCCTTGCGCAGGGCAATCAGCCAAAGGATGGTCGCCAGCGATCCAGTGACAGAAAGATTGGGGCCGAGGTCGACTCCGATGAGGACAGCGGTTGCCATTGCGCTATTCGCATGTGCGGCATGAACCGTGCTTCCGGCGATTAAACCAAGGGGAAGATTGTTAACGAGATTGTTTGCGATGCCAACGGCGAATCCGGTCACAAACTCGCTAGCGGCGAGGCCCAGGTTCTGTGCCGACTCAAGCCATTCCCTTGTGTAAGTCAAGGCGCCGATGCTTTCAGCAGCGTCGACCATGACAAATAAACCAGCCACAAGCGCAAGCGTAGACCAACTGATCTCGCGAGCAAGAGAGAGCGGATTTGCGCGTTCTTTGATGCAAATCACGGTCGTGATTGCTAGAGCGGTCAGACATGTCGGCAGTCCCAGGTTTTGGCCGAAGGAGGAAGCGGTCAGCAAAATCGCCACCATCACACCCACACTCACGAGCACGAGCTTGCCGTTGGGATTGAGAGACACCACTTCCGGCCGCTCTTCGAGACTCTTGAGAAGCTCATTTCTAAACCAGAAACGCAAGACGAAAAAGGTTGTAACGATCGAAAGTGCGCTAGGAAAAGCGAAGGCAATCATCCATCTGGCGAGAGGCGGCATCGCATCATGGAAGACAACGAGATTTGCCGGATTCGAAATCGGCAGAAGAAACGACGCGGCATTGGCGATGAACGCGCAAACGAAAAGATAAGGCAGCGGCTGGACTTTTGCTTTGCGCACGGCGGTGAGGATCGCGGGCGTTAAGACGACGGCGGTCGCGTCGTTCGACATGAAAATCGTAACAACTGTCCCGACTGCATAAACCAGCACAAACAGGCGGAGGCATGATCCATTCGCTTTTCGAACTGCAATCGACGAGAGCCAATCGAAAACGGCATGTTCGCGGGCTAGCTCGCACAGCAACATCATCCCGATGAGAAAAAGGCAAACATCCAGCGCTTTTGCAGTGGCATGTGCGGCAAGTTCGGCCGAAATCAAGCGCAGAGCCAGTAGTAACAGCACGCCGCCGCTGATCCAGTAAGCCTCGGGAATATTGCGGGGACGAATCAGCATCAGCAGAATGCTGACGACGATGATTGTGGCAATGACGATGTGCGCGGTGCCGGGAGCGATCATCTAGCGCGGCCCGCTCCACGCTTGGATTTCGCGCGAGGTGGCTTGTTCGGGCGCTGGGGAGCTTCATCGATTACCGCAAACTGGAGCTTCTTTTCCACCGGATCGATGCGATCCAGAAGAACGCGAATCTTCTGGCCAAGGCCGTACGTCTTGCGGTACCGCTGGCCGATGATCTGCCGCGTATTTTCCCGGTATGTATAAATGTCGTCGCTAAGCGTGTTGATCGGAACGAGGCCTTCCACGAAGAGATCGGTCAGTTCAACAAAAAATCCGAACTTGGTCACGCTGGTGATCAGGCTGTCGAATTCCTCTCCGACGCGATCCTGCATAAACTTCACTTTTTTCCATTCCATCAGTTCGCGTTCAGCATCATCGGCGCGGCGCTCCGATTGGCTCGACTCTTCAGCGATCTCGTGCAGTTCTTGGACCGAAATCGGGCCACTGACAGGTTCGTGAGATTGACGATGCCCCGCGTAATCGCGGCGCCTGGACCACGGTGAAGCATGATCAGAGGTATCGAGGCTTGACTCCCCAGCCGGTACAGATCCATCGCGCTTCTCTGCCGATTTGCGCAAGACTTCTTTCAAGATGCGATGCACGATCAGGTCGGGATAGCGACGAATAGGCGAAGTGAAGTGGGTATACGTCGTGGCAGCCAACGCGAAGTGACCGAGATTTTCTTCCGAGTAGCGCGCCTGCTTGAGCGACCGAAGCATCAGGTAGCTCAGAATTCGCTCTTCGGGCTTTCCCGCAATTTTTTCCGTTAGCTTCTGATACATCCGTGGCGTGATGTGAACATCTTTGGGAATCTCCAGAGTGGGCACTCCTTTTCCAGTACCGCGCGCGGCACGCCGGTCGGTTTTGAATTGCACGCGCTGAATCGGCAACGGGCCAACCCCAAGCGAGTATCCGAAAGTCGCGGCGATCACCTCGAAGTCGTAAACGCGTTTTGCATCCGGTTTTTCGTGGATTCGATACAGCGAAGCGATGCGTTTGGATTCAAGATAGTGCGCGACACATTCATTGGCAGAGAGCATGAATTCTTCGATCAGACGATGCGCAATGTTGCGCTCGGACCGTGTAATGCTTTTCATCAATCCGAATTCGTCGAATTCGATCACCGGCTCGGGAAGATCGAAATCGATCGAGCCACGGCGCTCACGTTTGCGATTCAGAATCAGCGCCAGCTCGCGCATCAGTTCGAAGGTGGGTACCAACGATGCGTATCGCCGGCGCAGTCCGGCCTCACCTTCGAGCACAAGGTTAACGTCCGTATATGTCATGCGTTCGGCGGAACGGATGACACCTTCGCACAGTTCGTATCGCTCAACCTCTCCGCGATGGTCGATCTCCATCACGCAGGAAAGAACCAGACGGTCGAGATGCGGGCGCAAGCTGCAGATATCGGTCGAAAGTTCGAGCGGCAGCATGGGAACGGCGCGGTCGGGGAAATAAACACTGGTTCCACGCAGGCGCGCTTCCTGATCGAGGGCCGATCCCGGGGTTACATATTGCGCGACATCGGCGATGTGGACTTGCAGTTCGAAATTTCCATTCTCCAGTTTGCGAACCGTAACAGCGTCATCGAAGTCGCGCGCCGTTTCGCCGTCAATGGTGACGATGGGGAGATTGCGAAAATCGCGGCGGTAGTGGAGTTCACGACTGGGAATAACGCCTGGAATCGCTTGAGCTTCTTCGAGCGTGGCCGCCGGGAAATGATGAGGCAGGTGAAATTTGCGGATGGTGATTTCGACATCGACGCCGAAGTCGTCTTCGCGGCCAAGAATCTCGATCACTTTGCCCTGCGGACTTTTGGTGGGCGTCGGCCAGTCGGTGACCTCAACATCGACGACCACACCTTCCAGGTCGCTCCAATCCGCCGAACGCGCGGCTTCGTTTCCGAGGACGCGATCGACTGTTTTTCTCTCTGTCCTCCGCGGTTTGATTTGCTGACTTTCGACAGGAGGCGCCGAGGAATAGGAAGCGGTCGAGTCTCTCGGATACTCCATTCCCTGCGGAATGAGAATTTCCTGCATGATCTTGCTGTCGAATGGCTTTACGTAATTGTGGTGCCTGCCGTAATGAAATGTTCCGACAACGGTGGGATGGGCACGCACGACCGGGCGAACAATGCGGCCCTCGGCTCGGCCATCCGGACGAATCGACGTCACATCCACCAAGACGCGGTCGCCGTGCATGGAATTGCCGATGGCGTGGGGTGGAATGAAAATATCGCCGACCACGCGCGACTTCAGAGAGCTGCTCAACGAGCTGGCGTCGGGAATCACAAAACCGAAGCCGTCGCGATGCATCGTGAGGCGGCCAACTAGCTGGTTTTTATCGGCCTCGGGTTGCGGCAAAACGTAGCGGTCGGAGTCTGTACGAAGAAGCTGTCCAGAGGCCACGAGTTTTTGAAGTTGGGAGTCGAGTTCGCGGCGCGCATCTCCATGCAAGCCAAACTCGCGAACCAACTGCTTGAATCCTGCGGCTCGTTTTGGCTGGCGGGCTATGTGTTTCAGGATGGCAGAATCGGCGAGCATGGGCGTTGATCGGTTCTTATGAGATCAGGATACATGGGCGGCGGTTCGAACGGGGCCGAGGCGATTCTCAGTTAAGGCTGTGCGGCCAGGGCAGTTTTCGGCCCGTCCACGCTTCCGTTCGCACTTGCTCTGAATGACATCACGCGGAGCTAAAGCTGCGCAGGCTTACCACGTGTCTCCGCCGCCTCTTGGCGGCCATGCGCCAAGTGTGCGGCGAATCATCGCAATTTGTCCGACATGGTAGCTGTTGTGCGCGACGGTTTGCCAAAGGATTGCTTCGAGAGTATTGGCACGCTCTTTATGGGCCTCGCAGGTCGGCACAACCTCGCGCGCAAGTTCCTCTGCGGACGAATCGGTCAGTTCGGCGGAAACTTCCAACAGTTCGGCAAATTGTTTTCTCAATCTATCCCACTGATGGGCGTCCGCCGGCGTCGGACTCGATAGAAAGCTTTCTGCGTTGTGCTCCGGGTAAGGCGGTTCCTCGCCACGCGCGCGGCGCAGATCGTAATCCATCCAGTAATTCATGTGGAAGACGAGTTGGCCGATGGAATGAGCAAATCCAGCGACGTGCCGCGCAGCGAACTCGGCGGAAATATCTTCGACGCACGCAATGGGGTCAACGTGCGCTCCTTTTCCGCGAAGCAATTCCTTCAATGCGCGTGCGGACATGAGGTTGTACTTTTAGCGCGCGCCAAAATATTTCTCTTCCAGAATCTTCCGATGGTGCAACTCATGGCCGGCGATCATGTAAGCCAGCGCGCGGACTGTAACTTCATTCTTGTTGGTGACGCCGCGCCGCATCCACGCGGGTTCGTCAAGATTTCGCAGCAAAGAAAGCGTGGCGCGGCGTACGGCGATGAATTCTTCGATCAGATCGCCGATGCTGCGGCTGGCAAATGGGCCATTCCGCACATAATCATCTTGCTCAAATCCGGGCAAAGGCGTGGTGTCGCCGCGTGCGATGCGCAAGGCACGGTAGGCGAAGATTCGCTCGGTGTCGCAGAGATGCCCAAGAACTTCCTTGGCGCTCCATTTGCCCGGTGCGTAGCGGAAGTTTCCGTCCTCTTCGTCGCGTCCGGACAATAGCAGCATTGTCTGCCGTCGCTGGTTGTCCAGAGTGCTGAGAATGTCTTCACCTTCCACCAGAGAAATGTAGCGCTCGTAATAGGGGGCGTATTCGCCTGGTTCGGGCCGACCGATAGTTAGAGATGGAGCGATCAGGGCTGGTTCTGACATGTGTGACTCCTGAGGAGAGATGAATAGCCCACAGATATCGTTTTAGACGAAGCTGAGAGGAAAAAGCATACTCCGCGCAGCTGTGGAACGTCGATCCCGAAGAACCTTTTTGGAAATCTTTACATTGCCAGAGAGCGAAATCGGCACTTCGGTGATTTCGCCGGCCACGTGTCGGCCCACACCAGAAGACCGTACCAACTGAGGAAACCTTATTGAAAATAAAGGGTTTTCCACAGTGATCAACATGAGACGAGGGAGTACAATTCGGTTTGGTCACGCAAGTGCGGCGCGTGATCCCAATCCCAACAAGGAAAGGAACCTTTGCATCCATGTGGAAGCCCACGAATCAGCCTACGACCCCTGGCCGGCCTGCGGAGCCGGAGCGTCCAACTATGTCGAGCCCGAGCACGCCTGCAGCCATGTCAAGCGAGCCGGCGATTGCACCGCGTCCCAGCGCAACCACCACGACGGCAGACCAGGCGACCATCGGCAAATCGCTGGTGATCAAGGGCGAGGTGACAGGATCGGAGTCGCTCTATATTGATGGCCGGGTCGAGGGCTCGATCAGCCTGGCCGGCAACCGCGTCACGGTTGGCCGTAACGGGGTAGTCTCCGCTAATATCAGTGCCCGCGAAATCGTCGTGCTTGG
>JASHNX010000333.1 GCA_030041415.1 Candidatus Sulfotelmatobacter sp.
GACGTCCAGCATGGTCATGAGAATTTCATCGAGAACTCCGGCAGTATTCAGCTTGCGCGCCGCTTCCAGAAACAGTGTCAACTTTTCGAGATCGTTGGCCTCCTGCGAAATCTGGATTCCCGAAATCTGGCTTAGGAACTCGCGGGCCGTATTCGAAGTCGCGTGTGCGGGATTGAAAATCGCGTAAGTCGAATCGCGCGCGCCGAACTCAAGCCGGTCGTTGCGCTCCAGTTTCTGCCGCTCGACCCGCTCTCCATTGACGAAGGTTCCGTGCTTGCTGCCCTGGTCGACAATGTAGAAGCCGTCCGCTTCCAGCGCGATATAGGCGTGGTCGCGCGACACCCGCGGATCGGCGATCACCAGATCTTTGTCGACCTTCCGCCCCACGCTGAATGGAGTGCGGTTGAGCACAACATTTTTTTGCTCGTTGCCCTGCACCAGCACGAGCGCTGGAAAAACCCCTGAGCCCGAGCTTTGCGGTGTCACGATGGAATTCAGCACCATGGTATAAAGGCGAGTCCGATTATCCCCGAGCCGGCAATCTCTCCGATAAGAATAATGACAGGATCAGGCGTTTACGGGAAGAGTCTTCCTCGGCTTTCTCAAAGTAGCTGGCGATTCCGCCCTGCCTCCGTTAGACTGCGGCGGGATGCGCCCAGCCAGAACATCACGCCGGCAAATCCTTGCTTCTTCGGTGAAGATCACGCTCCTGGTCGCCTTCCTAGCCTGCGCCGCGGTCATGATAGTCCAGCGCAATTTTCCTTCACTGCAAGGCACTGACTTTCCTGATTTCTATTGTGCGTCGCGCATGCTGCTCGACGGCCACGGAAGCAGGCTCTACGATTCGGCTTGGCAGTATCGCTACCAGGCTCAATATGCCGGAAGGATAGGCACACTCTTCATTCATCCTCCCTTTGAAGCCATTCTTTATCTCAGCGTGGCCTGGCTTCCGCTGAAAGATGCCTTCTCGCTTTGGACCTGCCTAAACCTTCTGCTTCTCGCCATCGCCTCACACTCGCTCACGCAAGTCACCTTGCCAGCTAGAAGGTGGCAGATGCTGCCGATTCTCGCGCTGATGTTCGTTCCTGTGTTGCTTTGCCTGATTCAGGGCCAGGATTCTATTGTTCTCCTTCTGCTGCTGACCTTGGCATACGTCGATTTGCGTCGCGAACGGAATTTCTCCGCGGGTTGCTGGCTCGCTCTAGGCCTGTTCAAGTTTCAGTTGGTCCTGCCCATCCTTCTGGTTCTCCTTCTTGTGATCCGCGGCACTCCCAGGCGCGCTCTTGTATCCGGTTTCGGAACGGTCATGATTGCGCTTGCGGGTTTATCAGCGGCTGCCTCCGGATGGTCCGTATTCTTCACCTATCCGAAATTTTTGGCACATCTGCCCTCGCAGCGTTTTTCCGGAATCATTCCCTCAGCTATGCCAAACTTTCGTGGACTGGCGTTCCTGCTATTTCATCGCGACCAATCTTCGGCCAACATTGCAGTTGTACTTATTCTCTCAACGATCATCCTGATTGCCGTTTGGTACGCCGGGAAACAAGCACAGGCCGCATCAAATCTCTCGGCGACGCATGACGGCGCCGCATTCGATCTCGCTTTTTCCGATGGGGTGATTTTCTCTGTGTTGGTCAGCTTTCACCTCAATCCGCATGACCTCACGCTTCTGCTATTGCCGATTTCGTTGACTCTGCCCCGCGTCCTCGCAAAAAAAGAATCGACGACAAACGACCAATCTCATCAACCAACCTTCAGGTGGAGTCTCTCCAATTGGCCAGTCTTGATTTCGATTGCGATCCTGTTTCTCCCTCCGCTTCACCTCCTGGCGTTGGAGGCCCATCTATTTCCTTACGCTCTTCTCGCGATACCGATGATCTTGCTATTCGTCGCTATCGCCTTCGCTCGGCGCGGACGCAGAACGCCGGAGATCGCCCTGCACGTCGATCACTGTTAAAGCAAAAATCAGCACGGGCAAAGCAAAAGTGGCAAAGAACGGCCATTTCCATCCATTCATCGCTCGCTCCGGCGAAAACAAATAAGTCGTGGTCAAACCGAAACTCGCTACCCACTGCCACACCAGAGCCAGCGCCCCGGCCGCATATCCGAAGCGGAGTCCGCGTGAGCTTGCATAAGCCAGATTCCTTCGATCCCGCACCAGCAGCAGAATTACCGGCATCAGCAGCACCTGGTTATAGGGCGCATACATGGGAACCACCAGCACGGTAGTCGCCATCACCAGCGCGATGGCACGCCCGAATTGTGATGAGTCTGCGGGAACGTTCCGCGATCTCCAAAGTAAAAAAGCCGCCAGCGCGACTGCCAGCACAGCTGCGATTTTTCCCGCGTACATCCCTGGCAGCAGTTGATCGAGCACCGATTGATTCTGCGTATAACGGTGATACTGCTGCACCGCCCGCAAGAACAGCCCCAACCATCCCGGCAACACCAGCTCTGAACCGGCTAGCAATAGTGCCATCGCGGCGCCCAAACCAAACACGAACCCCCGACGCTTGCGCCAGTCCGAAATCGCCCACAGCAGCGCCCATGCCGTTAGAAAGCCCGCCAGCTGCGGCTTGATGGTTCCGAGCGCCAGCAAGATGCCTCCACAAAAGAACAAACCGCTCGCGATGCATGCCGCCGATCCTGCCAGCAGCGCCGCAACCAGCAGGCTCAATTGCTGCAGCTTGATCCCCTGCACCGCCGGAACGCTTCCGATGGCAAGCACCGCAGCGCTTGCCATCGCCCATCCTGCAATGCGCCAATGCAATGCGCGCAGCCACAAGACAATGCTCACCGCAGTAATCCCGATCAGCAGCCAGTGAAAAAAAATCTGTACCTCGTGAAACGGGAGGCACACCAACGGGGCGAGCAGAAAAACCACATAAACCGGATACGCGAAACCTTGCTGATCTTTCGGATCATTCGGCCGCGAAGCATCGAGCCCCCGCCCGTAATAACCTTCCTGAATCTCCAGCGTGATCTCGTCGGAATAAGGATTTCTACCATGCAGCAAAAGTTCCCGGGCGCCAAGCCATCTGGGATATAGATCCGACAGATTCCCGCGCGGTCGATCATGCACGGCAGCATCGGCAACCTGATGAGCCACCAGAATGCGGTCGAAATAAAACCATACGCTCGCCGCAGCAATCGCCGAGACAACGAAAAACACAACGAGTTTTGAGAACGTACGCAAGCCGAAGTCGCGCAGGCCACGAAGCGACCGATGCGAATGGTCCCTATGGTACAACTGGAGCGGCAAATCGCCGGATGCGAACCCGAATCACTGTCGCGGCCATCATCGGTTTAGTCACCGGAAGCTATTGCTGGCTCTGGCTGCAACACGCTCACCTGGCCGCCGGCGACTTCAATTGGGCCATTTGGGCCGCGCAGGATCTGCTGGCCTATCGCAACCCTTATCACCATCCGATGCAGTTGTATCCGCTGCCTGCCGCCATCTTCGGGTTTCCCTTCGTTCGGATGCCGCCTGCTGTTGCAGGAGGTATCTTCTACGGACTCAGCTCAGCGCTGCTTGCCTTCGGCATCTCCCGTCACGGCTATCATCGGCTGTTGATATTCCTCGCATACCCCTACTGGGCCGGATTGATTGAGGTCCAATGGACGCCGTTGATCCTCGCCTCTGCTTTTCTTCCACTCCTGCTCCCGGCAACCCTGGCAAAGCCTCAGTTGGGTTTGCCCGTCCTCTTCACCGCCCCCACGCGCCGCGGTTTGATCGCCTGCGTGCTTATCACGCTCATTACCTTTCTTCTTTTTCCCGGATGGCCCTCGTCGTGGCTCGGCAACCTCCACGATTACGCGCGCTTCGTTCCGCTGCTGCTCTTTCCTGGTCCCCTGCTCGCCCTGGCTCTTCTGCGATATCGCGAGCGCGACGCGCGTTTATTATTGCTTGCCGCCATCATGCCGCAGCGCTGGTTTTACGATCCTTTCATTCTCTGGTTCATTCCAAAATCGCGGCGCGAAATTATGTGGACCGTTTTCCTCAGTTGGGGTGCAGGCATCTGGCGATGGTATCGCTTTCCCCACAGTTTCAATGAAGTCGGAAGATGGTCAGTGGTCTTTCTGTATCTGCCGATGTTGGCGGTAATCCTCTTGCGGGACCGACGAACCCAAGAGTCTTAACTGCAAAACGCAACTCCACTCTGAAGTCACACCGGACTGCGATTCTGAACAACAAGAGGCGACTGCCCGCGCGAAACCTCCTTCCCAATCACCCAGGTCCACCCCAACAGCGAAATTGCCATCAGGTTTACGTGGCCATAAACAAGCCAGAGCACAATCCACAGCGGGCTGATCAGGATCGGCAAAATGGGAAGCCAGAGTGCGAACTGCCGCCCCCGTTGATTCTTCAGTGAACAAAAGCAATACTCCGCGATCAAAGCGGCCGGCAAGACCAGCAGGCAGTAGTCGTGTGCATTCGTGTGCACCGCGGTCAAAAGCGATACCACAATCGCAAGCGAAAATTGCAAGCCAAGTTTTTCCGGCCCGGCACTTTTTCTTCCCCATATCGCCGTCAAAATAAAAAGCACAAGTGAAACCAGCCAAGCCAGCGCGACGCCCAGACGCTCGGAGATCATTGACGGCCAACCGGTCACCAAACCCCGCAAATTCGCCATCAGCCTGGTGGATACCGGGACCAAAGCTGGTGCCTTCAATGCGTACAAAAGATAAGCAGGATAAATAGCCAATTCCTTCCACCCAACCAGGGCTGCCGAGACCAGCACCAGCCCAATCGAGACTGGAATAAAACCCAAGAGGATCCGGCTTCGCTTCCACAGCATAAGCAGTAGCACCAACGGCACGATGAATTGAAACTTGAATAGAGCCAAGGCAAACCAGCACCCGGCGACTATATCGGCACGCCTCCGCAGCGCCAGAAATCCCAGCGCGCACAGCAGCAACTGCAGAATCGAATCCTGGCCTTGGAGGAAGCAGGCAAAAACCGGAAAGAATGCAAGCAAGCCAAGGATCAACTCCCAAGCTGGAACCAAGGCCAAAACGCCCAGGGAACGCCGTAACAGAAGAATTGTCGCAGCAAGCAAAACAACATTGACCAGATCCCATACCGCAAACGCCCAAGAGTATGGCAGAAGTGTCAATGGCAAGAAAATCAATGCCTCAAACGGAGGGTGAGTGTAAGGCAGGGTTGCTAGCCGGGAGGGTCCTTTTTGATCGAGCGTCTCCTGTATTCGGAATTGTGCTTGTACGTCGTAGACCTGGTCGCCAGTTCCCTCGCGCAACAACTTTCCCGCTGTATAGAAAATCGTGAAATCCGGATAACCGCGAGCGATGCGCTGTCGAGCGCCCCAAAAAAGCCACATGTGCATGCACAAGATACCCGCAACCAGGACTCCAAGAAGCCGGGAACGCGCCCCGAACCTCCTTCTTGTAATCAATTGTGCTTCTGGAGCCACGAGTGCTGGCGATTGTACCTCGTACGAATCCCATCTAAGCGGTCATGCTTGTTGCAAGACCGCCGAGCGCAACCGGCAACCTGCTGCTACAGGCAGCGCCCGAAAGTCAAGAAGCAGTTGGCCACTTAGCTCTCAATGGAGAACACCAGCCCGTTCGCCTGACCCTCCTTCGCAATGGCCCATGTCCACCACAGAAGTGGAATTGCCATCAAATTCTCGTGGCCGTAGGCAAGCGAAAGCACAATCCACAACGGACTGATCAGGATCGGCAGCAGCGGAAGCAGAAGCTCCAACCGTCGGC
>JASHNX010000334.1 GCA_030041415.1 Candidatus Sulfotelmatobacter sp.
CAGGAGATTCTCTGCATCGGTCGCCGTAACCCAACGGCCGTCCTTCGTGATGCCGATCGGCACCACGTCGTATTTTTCTTTGTCGATCGCGTTAAGAACCGACGCGGCCGAGAGCAGCGAAACTTCGTGCTCGCCACTGCGCCCGCCGAAGAGAATGCCGATACGAAGCTTGGACATGAGTTACAGTATTTTTTTCCCAAACGCTGACAGCGCCAGCTCCACCGCCAGATCCGCCGTCCGGTTGTGCTCGTCGATCACCGGATTCACTTCCACAATCTCGAAGCTCACCATGCGCCCATGGTCGGCGATAATTTCCATCGCCAGGTGCGCCTCGCGATAAGTCGCGCCCCCGCGCACCGGCGTGCCCACTCCCGGCGCGTCTTCCGGATCGATCCAATCCATGTCGAGCGAAATGTGATAACCCGCCGTGCCGCGCCCCGCAAGCCGCAGCGCTTCTTCCATCACCGTCCGCATGCCGCGCTCGTCGATATCGCGCATGGTGAACACGCCGATGCCGGCTCGTCGCACATTCTCTTTTTCGACTGCGTCAATGTCGCGCACGCCCACGAGCACGCAATTCTCCGGTCTCACCTTCGGAGAAAAATCGTAAATGTTCTGCAACTCCTCGGGGCCGAAGCCCATAATCGCAGACAACGGCATGCCATGCACGTTGCCGCTGGGCGAAGTTTCCGGCGTGTTGATGTCGGTGTGCGCATCGATCCATATCAGCCCGACGCGCTGATTCTGCCGACGATAAAACTCGGCTACGCCGGCCACCGTGCCCGCCGCCATGGAATGGTCTCCGCCGAGCGAAATGGGAATCTTTCCCGCTTCCAGAGTCTTAACGATTAGTTCAGCGTGCTTGGTACAGGTTGCCGTGATCTCCTTCAAATATTTTGCGTGCGCATCGCCTTCTTTTTTCTGCTCGGGGATAGCGACCGCCACGTTTCCGCCATCTTCCACTGCATGTCCCAGCGCTTCCAGCCGCGCCTCAAGGCCAGCTACTCGCACGGCCGACGGTCCCATATCGACGCCGCGCCGCGATTGCCCCAGATCGAGTGGCACTCCAATGACTCGGATTTTCTTGGGAACGATGTTAGTAGTACTGCTCGCGCTGGTCGTCATAGATTGTGCGATTGTACGATTTTGCGATCCGGTGATCGGGCGATTGATTACCGACTCTACAGGTTTAAAATCGCTCGATCACAAAATCGCTCAATGACTCAATCTTCACGGGTAAAGCCGGTTCAGCATTCTCGCAAATGGTATCGTCTCCCGCACATGCTCGAGCCCGCAGATCCACGCGACGGCACGCTCGATTCCCATGCCGAATCCGCTGTGCGGCACGCTGCCGTACTTACGCAGATCGAGATACCACTTGAATGCCGCCTCCGGCAGATCGTGTTCGTGAATCCTCTGCAACAGCAACTCATGCGACGCCATGCGCTGCGAGCCGCCGATAATCTCTCCATAACCCTCCGGCGCCAGCACGTCCACGCACAGCGCTAGCTCAGGCCTCTGCGGATCGGGCTCCATGTAAAACGCCTTCACTTTTGCCGGATACCGGTGCACCATCACCGGCTTGTCGAATTGCGCCGAAAGATAAGTTTCGTCGGGCGAGCCAAAATCGCCGCCCCATTCAAACTTCGCTTCCACCGCGCCTTTCGCGTGGCCTTCCTGCAACATCATGACCGCATCGTCATAAGTCAGGCGGGGAAACGGAGGCTCAATCTTCTCAAGCTTCGAAAGATCGCGCCCGATCGCCTGCAGATCGCCCCGCCGTCGTTCGAGACACCGCTTAACCACAAAACTGATGAACTGCTCCGCCAGTTCCATCAAATCGTCGAGTCCCGCATACGCGATTTCCGGTTCGACCATCCAAAATTCTGTCAGATGCCGTCGCGTCTTCGATTTCTCCGCGCGAAACGTCGGGCCGAATGAATACACCTTCCCCAACGCCATCGCCGTAGCCTCTATATAAAGCTGGCCCGACTGCGTGAGATACGCCTGCTCATCGAAGTAGTCGACGGGAAAAAGCGTGCTCGTGCCTTCGCACGCGGCGGGAGTCAGAATCGGAGGGTCGGTCAGCGTGAACCCGCGCTCGTCAAAGAAATCGCGCACCGCTTTCACAATCTCCGCGCGTACGCGCAAAATCGAAGCCTGCCGCTGCGACCGCACCCACAAATGCCGGTGCTCCATCAGAAACTCTGTGCCGTGTTCCTTCGGCGTAATCGGATACGGATCCGATTCCGGCACGCGCTGCACAACCTGCACATTCGACACATCCAGTTCGTACCCGCCGGGCGCGCGCTTGTCGGCGCGGACCTTCCCTTCCACGATCACGCTCGATTCTTGCGTCAGCGTCTTGATCGCTTCAAAGACTTCCGGAGTGACCGCATTTTTCGGTACCACTCCCTGAATCACGCCCGACCCATCGCGAAACTGCGGAAACAGCAATTTGCCGCTCTCGCGCAGGTTATAAAGCCATCCGCGCAACGTAACCGATTGGCCATCGTGCTTGCCGATTTCCGCAATGGTGGTTATGGGAGACATGAGTGACTGAACAATTGGGAAATTGAGTAATTGGTAACTTGAAAACGCCCAGTGGGCAGCCCCCGTGAAACGTGAGTCCGGTTTTTCAATTACCCGATTACCGAATTACTAAATTCTTTTATGCACTTTCCAGTTTCTCAAACGTTGCCGAAATCTTTTCGAGGGGATTCAGCTTCTCGTCGCCTTCCAGTTCCAGCATGAGCGGCGGCCTTTGCGGAGCTGATCGCAGCAATTCCATCGCCTGCTTCCAGTCGATCGTGCCTTCTCCCGGCCACAAATGGGAATCCCGGTCTTTCTTATTGTCGTGAACGTGCGTCGAACAGATCAGTTTCTGCAGGATTCCAAACGCCTCCTCGACCGACCCCATCATGTGTGCGTGCCCGAAATCGAAACAGATGCCCACGTCATCGAAATGAGCCGTATGGATCATCTCCATCAGTTTTTCCGGCGTCGAAAGTTCATTCGGGATATTTTCCAGCAGAATCCGCACTCCCAGCGGCTTCGCGAAAGCTCGCAAATGCTCGATCGAAGTCATCGCCGACTCGAATTTCTTTTCGTTGAAACTCTCGTTCGGCAATCCCAAATGCTGAATCAGAAAACGGAATGGAATCTGTTCCGCAATCTCCAGCGACCGCTTCACCTCATCCATGGCCTCGACCAGCCCCGCGCGATCGCTCGAAGCTAAATTAATCGGAGGCGATCCGGTGCGGCCCCACTCATAATCGGAATAAAGCGGCGAGTGAACTGAATTCAATGGAACTCCACTGCCCCGGAACCAGTCGGCAATCTCCCGCAAATGCGCCTTGCGGTTTGCGTAGTCCAGGTGTTGCCGCGCCGCAAAAATCTCAACCGCCTGTACGCCATTGCGCGTCAGGCCGTCAAGAATTCCCGGGTGCAGCCGTTCCTTCACGTACAGATATGTTGATACCGCCTTCACCATGCGTAGTCCTTGCCGTGTTGCTTGAACTTGACTCGTGATTGCTGTTTTTTAATTCAGAATCGCTTTGCATCGTCGATGCGTCGATCATCGATTTCAACCGCTCAATCGCCAATCCCGCAATCAACAATCTTCTAGTATCCCATGGCTTTCCCATTGCTTCTGTAGTCGCTCGCGCCCAGCCGTTCGCCCGTTTTCGCATCCACCGCGATGCACTCCGCATCGCTCCAGTAACTGCCCACATCTGATCCTTCCCGCAAGCCAATCTGCACTTGATATCCCATCTTCTGCAGATCGTCCACGGTGTCG
>JASHNX010000335.1 GCA_030041415.1 Candidatus Sulfotelmatobacter sp.
ACGAGGACTTAGCCGAATATCCGCGCACCTTCGATCGCGACCGGGAGATGCTGGAAAAAGAAGGCATCGATCTGCTCGTTGCACCGTCGGCTGAAGAAATGTATCCGCCCGGCGGCATTACCTGGGTCACCGTCGAAGGACTGAGCGAAAAACTCGACGGGCGCTCCCGGCCCGGGCATTTCCGAGGGGTCACGACCATCATCGCCAAGATGTTTCACATCATTGAACCGGATGTCGCCTTCTTTGGCCAGAAAGACGCTGCCCAGGTCGCGGTGATTCGGCAGATGTCACGCAATTTGAACTTTGCCGTCGAAATCGTGGCCTGCCCGATTGTGCGTGAGCCGGATGGGTTAGCCATGAGTTCCCGAAATCGCTACCTCGATCCGGCGCAGAGAAAACAGGCATTGATATTGCATAGCTCGCTGATGCGCGTTAGGGAGCTGTGGGAAGCCGGAGAAAGAGCCGCCGAACAATTAGCCGCCGCTGGAAAAAAGGAAATAAAGAAAGAATCCGGCGTGCGCCTCGATTACTTCGAAATCGTAAATCCCGACACGCTTGATGCAGTTGCGACAGCGTCAGATGGCACGCTCGTCGCTGTCGCCGCGTTCGTAGGATCGACGCGGCTCATCGATAACATTCTGCTCCAATCAACGTAGTTCTCGACGGTCTTTGTATCGCACGTCCCTAGGGAGGAGTCACGGAAGCAGCGGGAACAGAGGAGGTAGTGAAATAGTTGTTCTCCGGCTTGAGCCGCTCGCGAACCATTTCTTCAATTTGCGACCAGAGGCGTGGGTCGCATTCGCATTGCACGTGTCCTCGAGTGAAAACCCAATCCGCCCATGTCGCGCCGGGGCACGCTATCGGATTCTTCTTATAATCGGTCAGATAATTGCCAATGATGCGGGTTTTCGCCGGATCGGCCGCAGTGATCTCAGGCTCGCCCCGCAGAATCCCATGCGGCTGATAAAAGTTCACCGCCGCAGCCACATTGTCGGGGATGACCGAATCCTTCTGCCACATTTTGGCAATGCTGTCGATTTGCACCGTCAGCATCACCGGAATGCCCTGCCGCTGTAGTTCGCGTGCCAGCAGGACCGCCGCTGCACCTCCCCAACTGTGGCCAAACAGAATAATGCGGGCGCGCGCCTTTTCCTCCGCCGAGAGACTGCCGTCGCCATCGCGATCGAGCAGGTGAACAATCTGCGCATAGGCCTGTTTTCGGTGTCGATTTTCGAAAACCTTGACGAACGCGCCCTGCGGGAGCACGCTCCGAATTCGATCGGCGAACTGGACCGGGGCATGACGCTGGTCGTTATGGGCGACAAAGCCGCCCACAAATCCAATCACTATAGCGCTGGCCGGGCTCGCCGTTTCAACGTGCGTCGATCCGCCATCTCCGGCGTTCGCGAGATAGGAAGTCGTCAGAGTGATGAAGATGAAAACCGCACCGGCGTAGCGAGATAGAACAGGTCCGCGCACGATCATTCCTGCCCCTGTGAGATGACCCATCAACGCGTCTGGATGCCGCAAAATTATTTCCGCAGGGCATCCCACCAAAAGCCTTTAGCAGAGCGGCATTTGGCCCGTTCGTCAGTCTACACCCGTTCGTCAAGTTGGAGGCGCGCTGCTGGCTCGATCTCAGGCTAAGACCGCCGTCCACTACCCAACCGCCTGCAATTTCCTTCCCGAAACGAATGGATTCCCCCCCAGCACAAACCGCAGCGGGCGTTCGGCAGCTTTAGTGATCCCGATTCTGGGAGTCACAACTACCGGCCCGGACGGAAACCCATCTTCCCCAATCCACAAACTCAAACTGTCGCGCGTCAGGTCGCAATCGTTATCGCGGGCGCGTGTGATGCCGAAGGCTTCCGCCAATCGCCCGGGACCGCTCGTGAGCTTCCTCAAATCCCCTGCGCCAGCCAGCACAATACCTCGGTTCCGAGCCATTCGTTCGATACCCTGCAGCGGTTCCAATGCCCGGAACAAAACACCTCCTCCCGTACCTTCGCGCCCACACGATGTGTTCAGGCAGTAATGACTGCCGTAAATGAAATAAATATAGGCGTGGCCGGGAGGGCCAAACAGGACGGAATTGCGCGCAGTCTTGCCGGCGGCAGAGTGTGCCGCCGGGTCGTTCTCGGCGAGATATGCCTCAGTTTCAACGATGCGACCAGTCAGAAATTCCGCCTTGCTGTGTCGCACCAGCACTTTTCCGAGCAGTTCGCGGGCAACCCGCTGTGGAGTACGGGCAAAGAATTCGCGATCAAGTGATTTAAGGGCGAGCATTCGGGCAGAAGCGATCACGGATAGAGAGTCAGCGGAATTTTATGAATTGTCATTCCTCACAGGCGTGAAGGGCCTGTGAGGAGCCTGCCTTTCTGCCGCAAGGGGCTCAGCCTTTCACGCTGCCCCCTTCGCCGATTCCTTCAAGTAAGCAAGAACTTCTTCAGCATGCCCTTCCGGCTTCACTTTGGGAAATATATGCTGAATTCTGCCGTCCGGCCCGATGACAAACGTCGTCCGCACAATCCCCATCACTTTCTTGCCATACATGTTTTTCTCTTGCAGAACACCAAACTCGTCGGCGACTTTCTTATCGGCGTCGGCCAGCAATGAAAACGGCAGCTTGTATTTGTCCTGAAATTTCTTCTGTGCCTTGGATGTATCGGGCGAGATGCCGAGTAACACCACGCCGGTTTTCTGCATCTTTTTGTATGTATCCCGGAACTCGCAGGCCTCGACGGTGCATCCGGGAGTATCGGCGCGAGGGTAAAAATACAGCACCACCTGTTTGCCCCGCAGGTCTTTCAGCGAGATTTCCTTCCCGTTCTCGTCCTGCAAAGTGAACTCGGGAGCTTTATCATTGATATTGAGCATGAGCGCCTCTCTCTCAAAAACGCCTGTTTCGGAGCGCGAGAGTTACCCCGTTTTACCCTGTGCCCTCCGTGGTAAAGATCTGCCGCGTGCCAACACCATGTCGTCCAACAAGAGTTTATACCGCAGATCAGGCCTGCCAGTCATTATCGCTCTGCTCGTTGTCGCTTTCGCATCGCCCGGCTTCGCACAAATGCCGCAACTCAAGCGTCCGCACGACGAAGACGCGGAAAAGGCGCCGGTTGCGCCCAAGCCGGTCAAGAAAGTTAAAGGTCCTCGCGCCATCGCTCTTCTTCAGACCACGAGCAAAGGAAAAACAACCCTCATTCCGATTGCAATTCAGGTTGAGGGCAAATTTTACGACGCCAGTGAATATAAAGCCGATCCTGTCCCTATGGCTTTGGAGTCCGGCACCATCTACGAAGTCGAACGTAGCGGTAGCTCCCAGGGCCTGTTCACGGTCAATCGCGCACTACACTACAAGTCGCCAAACAGCCTGCATCCATGGGTGGGAGACGGATCTTTCCTCGCCAACGGCACCGAAGCTGCCAGCAAAGCGCACAAGGCCGAAGATGTGCCCAGAGGAATGAATAGCAGCAGCAACGACGGTGGTCCGCCGCGATTGAGCAGACCCGCAACCCCTCCCGATGTTTCTTCGGCTTCAACCGCGAATCCTGCCGGCTCCGATCAGAATGCATCGCCCTCGACATCGTCTGGCAAACCCTTGCCAGATTCGGCCCAAAGCGCTGCCCCAACTACTGCACCGCCTTCCGATAGCACGCCAAAATCTCCTGCCAGTGCGGGCGGCTCAGACCAAAACTCCAAATCATCGTCACCCGCGCCATCCTCGTCCCCCACCCAAACGCAACAAGCGCAGGCAGTTCCCGCCAAGCCAGCCGATCAACCGCAGGAAAACTACTACCGTCCGATGCTGCGCCGTGGCAAACCTACGAGTCAGGCCCCAGCGGAAGAAGCGGAAGACGAGCCGGCGCCGAGTAAACCTGATTCGAAATCTGGCTCAAAGGACAATGCCGCATCCGCAGATGCGAGCCCGCCTCAGCTCGTTCCCGCCATCTCCGACGGCGGAGGTCCAGATCCTCGC
>JASHNX010000336.1 GCA_030041415.1 Candidatus Sulfotelmatobacter sp.
TGCGCGAATCCCACGGGAATCCAAAGCATGTGTTTGTTCTCGCCCGAGAGACGAACCGCTTCCCACTTGCCGAATGTCGGCGAACTTCGGCGCAAGTCAACCGCAACATCGAGAATCTCGCCTTCCGCCACGCGCACCAGCTTTCCCTGCGGATGCTTCACCTGGTAGTGCAACCCGCGCAGAACATTGCGCGATGAACAGGAGTGGTTGTCTTGCACGAATCTGGCGACAATGCCGACCTCAGCCATCTTCTGCTCGTTATAGCTTTCGAGAAAAAATCCGCGCTCGTCGGCGAAAACCTGTGGTTTTAAGAAGAAAACTCCCGGCAACGAGGTGTCGATCTTCTTCAATGCATCGATTCCAGGACGGGTTGCTGACATTACAGTCATCAGAATACCTTTTCCCGCAGGAGTTGGAGCAGGTAGGCTCCATAAGTATTGTTTTTCATTGAATTTCCGATGCGCTCCACTTGCTCGGCCGCAATGTAGCCCGAACGGAACGCAATCTCCTCGGGGCATGCCACCATCAGCCCCTGTCTCTTCTCGATCGCCTGAATATAGAGCGATGCGTCCATCAACGACTCGTGCGTCCCAGTGTCGAGCCAGGCCATGCCGCGCCCCATTACCACGACTTCCAGCTCTCCGCGCTCCAGATACTGTTTATTCACATCAGTAATCTCAAGTTCGCCGCGCGCGCTTGGTTTGAGAGCTTTAGCGATTGTCACGACCTGGTCGTCGTAGAAATAAAGTCCGGTGACGGCGTAGCGGGACTTCGGCCTAGCGGGTTTTTCCTCGATGCTTAGGGCGCGCCCGTTCCCGTCAAATTCTACAACTCCGTAACGCTCGGGATCGTGCACCGGATAGGCGAATACGCGCGCGCCTCGTGTCTGAGAGGCCGCCGCACGCACGTCTTTCGCTAAGTCATGCCCATAAAAAATATTGTCGCCCAACACCAGCGCGCAAGGACTGTTCCCTAAGAATGCTTCCCCTACTAAGAACGCCTGCGCAATTCCCTCCGGCTTAGGCTGCACTTTGTATTGCAAACTGATTCCGAACTGGCTTCCGTCTCCCAGCAGTGCCTGGAATTTGGGAAGGTCGTCAGGGGTGGAAATAATTAAGATGTCTCGAATCCCCGCCAGCATGAGTGTGCACAGGGGGTAATAAATCATGGGCTTGTTGTAGACCGGCAACAGGCTTTTGCCCATGGCCTGAGTAACGGGATAAAGGCGGGTTCCCGAGCCTCCTGCCAGAATAATCCCTTTGCATGCCGTGCTATTCGAATCTTGCATAAGAAAGTGTGCTGACCCTCAACCGGGGCTCGTAATCCGTCTGCTGTGATCAAGACGTGTAATGCGTTTCAATCCATTCACGGTAGCTTCCGCTGGTTACGTCCTTCACCCAGGCTGTGTTTTCCAGGTACCAGTTCACCGTTTTGCGAATTCCGGTCTCGAAGGTTTCGTGTGGGCGCCATCCCAGTTCGCGCTCGATTTTACTAGCGTCCATTGCGTAGCGCCGATCATGTCCCGGCCGATCTTTAACGAAGGTGATCAATTCGCGCCGCGATTCCCCGCTTCGTCCCGCAATTTCATCCACCAGGTCGCAAATCAAATGCACAATGTCGAGGTTGCGTTTTTCGTTCCAGCCTCCGATGTTATAAGTCTCTCCCACGCGCCCGCGCGCAAGCACGCTTGCGATCGCCGCGCAGTGATCTTCTACGTAGAGCCAGTCGCGCACGTTCTGCCCGTCGCCGTAAACAGGAAGCGGCTTTCGATCGCGCGCGTTCAGGATCACGAGCGGAATCAACTTCTCGGGAAACTGGAACGGTCCGTAGTTGTTGGAGCAGTTGGTGGTAAGAGTCGGCAATCCGTAAGTGTGGTGATAAGCGCGAACAAGATGATCCGACGCAGCCTTCGACGCTGCATAAGGGCTGTTAGGCGCATAAGGCGTAGTTTCGGAAAACGGCGGATCCGTGGGACCAAGCGAGCCGTAGACTTCGTCCGTAGAGACGTGCAGGAAACGGAAGTCCCGTCTCGCCTGCTCATTCGAGCCTTCATAATAGGCCCGTACCTCCTCGAGCAGCGCAAATGTGCCGTCTACATTCGTGCGGATGAAGTCATCCGGTCCTCGAATCGAGCGGTCCACATGGCTTTCGGCCGCGAAGTGAACAACAGCGCGCGGAGCACGCTCTTGCAAAAGACGCCTCACCAGCCCACGATCGGCGATATCGCCATGCACAAACTCGTAGCGACTGTCGCCTGCGATAGCATCGAGGTTGCGGAGGTTGCCAGCGTACGTAAGTTTATCGAGATTGAGAATGGAATGAGAATCCCTCGCCAGCTGGCGAAGAACAAAGTTCGACCCGATAAAACCAACTCCGCCGGTAACAAGAATAATCTGTTCCATAAATTCAGTGAGCTGCGAAAGCTTGAAGCACCACAGCCCAAAAACGGACCTCCAATTGTAAACAAAAAGGACGGAGTTCACTCCGTCCTTAGTTCGTAATCGATTGTGAGGGCTGTGACTGGTTCAGTAATCCTCGAATCGCTCTACCCGGCCAGCTTCGGAAGCACGGGAGACGTTTGAGGGGCGCTTGCGCTCGGCTTTCGCGGCACTGCGGCGGGTAGATTCCAGCCCATGACTTCGAAATACACCCCTTCAACCTCTTCAGCAATTCTTGACCACTGATAATTTTCGCGGATGCGCCGCCTCGCGGCTTCCCCAGCGGCATTGCGCACTGTGGGATGCGCGATCAGAAGGTGCAGGCGGTCTGCCAGGTCTGCCGCGTCGCCCCGGCGAAAAGTAAATCCCGCATCGCCAATTGCCTCGCGATTCTCCGGAATGTCGCTGGCGACTACGCAAAGACCCGCGCCCATCGCATCCAGCAGCGCCAGCGACAAGCCCTCGATATCGGAAGGCAGAACGAAGATCATGGCATTGGTCAGCAATTCGTCTAAGTCATCTCCGGAAACCCAGTCGAGTATTTTGATGCGCTCTCCCGCTTGTCCGCGAACTGTGCGCGCGTATTGATCGCAGTAACTCGACGCCCCCGCCATAACAAGCTTGACGTCTGATGCCAACTTCGCGAACGCGTCGAGAAGCAACTGGCAATTTTTCTCCGGAGAAAATCTCCCGAGAAAAAGAATGTATCGCTGGGGGTCAAGGCCCCATTCCAGGAGTTTTTTCGGTTGATGCCGTGCGCGCAGCATGCCTCCGTTCGGCACGTAGGCAATGGACGGCGCATAACCTCCATAGTGTTGTTGCAAGGTTTTCGAGACCACGATCGTGCGGTTGGGGAAACTCACCGCGGCTCGCTCACCCAGCTTCAACACAGCCGAAGCGATGCCGCCCCACTTTTTGCGTTGCCAGTCTAAGCCTTGCACGGTGACCACAGTCTTCTTGCCAACCATGCGAGGAACAAACGAAAACAGCGCCGGCCCGAGCGCATGAAAGTGAACGACGTCGCACCGGCTGAAAAGAACGTGGATCGTACTGAGCAACGTATGCAGTAAAGTTTCCAGGTGCTTGGTGCGAATCGTCGGCAAGCGCACAATCTGGATACCGTTTTTGTCACCGCCCGGCAAAGCAAATCCTGCGGGAGTAAAGTGTGTTCGGCAATAGGCCGTAACCTGATGGCCCATGCTGACGAGCCTTTGCCCAACCTCTTCGTAGTAAGTCTCGATCCCGCTATATTTCGATCCCACTCCCCTTCCGCCGATGAATGCCACGCGGAGTTTTTGCTTTTGACAGGGGATCACCAAACTCGGCACTACGCTCGATGCAGCGACGCCAAGAGATCTCAGCGGAACAAAATTATCAGAACCGGGTGAAGCCGGGGCAGGGGTTTTCTTGGCAGACATCCAGTGCTTCTGATTACTGCTGTTTCGCCAAACCCCGCCAGGTCTTTTTTTCTCGGTAGTGAGACGCTCATACAGCGCCATCAACGCTTCGTAATGCGCCTCCGGAGAATATTGTTTTCGCGCCAACTCGTAAGCAGCGAGTCCCATTTTCTCCGCGAGTTCGGGCCGGAGGCTTAGAAATCGGATTGCTTCGACGAGCGCATCCACATCCCCCACGCGGTACAGCAGCCCGGTTGTTCCCTCCTGCACCAGCTCTCTTCGAGATCCCAGATCGGTTGCAATCACCGCCCGTGCCCGGGCATAAGACTCAAGAATCGTCTTGCCGAAGGTTTCGTACGCGTGCGACGGCAAGACGGTGAATCGCGCTTGGGTAATCGCCTCGTCCAGGTCCGCTCCGCGCAGGTTTCCGGCGAAACGCACGTTACGCAGATCCATTTGTACCGCCAGCTTCTGCAACGGTTGGCGCTCCGGACCATCGCCTGCAATTGTGAGGTCAAGATCGGGCAACCGTCGCATGGCATGCAGCAGATCTTCAACGCCTTTTTCGCGGGATAGCCTGCCGAAATAAAGCAGCGGCGGACTCGGTGCGCGGCAAGGCTTTACCGGTTCCAGTCGCTGGAAGTGCGGAAGAATCTCGAACCGTGCCGCGTCCCAGCCGTGTTCCACAAACTTGTCTCGCACGAACCGGCTGGGTGCGAGAAAGCGGTCAACGCACTTGTCATAGGTCCCGATCCATTTATGGATGTAAGCTTCGGCCACCAGCAGGCCGCTCGCCGCCTGTCCTGGATAACAGTGTTCCGGCAGCGCCCGCCAGAACCTTCCGTTCTTGCACGCCTCGCAGGCTTCGCCTCGCGAAACGAGGTTGTAGCTCGGGCACAAGACTTTAAAATCGTTTATGTGATAGAGAACCGGAACGTTCTGCGCCTTTAATTCCCACAAAATCGAAGGTGATAGGTGGTGATAGATGTTGCGGACATGCGCGACATCGGGGCGGAACTCCGCCACCATGGCGCGAATTCGTCTACGCGCGTCCTGTGAATAAATCGCATTTGCGGCCAGCCGGATTTTCTCGAACCAGCCGACTTTTCGCTTGAAATCAATGTGCGGTACGAAATGCCGGTCATAGGGAGTGGATTGGCCTCTTCCATCAGCCATGGAGAACAAAGCGCTCTCCTGACCGCAGGAGCGCAAGAGGCTCATCGCTTCGAAGATGTAGACCTCGGCGCCGCTAAAGGGATAGTTGTATTTGTTGCAAAAGAGAATTTTCATGGAGAAGCTCTCGGTTGGCCGAACGATGATTTGGTAACAACGATGATCGGAAGAAAGAACTGTGATGTGAGGTCAGTGAACTGCGATTAGATCGAGAAAGCGATCACCAAACTCCGTGAGGTTTCGGTTGCGGTTGAAGTTGTGCAACACCTGTACACGCGCGGCATGTACGATCCAATCGAGGCGGGTTACTGCTGAGACGCGAGCTCTAGGAATCAATTCGTAGAGAAGGAGCAGTTTTTCGAGAAAATCACCGGCTTCGCCGGGCTCGTATAAGAAACCAGTTTTTCCTGGAATTACCAGTTCGGGAATTCCCGTAATCGCTGGCGCGAGAACCGGTCTGCATCGTGCCATGGCCTCCATCAAGACCAATGGAATTCCTTCGCTCCGGCTGGTAAGCACGACGGCGTCGGAATTCCGGTACAAGGCGTCAATGTTGGCGCGTGCCACATAGCCGAGAAGCGTGACTCGGTCCTCGATCTGGTTTTTGCAGATCAGTTGCGCCAAAGAGTCTCGCTCCGGACCGTCCCCTGCAATGGCGCACTCAAATTCCACACCGGCATCGCGGAGTTGCGCGCATGCCCGTACGAGAAAGGCATGGTCTTTCACTCGTTGCAGGCGGCCCACCGCCAGCAGCCTGAGAGTTCTATCCGTACCTCGAATCCCCTGAGATTGATCCGGGATGGAAACCCCTAGCCGTGACACAATCACTTTTCCGACGGGGAGAGCCGGGAACTTCCGCAGAATGTACCGGCGGTTGTATTCGGAGATCGTTATGCAGAAACGGCAATGTTCGAGCTTTGTATCGAGGTATGCCACATGCGTCAGCAGATCTGATCCGTGCAAGGTGAGGCTGTAATCGATACCAAGCAATTTCGCCGCTGCCATGCCGATCCAGGAACCAAAATAGCCATGGTGCACGTGAATGTGATCGACCTTGCACTCTTGCAGCAGAACCGCATAGTAAGCGCCCAGCCAGGTATGAATCACGGCTTTCAGTTGTTTCACTGCCGGTTCATTCCCTCGCATGATGCGACGGAGCAGACAGGAAATGTGCCTCCGGCGCTGCACCGCGAGGATAACTGCTCGCACGAGGGGCCAAATTTGCGGTGGTTGCAGATGCAGAATTTCATTCCCGCTAAGATGTGCCGGTGATTCTGCCGGGGCTCGGCGGACACTTCCTGCGATGACTCGAATGCCCCGCCTTCGCAGTTCCTCGATCTCATCATTCACATAGGGTTCGACCGCAACCGGAAATGTATTGGCGAGGTATGCAACGGTGACCACAGGAAGACTCTTGCGAAATGCCTAGTTTGTGCAGGAAGCAAGCCCGGCAACCTGCCGAACCGGGATCGATTCGAAACGCAATTGCGGGAAGCGTCTGCACTGCGCGGCCAACATTCCGGCCATCGTGAAAAGGAGTCCGTTCACGAATTGGTAATTCATCACAACCAGTGCGGCGTTGACCCAATAGACCCCAAGCAGGATTGGCCAAAGCGAATGGAATTGCTGATTCAGGAATCCTTTTGTTTCGCTTTCTGGAACCGGCTCCCAGGCAAGCCGCAGCATCTCCCACATTAACCAGAGATAGAGAGCGAGTCCGATGATACCGTGTTCGACCAGCAGTTCGAGGTAAGTATTATGCGGATAGAGTTCCTTTTCACTGTAGCCGCTGACGTGCCTCGCCAACTCTGATGGCAATTGGTTCACGCCCCAACCCGTGAGCGGTTTCTCGAGGAACATCTGCCAGCAGCCGGCATAGACTGCCTGGCGAAAATCGAGCGGCCCGGACTCCTGGAGGCGGTCTCGGAAGATGTGCCGCTGGTCGTCGAAACTCAAGACGGCCAGCGATCCCAGCACTGCAACGATTGCTATAGCAACGGCGGCTTGCCGAAGTCTGCGACTGTTGGAACGAAAAATGAACAGCCCAATGCTGGCCGCAAACGACAGCCAAACAGCACGAGTCATGGTCGCCAGAACTGCCATGGGCAACGCAGCCAGCAGGAGGCCCGCCCGGAAACCGCGAATCCTTCCACGCAACGTAGCGTGCAGCGCCAAAATGCCCAACATGTTCAGAGAAACTCCGTTCGCCACCGCCTGCAACAACGGTCCGCGGGCGCGATCAGCGTGGTAACCGAGGCTCTCGTCCAGGATGAAACGAGGGAAAATCAATGACTTCGCCCCAACCAGAAACGCGATCGCGGTGAAGCAGAGATAGGAGAGTACCATCAGCGCAAAAAGTTCGAAGTGCCGCAGTTGCCGTTCCTCGCGAAAGACAAGGATCGCGAGATGAAACATAGCGTAGGGTACGATAAATTTTGCAGCCAGGAGGCACCACGTCTGATTATCAAATGGTTGACCTATCACCCCCGCAACAGCCAAGAGCGTCAGGCCGAGCATTGGCCAGGTCGCTCGCTCAATTGTCAGTACCCGCTGGCGCATGACGGCAGCTCGTGCCAGGACCGCGACTAACAACAATACAAACGCAACACGGTCGATTTCGTAGAAGGGCACGTCCGGGTGGCGCAGAAGCATCGCGGTGAGCGCCGACAGAAACAGAGCGGCTGGCGCAACGACGACGGCATGTATTACCCGCAACCCGAGTTCAACGCCATGACAACCCACACGTGCTGCCCATGGTTGCTGCTCGACTCCCGTAACAGCCGCTGTGGTCACTGCCCACTACCTCGCAGTACCGCTCCTGCTGTCTTGAGCAGAATTCTCAAGTCCATTCCCAGGCTCCAGCTTCGGATATACTCCACGTCTAACTTCATGCCCGTCTGAAAGGAAGGATCCTCGCGGGAAGTGACCTGCCAAAGTCCCGTCATCCCGGGCGTAACATCGAGCCGGCGCAAATGCTCAATCGCGTATCCAGAGAAATCATCGAGGGGATGAGGCCGCGGCCCGACCAGGCTCATCTCGCCATTTAGCACGTTCAGGAATTGTGGAAGTTCATCCAGACTGAACCGGCGCAGGAATCGTCCCACCCGCGTGATGCGCGGGTCGTGAGCCACTTTGAAAAACGGCCCTTGCCTCTGATTTTGCTCCCGCAGTGCAGTTTTCAAATTGTCGGCATCCGCTACCATGGTGCGGAATTTGTGGCAGCGGAATGGCGTGCCCTTGCGTCCCACTCTTTCGGCCGAATACAGTGCCGGGCCGGTCGAATCGAGTTTGATGAAGATGGCAATCAGCGCCATCAGCGGTGCCAGCAGAAACAACGCGATGGCGGATCCGGCTATATCCAGCACGCGCTTCAGCAGCAATTGAGCGGCCGGCAGCTGCTCCTGATGCAGGGAAATGACCGCGATGCTCCCGATCCTTTCCACCTTGCCGAGCGGCTCACAGCCGAAGAGATCGAGGGCAATCTTCACATCCAGACGCAATCGCCGGGCTTCCCGCAGCACGCGTAGAATCAGTTCGCGATCGTGCGGGGTAGCCAAAATAACTTCATCGACAAAAACCTTCCGGGACCACTCTGCCAATTCACTAGTGCGACCGACGATGCCATCGCCCAGCGCGCGTCGATCGTCCAGAAAGCCGCAGAACCTGCGCTCGATTTCCGGATGCGCCTGCAGATGGCGTGCGATATTCCTGCCCAGGCCACCCGCGCCCACGATGAAAACATTTCGTGTGCGCGGTGAAAGCCGCGGTTTGAGACCGATGGGAGCGAACTTCAACAAAGGGGCATTGCTGAGTGAAGGAAGCAAGGCTGCGTTTCTTCGGTGCCTCGTGGAAATCGACGCCGATTGATTCGTAGATCGGGAAGTCCCCTGAAAGCTCTCGGAGCCTTTGCAATTCTTGGCGCGCAATGAGCCAGGGATCAACCGTGCCGCCCATTCAGTCGGGGTTAATCTGTGCTCTAGATGGATGGAAGCGGACGACACTTCAGATCAATTCCAGTTCATATCCGTGAATTTCAATGGCCAGCGAGCGCTGGATCGCATCCACTGAGAGCACGAGCTTCTCTTTGTCGTGGCGCAGGAGAATGCCTTCGATACCATTCAGGCTGCCGCCTCGCACGCGCACCCGCCGCCCAGTCTTGACAAACGGATGCAGGGAAAAGGGAGCGTTCTCTTTCAGAACCAACCGCAAATATTCGATCTGCTTCCTTGGTATCGTTGCAATGATCTTTCCAAAACTGACGAAGCCGATCAGACCAGCGGTTGCGAGCACACGGCGCCGCTCGGGGGCGGACCGGCTAATCTGCACAAAGGCGTAGCCCGGAAACAGAGGAACGGTCACGCTTTTCTCCCGATCGCTCCACGCGTGACGCTCGGTCCGCACCGGGAGATAGGTCTCGTAACCCTTCTGCTGTAATTGGGCAGCGACTTTTTTTTCGAATCGGCATCGCGTCTGCACCGCGTACCATTGCGGCTGCTCCGGTTCATCCAGTCTTGGAGGCTGAACAGAACCTTCCATTCCGACGCCGACGACATAGCTAGCGCTCATCGAATCCCACCAGCATTCTGGACTTGTTTTCCACAGATTTTCTGATTTCCTACTGAAAGAGACTTAGGCCTGAAATCGGCGGGCTTCAAAGACGCCGGTAAATCCGTTCTGGAATGGGGAACAGTCTCTCGCTCAGGACGGTTCCCAGAATTCGCGAGCTTCCTGCCTGCAGGCATTCTTTAACCTTGCGGGCCGAAGCCTTGCGGGTGTTGCCCGCTTCCAATACCAGAACGATTCCATCCGCGAGTTCCGCCAGCAACGCCGCTTCACTGGAACTTCCCGCTGCGGGTCCTTCAATGACTACAAAGTCAAACTCGCTGCGGAGTCCTGCAAGGCGCGAAATCCAGTACTGGCCAATTCCGGAGTTTTCTGCTGTGCCGCATGAACTCGGTTCGGTCACGCGCCACAAGTTCTCCGCCAGTTGGAGCGCCTCGTTCTTGATCAAGGCTGGCCGATTATTCCTTAGAGAACGAACTCTTTTTTCGTCGGCCGCTTCGCGGGTTACGATGGCCACGCACGCGGAGGTTTCTAAAGCCAGCAATTCGCCTATCCGATTGCAAATGCTCGCCAACTGTAAGTTTTTCCCCACCGCCGTGAACAGGACCTGCCTGACCGGACTCTCGCAATTAAAGAAGACGCGACGGACCAACGTGCGAATTTGCTCGCGAGCGAACGCTTCCGGGTTCCAGCCGCTGGTTTCGTGAACGATCCGCATCCGCGGGCTTGCCTTCACCTGTGCCGCTGATCCAATCAGCTCGGAACCCTGCAACACTTCTGTATTTGCGCTCATCATTTCCCCTTCAAGCGGATAATCGTGCTCCTCTACCTTCCGGCAAAGATGCCAATACCGGCAGCTCCAAACAAGCGATCACTTCTTCCGGAGTGCGCAACGCTGGATCGAGATAGTCGGCGGTAAATGCGGCTCCAGTCCCGGAGACCAATGCGCCGGCAAACCCCACGACGACGACAATTGCGGGCGGCCAGCGGGGAAGCGCCGGCACCACGGGTTTTTCGGCGATGGCAACATTCACGATTCCGCCTTCATCGAGTGCGTCTCCCATGCGCGCCTGCTCGCGCTTTTTCACGTAGAGCAGGTAATTGTCCTCCGCTGCTTTTTCACTGTTTGTAAGGTCGTCCTCCGTAATGGCGTCCTCGCCGAACTGCCGGGCCAACGAACGATATTCCGCCAGTTGCGCAACTGCGGTCGCCTCGCGCCCTTCTAATCCTTTTTTCTCAACCTCCGCCTTCTGCAATTCGGCTCTCGCCCACTCATAGTTCGTGTCCTGATCAGTCGTCTCATCGCGAATCGGATTCGATTTCTCATTCTCGATCGCTACCTTTGCCTGCGCGATCTGCTGATCGACCTCCCTCACCAGCGGATGAACTGGCTCAAACTTCGTCAGCAGCTGAATCCGCTTCAACTGAAGATCCAGCAGGCTGGCTTTCAACGCCCGCAGCAGTTCCGGATTGTCAGAAGTGCGAATCTGCGTCACCATTCGCTTCGGCAACCGTGCCAGGTCGTATTTGAGTTCCTGTATGCGATAGTTAACTTCCGCCATCTGTGATTGGCTCTGACGGTAGTTTGCTTCCACCTGGTCGATGCTTTCGAGCTCCAGATCGCGTTGCTTCGCGGCCATCACAACATCATGCGTGTTGGTGAAATCCAATAATCTCTTTTCGGCCTGATCCAGTTGCCGCCGCGACTCCGCTGTCTGTTCATCGAAAAAAAGGAGCTGTCCCCCAGGGCGATGTACCTCCATATGCTTTTCCAGGTAAGCCGTAGCCAGGGACTGCAGCACATGAGCGGCAATTTGGGGATCGGTGGCGTCATAATCCACGGCGATCACATTGGTCTTCTTGATCGCCTCCACATCCAACTTTTTCCCGAGCCTGCGCGCTGCCCGCTCCACCTGCGCAGCCTGGTCTTCGTGCGGACGCAGCCATCGCAGCCAGTCATGCGCGGCAAGGTTGTTCTCCGTCGCCACGCGGCGCAGCACGTCATCGTCTTTCAAGAGTTCAACTTCCGAGTTGAGCTCCTCCTCAGTTACTTCCACGCGAGAAAAATCCGGAGGGGCATTCGGCTGAGCGGTAGCCGGAGGATCGGAGCGGCCCCGGCGAACCAGCACCTGAAGATGCGCCCGATAGCTCGCGCCGGCGAACGCATAAACAACAGCCAAAAGAAAAACCGAACCCGACACGATGAGAAACATCTTCTCTTGCCGGAACAGAACCATCGCCAGTTCCCGCACGGTTGGGGAATCTGGGTCCGCTGCTCTGGAAAGTGCGTGTTGATCATTCATACGAGTCTGGCAGTTTTCCTCTCCCTAAAACTGAGTCGAGCTTACATACATGTCCAATGCAGGTCTGGTGAGAAACGGCTGAATCTTCGAAACCACATTCTGGGGGACGAAAATCAAATCTCCAGGACGCAGCCAGGCAAGCTCGCCCAAGTTTTTCTTCTTCAACATATTTTTCAGGTTGAAGACGTGGGTTTCAAAAATTCCGTCGTTGACTCGCCGAAACAGCAAAACTTGGGAGTGCTTTGCCTGATGTGTAAATCCGCCCGCGATCTCAATCGCTTCGATCACGGTGAGGTCTGCCCGCAATTCGTATTTACCCGGCCGTCCGACCTCGCCCCCAGCAATGAAATAAGGATGCTCAAATTCTTTCAATGCAACAGCAGCCTCGGGGTTGTGCAAATAGCCCGTATAGGCCTTGTCTACCGCATGTTCTAGTTCTTCGAGAGTTAGACCCTGCGCGAATACCGCGCCTGCATCTTTCAGCATGATGTATCCGTCGGGCTGAATCGTCAGCGTCTGATCGAACTCCGGCGATAAGGTGAAGCTCAGCTCCACTACATCGCTACGGGTGAGCCGGTAAAGCGGACGGCGCCCTCCGAGCGCAGGGTTTCCCGTGCCGTCCGCTTGCCCGATTGCAGCGGCCATAGCTGTCGTGGCCCCCACGCCAGCTCCGGTTTGGCCGCTTTGAGAAGTCTGTTCACCCAGCCCCTGTCCTTTTCGATCCTGCGAAGATGCGCTGGCAACGAAAAACACGAGGACCATCAGCCCCATGACTTTGACCGAATTGGCAATGCCTTTCATGCAGCGATGATTCAAGCCTCTGATTTCACGGCTTCCGTTCGACTGTCCGCTGCGCAGAATAGGGCGAGTTGGAGTCTAGCCACAAGACATGGAAAGTAGTGTCTACCTGAGTGGCATCGAGCTTTCAGAACTGAGAATCACAGAACACTCGCAACGGCGCGGCTTTTGCTTCGCGCGCAGCCTGAAGCAGAACTGCAGCGCGTCTTACTATGGGTTACCTACGAAAGTAGACTTGCATGTTCGCGAGATCACAGCTCCCCGGAAATCGAAAGCACGAAATGGATGCAGATATCCGTAATGACGGCGAAAAGCGCGGATAACAAAATCGCTGGACCTCACAAACACACCGGAACTCTGCTCTTTTTCACAGCCACGAGTCCTTCTTTCCCAATTCGAGAGTCTGCGGTAAATTTTTCGCGTAGCTTCCTTGAGTCTTCAACCTCGCCCTCCTAAGATCGATTTTCTGAATTCCGGAGTTCTCTTTTAATGAGTGCACGCCATCACTCGCTCAAGGCAATTCCCGTACTCATCGCAGACTCGAATCTCATGCAGGCACAACTGCTGACCGGTGCCTTGCGCCGCCGCAGTGAGTTCCGGGTATCGATTTGCACGGTCGACGAGGCTTCCATTCTTCAGGCGATGGCAGCAGCGGCCGCTGAGGTGGTCGTATTTTCGCTCAATCACTCCATCAACATCGCTACCCAGATGGCAGCCTTGCGCCGGCTCCATCTTTCTTACCCTGCAACCGCCAAGATCCTTTTAGTTGAATCCTGCGATCGCGAACTGGTCATCACCGCATTCCGATCAGGAGTTCGTGGGATTTTCTGCATTGCCAACACACACTTCCGCCTGCTTTGCCGCTGCATTCAGCGAGCAGCCGAGGGACAGGTTTGGGCCAACTCCGAACAAATGCGGTTCCTGCTCGATCTCGTTTCGGAAGTACCTTCGCTGCGGGTAGTAAACTCTGATGGCCGCGGAATGCTTACCCCGCGTGAAGAGCAGGTTGTCGCCCTCGCGGTTGAAGGTTTGAGCAATCGCGACATTGCCCGCGAACTAGATCTCAGCGAACACACCATCAAGAAGTATCTGTTCCGCGTGTTCGACAAGCTGGGTGTTTCCTCCCGGGTGGAATTGGTTTTGTACGCCGTGAACCACGTAGCTCCGCCGCAGGCCGAGCGGCTCACTGGGGGAAACCGGGCGGCAAGCGATTAATTACCCAGTTAATTACCCGTTCCCAATTTGGCAAAGGCGGCCCGCACCTGTATAAATCGGGTGAGCGAATTCCTGTGCCGGATGAGCATCCAAACCTCGGCCCGAATAGCCGGTCCCGCCCGGCAGGTAGCATTGTCGCTTCCGGACTCCTGCTGGCCGCGCTGGCGCTAATTGTTCTTTACACGAGTCGAACCGCGTTCCGCAGCCCGTTGTCGATGGTGGTCGTGGCAGCGATCGGAGTTGCGGCCCTGCTCTTACAGTTTCAGCTGGGGCCGGAAGCAGCTTCGCCGAAGGCCAAGGCGTCTCCGCGCGCATCGCTTTGGCTGACCGCCCTCGGGGTAGTTTTTTCCGCCGGAGCTGTTTTTGGAGATTTCATTCACTTCAAACCGTGGTTCAGGATGGCAACCGCTCTGGCTGCGGTGGTCTGCTTCGCCGTCAGTGGAATCGCTCTTCTCAACGAGCTTCGCAAACGCCCGCCTGTGTCCTCGAATATTTCGTAATCCGATCCCCCGGTCACTTCGACAGTCGCTTATCTCCTCCGCCGCAGTTCGACCACCTCGTTTCCTTCAGCGACCAACACCACGCTCGCCATGCCAATGAACAATCCGTGCTCAACTATGCCCGGCATGTCGCTCAGTTGCCTGGCCAGCCGCTCCGGATCGGCGATTTCGCCGAAATGGCAATCCAGTATGTAATTGTCTTCATCGGTTCGGTAAGGTTTGTTGCCGTCGTGCCTCAAGGAAACGCGCGCGCCGAGGGCTTCGATTTTCTTCTGTACCACCGCTCGCGCGAACTTGATTACCTCCACCGGCAGACCGAATTTTCCGAGCATGGGAACTCGCTTCGTCGAATCGGCAATGATCACCACTTGCTTTGAGGCTGAAGCCACGATTTTTTCGCGCAGCAGAGCTCCACCACCGCCTTTTATCAGCCGCAACTGGGGGTCGACTTCATCCGCTCCGTCGACCGTCACATCGATTTCCGGACATTCATCAAGCGTCGTAATCGCGATCCCTAGACTCGCCGCCTGCTCCCTGGAACGGTCGGACGTTGGAACGCCGCGGATGCGCAGGCCATTCTTGACCCGCTCGCCCAGCAACTGAATGAAGCAAGCAGCGGTCGACCCCGTTCCGATGCCAACCACCTGACCGTCTTGAATGAAGCTCAAACTTGCGCGCGCGACCGCTTCTTTTTCGTGTTCGTTCGCCATCGTTTATGCAAAAACTGCCGAACCTAGCTCAGATTCTTTTCTACAAAAATCAGATATCCCGCCAGTGCGAGCCCAAAGATCACGGTAATAATCGTGACCACATCGACCATGAATCCAGCTGGCTCGAATTTTCCTTCTTCCAGCAACATTCGAGTTCGCCGGTATCGGAGCAATCCGGCGACAGCCAACACAGCGCCCGCTACAATCGAAGCCACACCCATCCACACAGAAAGGCCGGTCGTCTTCGTGACGTGCCCCTGAAACGCGCTCAACTGCCGGAGAGCGATTGCGAACCGTCCAATTGCAAATCCGAAAACGACGATCGCCACACTCGTCCGCAGCCACGCCAGAAAGGTGCGCTCGTTGGCTAAATGGTTCGTCGCCTTACTCGAGTCTTCGATCAAAGCGCCTCCGGATGACCGGCCAGCATTATTCCACAGCCTTCGCCACCAGCGCGCCTACGACGGCGATGTTCTTGATCAAATTCTCAGGCACGCCATGTCGCTGCTGCAGATATTCCGGGCTGTTGTAAGTAACCTGGGTCTTCCCGTTTTCACCTTCCGCGATCAGCACCTTTAGCGGCAGATCGATAGCCAGCGACGGCGCCGCCAGCATCAGCGGCGTTCCTCCCTTCGGATTGCCGAAGATGAGCACTTTCGTGGGCGGCATTTTTAAGCCCACTTTTTCTGCTTCGCCGCTGTGGTCGATGAGAGCAAAGACCTGCACTCCGCGCTGCGCTAGAACCGACTGCAACCGCTTCACAGTTTCTTCCACCGCATAAGGGCTGCTGACCTGGATAAGACCGTTATCTGACATAACCTGCCTTCTTCGACTGAGCTGCTATGCAAAACTCGTCGTTATGCAATCATCTTGCCCAAAATTTCCGTCAAAATCTTTCCCGCCACAGTTGCCGTAATTCCGGAAATATCCTGCGCTGGATTGTACTCGACAATATCCGCGCCCACGAGATTGCCCTCAGTTGCGTGCAGATGCGCGATTGCCTCACGCACGCTCATTCCTCCGGGCTCGCGATGCGAAATCCCGGGAGCGAACGCCGGATCGAGCACGTCCATATCGAAAGAGATGTAAACCGGCCCTCGCACCTTCAATCTGCCGTAGGCAGGGAGCTCGGCCATCTGCAAAATTTCCACACCGAACCGTTCCGCTTGCTCCTTCTGATGCAGGTTCAAAGTGCGAATCCCAACCTGAATCAACCGCTTGGCCAGCCTCTCTTCCATGATTCGCGCAAACGGGCAGGCATGCGATACCCGGCTGCCCTCGAACTCGTCGTACAGATCGGAATGCGCGTCGAAGTGAAGAATCGTAAGATCGCGATGGCGCGGACCGACAGCCCTCAGGATCGGATACGTAATCGAGTGATCTCCGCCCAGTATGATCGGCCGCTCGCCATCGTTCAACAATTTCGCTATAGCTTGTTCGATTTCGGCCAAATCGTTCTCGATTTTTTCCCGCGTGTTGCTCAATCGCAAATCGCCGGCGTCGGCGAAGGCGTTTGCCGCGCCAGCATCAACGCCCAACTCCGACCATCCGTTTGATGCTTCGCAGCGAAACGCTTCGCGAATTTTTCCGGGAGCCTCGGCCGGTCCGCGCAAATAGGATGAATTTACGTCAAGCGGTATCCCCAGAAGAGTCGCCTTCCCCCGCATATGTTTCGCGCGCGTTGCGTTCAGCTTTTTTCGAGCCATCGAACCTCGCTTCTCTCTTCTGCCTAGTATCCCTGTGAAACTCTGCACTGGACGCGATTGGCCCGCGCCGCAGAATCTCCCAGTAATTGTCCTGCATCCTTTATTCTAGTAACTACGCAATTATGGCTAACGTAAAATCGCAAGTGTCCCGCGGCGCTGCCGCAGTCGTCGAGCCTCCGTCAAACGGAGCGACTAACCCCGAGCGCGAACGTACCTTCAATGCCTTCCGCCAATGGGGATACCTTGAAGGCGACCTTGATCCTCTTGGCTTTCTTCGCCCGCGACCCACGCCCGAGCTGCAAGGCGATAACGAGTACGCCCGCGAGGCCCGCGCCATTTACTCGAGCACTATCGGCGTCGAAATCAACCATATCTACTCTCCCGAGCGCCGCCAGTGGATCTACGATCGCATGGAATCGCCCTCCCAGGGTTTCGAGCTTACCGAGGAAGATCGCAAGCGCATTCTCGACCTGCTGATCCGCGCCGACATTTTTGAGCAGGTCATGCAGCAGCGTTATCTCGGCAGCAAACGCTTTTCGCTCGAAGGCGTCACTGCGCTGATTCCGCTTGTCGATGAAATTCTTGACACTGGCGCGCGCCTCGGCGCAGTCGAACTGGTCATGGGCATGAGCCATCGCGGCCGCCTCAACGTCATCGCACACGTGGCGAAACGTCCTCCGGAAGAAATCTTCGCCGGTTTCGAAGATGTCGATCCGCGCAGCGTTCTCGGTTCGGGCGATGTGAAATATCACATGGGCGCTACCGGCGAATATGTCACACACAGCGGCGGCAAGGTTCACATTCATCTCGTATCGAACCCCAGTCATCTTGAGGCCGTCGATCCCGTGACCGTCGGCCGCACGCGCGCCAAACAAGACCGGACCGGCGAAGGCGGTCGGGAAAAATTTCTGCCACTCCTCGTTCACGGCGACGCTGCATTTGCGGGACAGGGCATTCTCGCCGAAACCATGAACTATGCGGATTTGCCGAGCTATACTGTGGGCGGCACGATTCACATCGTGGTCAACAATCTTCTCGGATTCACCACCAGCTACGTTGAAGAACACTCGACCCGTTTCGCCGCCTGCATTGCGCGCCGCCAGTCGATCCCGATCTTTCACGTCAACGGCGAAGATGTCGACGCTGTCGTGCGCGTCGGGCGCCTCGCCACCGAATATCGCTATCGCTTCGGCACCGACGTTGTCATCGATCTCATCGGATATCGCCGGCACGGCCACAGCGAAGTCGACGATCCTACCGTCACGCAGCCGCTGCTTTACAAGAAGATCAAAGATCATCCTCCGCTGTGGGAAATCTATGCCGATGACATCGGAGCAACCGATGCCCCTGAGCAGGCCGCGGCAATCAAAGCTGAGTTCGAATCGGCGCAGAAAAATGCGGGCAAGCTGACCAAGAAGCCCACTCTGCGCGAGCTACCCAAGTATTGGGACCAATATTACGGCGGACTCCACAAGCCCGAATTCGAAGTCGAAACCGGGTTATCGAAAGAGGAACTCACTGAGCTATCGTCACGGCTCACCACTTATCCAAGCGACTTTCATATTCATCCCAAAGTAAAAAAGCTTCTCGAGCAACGCGCCGAAATGGGCGAAGGCAAGCGCGCCGTCGATTACGGCATGGCCGAAGCCCTCGCCTTTGCCAGTCTGGTGAAATCTGGCATGCCGGTTCGCTTGTCGGGGCAAGACTCCCGGCGCGGCACGTTCAATCAACGCCATTCCGCTCTCATCGACATCGAAAACGAAAATGAATATGTTCCGCTAGAGAACATCGCGGCTGGGCAGGCTCGCTGCGGAATCCACAATTCAACGTTGTCCGAGCCTGGAGTGCTCGGCTACGAATACGGCTATAGTCGGGATTATCCCGAAGCGCTGGTTTTGTGGGAGGCTCAGTTCGGCGATTTCGTCAACGTTGCCCAGGCCGTCATCGATCAATTCATCTCGGCCGGCGAAGCCAAGTGGAACCTGCTCTCTGGCCTTGTGCTGCTGCTTCCGCACGGCTACGAAGGCCAGGGCCCCGAGCATTCCAGTGCCCGCATCGAGCGCTTTATTCAACTCGCGGCCAAACACAACATTCAAATCACGCAACCCTCGAACGCCGCGCAATATTTTCATCTACTGCGGCGCCAGGCGCTTCGCCACTGGCGTAAGCCGCTCATCGTCTTTACGCCAAAAAGCATGTTGCGCCATCCGGACGCGTCATCGCCCATCGAGGATTTTACAAACAAGAATTTCCGCAACGTTCTTCCCGATACCGAAATTGGCCGGGCCGATCGCATTCTGGTCTGCACCGGCAAAATCGGCCACGAACTCCGCGCTGAGCGCACAAAGAGAAAAGACAATTCCACGGCGATTGTGTTTGTCGAGCAGATGTATCCTTTCCCGGATAAAGAACTCGCCGACGAATTTGCCCGCCACGGCAGCGAAGGCGACATCGTCTGGGTGCAGGAAGAACCGGCCAACATGGGGGCGCTGTTCAACATGTTGCCGCGACTTGAGCGCATCGCCGGCAATCGCCACGTGCTATCGGTGAAGCGCAGCTCCAGTCCCAGCCCCGCAAGTGGCAGCGCGAAAGCGCATGAAGTGGAACAGAAGACGTTGTTGACCCTGGCGTTCACGACTAAGGGATAACTCCGCGCGCCGCCTCCTCATCAATAGGTGCGCACCTTTTCTGCCCGGATGCTTCTTAGTCGAGGCGACTCCGCTCACCTCTGCTGGCCGCGAGCGGACGCGGTGGTGTAAGATCACACATGAAATGCTAGGAGCCGCTCGGCGAATACCATTTTGCTCGCATTCGTGAATTATTTTCGTGATTATTAATGTTGCGCCGATGCACGCCAAGCCGAGCTGCCAAGTTAGGTGCATGGTCAAGCGAACGCGAAGCAGGCGAGCAAGGCATCGTCAGAACGCCTCGGCAGATGATGAATTAGCAGAGTCGGAGAGGTGGCAGAGTGGCCGAATGCGGCGGTTTGCTAAACCGTTGTACGGGCTAACACCTGTACCGAGGGTTCGAATCCCTCCCTCTCCGCCA
>JASHNX010000337.1 GCA_030041415.1 Candidatus Sulfotelmatobacter sp.
GGCTAAGTTGCAGGAGAAACAAGGGTGAGCCGGGACGCGATTGTGATCCGCCGCTGCCAAGGCTTGGACGAGCTGCGAACCTGTGTCGCGTTGCAAAAGGAAATCTGGAATTTCACCGACGACGAACTCGTGCCTTTGCGCATGTTTGTCGTGGCTGAAAAAGTTGGGGGCCAGGTGATGGGGGCTTTCGACGGCAAAGAGATGACTGGGTTCGCGCTGTCGGTGCCGGGAACCCGGTCGGGCCATCTTTATTTGCATTCTCACATGCTCGCCGTTCGCAAAGAGCACCGCAACTCTGGCCTGGGGCGCCGCTTGAAGTTGCTGCAGCGTGAAGATGCCTTATCGAGAGGCATCGAACTGATCGAGTGGACGTACGATCCGCTGGAAATCAAGAATGCGTACCTCAATATTGAAAAGCTGGGAGCGATTTCGCGGCGCTACAACATCAACCAGTATGGAATCACTTCGTCGCCGTTGCAGGGCGGGCTTCCCAGCGACCGGTTGATCGCCGAATGGTGGTTGAAATCGAAGCGTGTGCAGACGCTGCTTGAGACTGGCAAGTGCCCGTCCTTCGAGCAAAAAGCCACGATTGAAGTTCCGGCTGAGATTTACCAGTGGAAAGCATCAGCCGAAACCAGGGAGAAGGCGCGGCAAATTCAAGAAAGAAACCGCAACCAATTCCTGCCGGCTTTTGAAGGCGGTCTCGTCGTGCTCGGCTACCAGCGCGATTCAGCAGGCAACGGCAAGTTTATGCTCGGCAGTTGGGACGAGCGATGGTCCTACTCGTCGAGAGAGTGATTCCCCTCGCGAGGGCAGTGAGACTATGAAAGGCGAAGATCGGAGGTAGATTTCAAATTTTTTCTCCATGACTCAGCGCTTCCGCGCTGGATGGGTCGGTTCCTCGAACTATGAAAATTGAAGCTGTCACTATCCGAGAGATTCAAATGCCGCTCGTCCATTTTTTCGAGACGAGTTTCGGGCGCACCTACAGCCGCCGCATTCCACTAGTCACGGTTCATTGCGAGGGTGTCAACGGCTGGGGCGAATGCGTTGCCGGCGAAGATCCGTTTTATAGCAGCGAATGGGCGGAAACTGCCTGGCCCACTATCACTCACTATCTTGCTCCCGCGCTCATTGGGCGCAATCTCGAATCGGCCCGTGATTGCGTTGCGCTTTTATCGAGAGTGCGCGGGCACCGCATGGCGAAAGCGGCTCTGGAGAACGCGGTGTGGGACGCGGAAGCGAAACAAAGAAAAATGCCACTGTGGAAGCTGCTGGGCGGCACGCGCAGCGAGATTCCTTGCGGAGTCTCAATCGGCATTCAGGATTCCGTCGAGCAGTTGCTCGAGAAAATTCAGGTCGAGCTGGCTGCCGGATATCGCCGCATAAAAATAAAAGTTAAACCAGGTTGGGATGTAAATGTGCTGGAGAAAATTCGTTCCCGCTGGCCGGAGATTACGCTTAGTTGCGACGCCAACTCCGCCTACACGCTCGATCAGCTCGAACACTTGCGCAAATTTGATCAGTTCAATCTCCTGATGATGGAACAGCCCCTCTGGGACGATGACATTTTCTACCATGGGCGATTACAGAAAGAACTGAGAACCGCCATTTGCCTTGACGAATCGATCGTCAGCGCGCGCAAGGCTGCAATTGCGCTCGAGATCGGCGCGTGCCGAATCATTAATATCAAGGTTGGGCGGGTCGGTGGGTTCAGCGAAGCCAAGCACATTCACGACATTTGTCTGTCGCAAAAGATTCCCGTCTGGTGTGGCGGCATGCTGGAGTCGGGCATCGGCCGTGCCCACAATATCGCGCTTTCGACGCTGGAAAATTTCAGCCTGCCGGGAGATGTTTCTGCTTCGAAGCGCTACTGGAAAGAAGATATTATTGAGCCGGAGGTCAAAGTCTCGCCGCAAGGAACGATCGCCATTCGCGACGAGCCTGGTACCGGTTATCGAGTGAAGGAAGATTTTATCGAGACCTTAACCGTTCGCAAGGAAACGGTTCGCGCGGCACAGTAACCTAAGGAACTGAGCACTCAATTCTCGGGAAAAATCATCGCGTCACGACCGCCAAGGCTCGACTATTGTGGAGTTCTGTTCACGTCCGCCGTCTCCGAGCCGCCGGACGCGAACTTGGCACTTTCTGCCTCCAGCAGCTTCACGCCCTGCTCAAAGGTTGTATCATCCGGAACGCGCCGGAAGTTGCTGAAGATTTCATCCGATTTGATAGCGATGTTCTTGAAGAGCAGTATCTTTCCGGTGAAAGTCAAAGACATGCGCGAGAGTTCCCAGCAGTTATCGCCTACGTCGGCTTGGTTGACGAGGAAATGACCGCCCTTGTCGAGATGGCCGAGAATTCCCCATCCGAAACTTACTGCTTGTAGCAGCGTGCCATCGATTTCCGCGATCCTCCGTTGCAAAGGGTCGATCAGGACGAATCCGCTCATTCCCAACAAGACCTGCTCGACATGAGTCGGTGGATGGAACGCGGGATTGGGGCGAAATTTCAACCGGACAAGATTCACGCCGGCGCGGCCGATCGCGCCAGCACCGGGAACCGTCCCGTCGTACTCGAACAAAAACGCTTCTGGAATCGCTTTCAGGATGCGGAGAGTGCGATCGCCGTCTTCTTTCTGCTCGCGTTGCTTGCGTTTCAATTGCTCCGGATTGCTCACCAGTCCGGCTAGACGTCCTTTTTCATCCAGCCTTTGCTGTGGACTCAGAGGCTTGTCGTTATAGGCGACGGTCATTCCGGCCATTCCATCCCGGGTTTCCACATAGATTCTGGTTTGAGACCCTTGCGGGGTGCTCTTGCGGTCACGGAACATGTGCTTCATCCCGTCCGGGTTTGCGTTTCCGGCGGCCACTTCATTGGCCACCGTAGCGCGAACCAGTTCGATGGGTGCTAGCTGAGGTTCCTCAGCGGAGGAAGGAACGGACGCCCAGTACGCCAGCGACGACAGGGCGAGAATTCTAAGAACCATCCTTGCTCGATAGCGGTTCAGCAACTCCTCCTGGTCGAACAACTAAGTCTAACAATTAAGCTGGATGCAATTCTCTCTGGCGATGGTCGGCGTTCGCAAAATCGAAACCTTCCCGGCGCTTGCCGCACAGTCCCCGCCTTGCGTATAGTCGTTGCAATGGACGGCTTTCCGGTTGTATCCCGGGTTCCCGCAGGAGGGCTGCTCATATTGATTCTCTCACCATCAGGAGCATTTCCATGAGCGCATCAGGCGGCGGTGTGGCGCAGATTGGCAAGTCTGTAGTGATCAAAGGCGAACTTTCCGGTAGCGAGGATCTTTATCTGGATGGGCTTGTGGAAGGCACGATCGCTTTGAAGGGCAACAGTCTGACAGTAGGACCAAACGGCCAGGTGAAAGCCAGCATCGACGCCAAGGGCGTTGTCGTGCAGGGTAAACTTGAGGGCAACATACAAGCCAGCGATCGCGTCGAACTAAGGAAGTCGGCTAACGTAACCGGAGACATTGCCACGCAACGAATTTCTATCGAAGAGGGCGCTTTTTTGAAGGGGAAAGTCGATATTCACCGCACTGACATCAAGTGAGCGGGTAAGGGCTTTGCGGCAACATCTCGGGATTACGGACGAACGTTGTAAGTCCCGCGAATTAGATCCCCGAATATTTTCCAGGTTCGATGTTGATCGTTTAAAGCACATTCGAATGTCGTACACCTCGCACAACCTCATGAAACTTTTTCGCGGTTCCTCAGCACCGGAGACCGCTCCGGCACAAACTTCATCGAAATTGACCCGGCGCTCCAGCGGGCTGGCAGAGTTATGGCACCACTGGGAGACTGCCGAAAACCTGTGTGTTCTCGATCTGGGATCGACCTCGCCTACCAACATCCGACATTTCACCGAGCGCGGCCACAAGATTTACAGCGAAGATCTGCTCACCGCGTCAACGGATCCTGCGCTTCTAACCAAAGATGAAAACGGAACCACGATTCTCGATAGCCGGAAGTTTCTTGCCGAAAATCTGGTGTATCCGGCGGCCCGCTTTGACGCGATCCTATGCTGGAATCTCGCTGACTATCTTGATGAGGGGCTGGTCAAGCCGGTCGTAGGAAGGTTATGGTCGGTGTTGAAGCCGGGCGGGATGCTGCTGGCGTTCTTTCACACTCGCGACGCGGGACCTGACACGCCGTGCCACCGCTTCCATATTGTGGGACCTGACATCCTGGAAATGCAGAAGATCGAACTCCGGCGGGAAACGCGCCGCGGTCCAACCGGCGCCATACACACCGCAGTTTCGGAAGGATTCCAATTGCAGCGCGTATTCAACAACCGTCACATCGAAACTCTGTTCCGCGACTTCGCTTCCATCAAATTTTTTCTCGCGCGCGACAGCATCCGCGAAGTGCTGGTGGTTCGCTAGTCCCTTTTGGCTGTCGTGGTTCGATCAATTTTTCTTCCACACGATGGCTCCCATGCGGAAAAGATAGTGCCGCGAAATATGAAGTTTCGCTGCCGTTTTCACCGAAGAAGAAATCAGCTCTCGAATTTCTTCAGGAGTATAAGAGCGGCGCACCGACGTCAATCCGTCAAGCCACGCAACCCGGCTGCCCATGATGGGGAAACTCGCATACACCAGCGCCAGGTGCAACGGGTGCCGCACGAGGTCGTTGATCAGCAGCGCAGCCCGGCTGACGCGCAGACCTTCTTGCACAAAAAAAGTCAACTGCTGGGGCGCAAGGTGATGCGCGAAAAGGCTGCAACTGACCAGGTCGAAAGCCCCGTCCTGAAAAGGCAGCGCCAGCGCATTGGCGGCAACCGCCGGAATTCTGAGAGCCTGGTCTCGATTGGAGGTACGGTGCGCTTCAAGATGCGAATGCGCCCGGTCGAGCAGCGTCACCCGCAGCGAGACTCCGCGCCGCGCAAGTCGATCGCGCGCCACAAGCGGTACTTCTCCCGTCCCGCACGCAACTTCCAGGAGCGAAAGTGTCGTTCTGCGAGCGACTTCGGCCGCACATTCCACTAAGTACTCGGTAGTACTGACGCCCCCGAACCAGCGATTGATCCGGCCTAGGGTTTTCAGAGCGGCTTGAACTTCGGCAGGAGAGCAGGCATCGGAATCGAGAATCTCAGGCGCATCGATTCGCCGCATGGCGAATCATCGTACACGATAGGCGGGGAACAGAAGCTCCAAAACCTCTACCTTAGATTTGCTCTGAACCAGTTCTAGACCTCTGCCAATTCTTCTTCCAAAAGTTGTTTGTTGTACAAGTCGCTGTAATATCCGTTCAAGGCGAGCAATTCATTGTGCGTGCCGGTTTCGACGATGCGGCCCTCATGCAGCACGGTAATGCGGTCAGCGTTGCGAACCGTCGAAACGCGGTGAGAGATGAAGATCGTGGTTCGGCCTTTCATCACTTCTCGCAGGTGGCTGAGAATCTTGTCCTCCGTGTGTGTGTCGACACTGGAGAGTGCATCATCGAGTATCAGGATGCGAGGATTGCGAATCAGGGCGCGGGCAATGGCTGTACGCTGTTTCTGCCCGCCGGAAAGAGTAATCCCGCGCTCGCCCACCATGGTTTGATATCCCTCGGCGAAATCCTCGATTTCGCCGGCAATGTTAGCGGCAGCGGCGGCGTCACGAATCTCCAAGTCGCTAGCCGATTCCACGCCCAACGCGATGTTGTCGCGAATGCGATCGCTGAAGAGGAAGGTTTCCTGTGGTACGAAACCGATATTTTTGCGCAACGCCGCGATGGAGAAGTCCCGAATCGGTCGGCCATCGATCAAGACCATTCCCGCCGCAGCGTCGTAAATGCGCGGAATCAGGTTCATAAGGGTTGTTTTACCGGCGCCAGTTGGACCTACAATCGCCATGCTGCTCCCGGCCGGAATACGCAGATTCACATCGCGCAGCACGGGCTTGCCATCATAAGCGAAATTCAAGCCGCGAAATTCGATTTCGCCATTCACCTCCTGAATGCCCGCTGCCGCTTCATCCCTAATTTCGGGCCGCTCCTCGATAATTTCATTGAGGCGCACGAGAGATGCGGTTCCACGCTGAAAGATATTGACTACCCAACCCAGAGCGATCACAGGGAAGGTCAACTGCATCATGTAAATCGTGAAGGAGGTGAAGCCGCCGATCTCCATACGTCCAGCCAGTACTTCGCGCCCGCCAATCCATAACACCAGCACCATAGCCAGACCCAACATGAACTCGAGCGTGGGCCACAACATGCCCATGAGTCGAACCAGTTTCAGGCTGCGCGAAACATATTCCTGATTAGCCGCTTCGAACGATCGAATTTCTGCTTCCTCCTGCACGTAGGCGCGAATCACGCGAGCCCCGGAAAAATTCTCCTGCGCCCGGGCCGAGATTTCAGAGAACATTTCCTGGATTTTTTCGAAGCGCTCGTGAATCCGGCGGCCGAAATATTGAATGACGACGCTCACCACGGGCAGAGGCAGAAACGCGTAAAACGTAAGCTTAGGGCTTATGTGGACCATAAACGACAAAGCCGCGGCGGTAAACAATAGAGTGTTCGCCGAATACATGATTGCTGGCCCGAGCAGCATGCGGACCGCGTTCAGGTCGTTGGTCATGCGAGCCATAACGTCGCCGGTACGGGTGCGTTGGTAATAGGAGTACGAGAGCGTTTCCAGGTGGGCGAAAAGATCGTTACGCAGGTCAAATTCGATGTCTCGCGAAATGCCGATCACGATCCAGCGGGTCAGAAAAAGAAAAGTTGCGCGAACCGCGGCGAGTCCCAGCATTTCGAAGGCAAAGCGCAGCAGTTTCGCCGCGGTGACGCCCTTCTCGAGATCTCCGACGGCGTTGCCGATCACCAGCGGCAGCAGAACCCATGCGCCATTGCTGAATACCACGCACAGCCCGCCAGCCAATAATCCCCAACGGTATCGCTTCAAATAAGGCAGCAACGGTCGCAGGCGCTCGGGAATCATGCAGTTGTGTAGATGAAATTTTAACAGGCGGGTCGCAAAGCTAGGTCAGGGAAGCTAGGTACGCAATCGATCAGGTTAGTGCCGCTTGGAGGCGCGGGATTAGCGGCCATCCGCTGGGGCGTTCGGGTCACCGGACCTTGCCGCGATGTCCGGCCTAAAGGCAATTATCGCTAAGGTGGTGAGAGCCGTTCCCCACGCCGCGAAGAAGAGCCACCCTAAATCGAATACGAATGATTGAAGCAATTCCATGGCAGCGTCCTTGAGGGCGAACACGAGCCGTTCGAGCGCGCGGGATCAAGCCCGTGCTTGACCCCGCACACTGCCGTTACTGTTCCTGCTGGGAGTCGCCGCCTGCAGGGTTCTGCATCCTCTGCTGCATCCGGGCCTCGCGTTCGGCCTGTAGTTGTTTCAGCTTGGCCTGCTGATCAGGGGTGAGCATCTGGTAAAGCTCATTGTGAATGCGCGCCTCTTCAACCTTCAGCTGAACCAGTGTCTGTGCCTGCGCCGAGACCAGAGCCTGAACCTTAGTGGCGTCGTATGTGCCCTGTACGTAGGGGTTCAGTTGCTCATCCAGTTGGTGCATCTGTTGCATCAGCGGATGCAGGGTCGAATGTTCTTTCTGCAGGATCGCCCTCATGGCTATTTTCTGATCTTCCGTTATGCCCAGTTCCTTGGCATAGAATTGAAGCAGGTGGCCAACTCCGAACATTCCCGGCCCCTGCATCGGCCCAGCCGCCGGCGGAGGCGGAGTAGTCGAATCTGTAGTTTGTGATTTGGCAATTGCAGCGCCCATCATCACCGCTAGCGCTGCCGCGAGGAACCGAAACCGAATCGATTTCATAGTCTGTTTTAACTCCTGATTTCTTGCCCGAAGACCGGTTCTTTTCCGGAACCTTGGACGTATTCTCCGTACGATTATAGAAACACCCACCACGGAGGAAAGTGGTAAAAAGACCGTCAACCCGAGTAAAGTTTTGTCAAAGGGGAAACATTGGTTAACCGATTGGTTTTAATAGTTTGACAATTCTTTACCGCTTGCCGCGGGTTTCGTGAGGCACAATGAAAGGCAAGATGGAGCGCATTTTAATCATCGACGACGACGTTGAACTCTGCACGCTCGTTGGCGAGTATTTGCAGGCAGAGGGATTCACGGTCGAATCGGTGCACGATGGCGAAAGCGGTTTGCAGCGTGCCAGCGGGGGAGGCTATTTGCTGGTTGTACTTGATGTCATGCTGCCCGGCATTAACGGCTTCGAAGTGTTGCGCAGAATTCGCGCGACTTCGCGGCTTCCTGTTCTGCTGTTGACGGCGCGCGGTGAAGATGTCGACCGCATCGTCGGCCTGGAGATCGGCGCCGACGACTATCTGCCGAAGCCTTTCAATCCTCGTGAACTGGTTGCGCGCATTCGCGCGATTCTGCGCCGTACGCGAGGAGATAAGTCGGCCACCTCCGCGCCGGAAATCGTCCGCGTCGGAGATATTGAACTCGATCCCGCGACCCGCAGCGTCCGGCGTGACGGCCAGCCCATCGACCTTACTTCCGTGGAATTTAATCTTCTCGAAGTGCTGTTGCGCGAAGCCGGACGCGTCGTGCCCCGCGAGCGCTTGGTCAACGCCGTGCTCAGCCGAAAATTCTCGCCTTTTGATCGGAGCATCGACATGCACGTCAGCAAAGTGCGAAAGAAACTGGGCGACACCGATGCGGACGAGCACATCAAGACCATCCGCGGCGTAGGCTACATTTTCGCGCGTCCCCGCGAACGATCGGCGGACAAAACGCCCGAAACGGTCAAAACCACGGCGTCGAGTTAAAATGATCTCCAGATGGGTGCAGTAACCCGCGAAACATGAAAAGCCTTTTCCTGAAAATTTTTATTTCTTTCTGGGTGGCACAAGCTTTGTTTCTTGTGCTCGCGATTCTTGTCATGCTCGCTCTGCGCCCGCAGCGCAACGCCACTTGGGAAGCCCTGCGCTCGACCGCCCTCACCGACGCCATCGAGGCTTTCGAGCAAGGTGGCCCGCCAAAGGCTCGCGAGTATCTCGAAGGCCTTCAGCTGAAGCAACACGTGCGCGTCTACGTTTTCAACGAGCAGGGAGATGAGATCTCCGGCAGATCGAGCTCAGGGTGGGCCGAACGCGTGGCCGCGGGGCGTCCACTGCCCCCGCACCATGGATTGATTTTCCCACATCCTCAAATCCTCACTGAATCTAAGGCGTCGAGCGACGGGCGTCATCTTTATACCATTGCTATGGAACTGCCCCCGGGTCCAAGAGTTTTCTTTGGCCCGTGGGGCATTCCGGTGCCAGGCCTCATCATCGCCGTTCTGTCTTCCGGAATCGTTTGCTATTTTCTGTCGTGGTATATGACCAAGCCTGTGGTGCGGCTGCGGGCCGCGACCCAGCAGCTCGCGGCGGGCGATCTCACCGCCCGCGCCGGCAGTGCGGATAGCAAAGGCCATGATGAGATTGCCGGATTGGTTCGCGATTTTGACACGATGGCCGGGCGGCTTGAGACTCTGGTTAAAGCTCAGTCGCGGTTGCTGAATGATATTTCTCACGAATTGCGATCGCCGCTCGCGCGCTTAAATGTTGCCCTCGGACTGGCGCGGCAGCGGTCCGGGCCGGAAAGCGCTACCATGCTCGAGCGCATCGAGCTCGAGGCTGGCCGTTTGAATGAACTGATCGGCCGTTTGTTGACTCTGGCGCGCATGGAAGATGGCGAGCAACGCGTGCCTTCCACCCCGGTCTTGCTCGATGAAGTGGTGCTCGGCGTCGCGGAAGATGCCGAGTTCGAAGCACAGGCGCGGCATTGCCATGTAAAGAGCGAGATTCCTAGTGGCACCTGGGCGGTGCGCGGAGATGTTTCTCTTTTGCACAGTGCGATTGAGAACGTTGTGCGAAATGCGATTCGCTACACTCGCGAGGGCTCAACCGTTGAGATTGACCTCGAGAAGAGCGATATCGGCGGTGGCTCCGAAGCGGTAATTCGAGTAACCGATTGTGGAGAAGGTGTCCCCCCCGATGCCCTGGAAAAGTTGTTTCAGCCCTTCTACCGTCTCGACGATGCCCGCGGGCGGCAGACCGGTGGAGTCGGCCTGGGCTTGGCAATTACAGAACGAGCCGTGCGTTTTCACGGGGGGCGCGTGACCGCGTCGAATCGCCCCCAGGGTGGACTGATGGTGGAGATTCACCTGCCGCTGATGCCGGAGAGCACGGTCGCTGACCCAGAAACCGTCCTCGAGACGGTCCCAGCCGGGCGAGAAGCTTAAACCGGTCGGCGCTGCGCCTTGTCAGCTTAACCCTTACCTTCTCGATCTTCTTTCCAATTGGGTCGGACGGGCAACTCGCCGAGGCTTCTGCGGCTCCAATCAATGCTGGGTGGGCGTGTTGCTCAAAGAAAAGGGCCACGGGAGTTTGCTCTTCCCGCGCATTCCTGATACACAATTGGATGGTAATTCACGCCTCAAAATTGGAAGTTTGCGCCGCCCGGTCGCTCAACGCCGGAGAACGCGCCAGCACGTTCAGAGGGAGATAAAAGCGAAGAATGCGGAAACGATTTACCTGGTTTGTGGGGATTGTGGTTCTGATTGCCTTCGGCTTGCTGATGGCTTGCAGCGTGAAGTACGCGCCGAATAACGACGCTCTGCTTGTGTCTCCGAGCCAAGGGCAGGCGGTAATGCAAAGCTTCAGTGTTGATCTGCAGAACGGACACGTAGAGCAGATCTACAATGTCAACGGTCCGCCGACGCCAGGGATTCCAACTTCAGTCGTTCTCGACCCGCTGGGCCAGCACGCCTATGTGATCGTGCAGCAAAATTCAGTGCTCCCAGGCAGCATCAGTGGCATCGCAACCTACAGTGTTCAGTCCGATGGAAAACTGGCGAACATTAGCCAGATTTCAGTGCCCGACGCAAGAGCTCTGGCGATCGACTCCGCAGGCAAATTCCTCTTCGTAGCCACCAGCAGTGGCTCGTTATACGTCTTTTCCATTGGTGCGAATGCCGGCCTGACGATGGTCGGCCAGCCCACGCCTCTTCCTGCCGAGCCCGGCGGGCAGGCGCCCAGCGCATCGGCACTAGCGGTCACGCCGACGGTTTATCCCTCCGAGTTTGCGTACTGTTCCGGAATTACTCCTCCCAAAACCGAGACCCTTTACGTGACAGACTCCGTAAACTACGTAGTGCTGACGTATTCGATTTCGTCCTCGGGCAGTCTACAGCTCGTTCCATTCAACACAACCAACTCAACCACAAGCGGCATTCCAACCGGCACGGTTCCATCCGGTGTTGCTGTCGATCCTTGCAATCGGTTTGTGTATGTCTCGAACGCAGCGCCGAATAACACCGTCAGTGCCTATACCATATGTTATGGCGTGTCGCTTGCGGCCGCCTGCCCTAGCGCCAATTTCAGTTTGCAACCGGTTGCGGGCGTTGCTCCTTATCCAGCTGGCGACAATCCCGGGCCACTTTTAGTCGATCCGTTCGGGAATTATCTGTACGTCTTGGATCAAGGCTCAAACCAGATTTCGGGATACAAGATAAGTTCCGCCACGGGTGCATTAACTCCTTTTACTGGCGCTCCCATGGCCACGAATCTGCAGCCGACTGCCATTGCGATTCGCAGCGACGACAGCTTTATGTTCGTCTCGAATCTCAACTCGGCCAATATATCGGAGTTTGCCATCACGCCCGCAACCGGAATCCTCACTCCATTAGCGCCCATCACCAGCTTCAACTACCCTTCGGGAGTCGCGGTGAAGTAATTCGCGCATCAATCTTTTTCACAGCGGATTCTTACCCTTGGAGTTGCCGCTAGGTGGGAACCTTCAAGATCAAGTAAGAACCGAGAAGCGCGAAAATCAGGTCGGGCGACCAGGCAGCCAGCGCCGGCGGCAACTGGCTGATGTCCCCCATGGCTTCAAACAGGCGGGACAACACGGTGTAGACTACCGCAATTCCGACGGCCACAGCCACGCCGGTTACAGCTCCCTTTTTTGCCGCCGACATGGAAAAGGGAATTGCCAGAACGGCCATGATGAAAGTGATCAATGGATACGAAAGCTTTTTGTTCAACTGCACGCGCAGCCGCACCACGTCGAATCCGCTCTGCTGTAAATCGCGGATATAACGGTGCAGTTCTTCGTAGTTCATTTCTGTATATTGTTTTACTTCCTTCTTGAAATACGAAGGTTCTTCGCTGAGCTGCGGAAAAGTGGAAACGTCAAACGTGCGGTAACTCGCGATGGCTGCGCCTTGCAAAGAGCGCTGCCATCCTTGCTCGTAAATCCATCGGTTTAATCCGTCGGCCCAGTGGGCGCGGTCGGCGTGAATCTGCCGCGCGATCGTGAAATTCGCCGGATCGATTTGAAAGATGGAGAGATTGGCGAACTGGTTCCGGTCGGGATCGAAGAACTGGTAGTAGTAAATGTCGTTGTGCTGGCCAAAAATCCACCGCCGGTCGGGACGCAGATAGGTCTGCGGCGGCTTGCCTTTGATCTCGTTGTGCAGCGCTTCCTGCCGCTTGTTAGTGTGCGGCAGATAGAACTGATCGGCCAGGAACAGGCCGCATGCGAGCACAGCGGCTGCCGCGAGCACCGGCGTGAAGATCCGATAGATACTCGTGCCAGTCGCTTTGATCGCTGTGATCTCATTGGAACGATTCATCAGCCCAAATGTGATCAGCACGGCTAGCAGCATCATCAGCGGTGCCACGCTGTAGAGCAGGTACGGAGTGACGTTCAGCAGATACTCCGCTACTACCACCGCGGGAGTCTGGTTGCGCAGAATATCGCCCAGCAGCTCGAACAGCGTGAACACCAGCAACAGTACGAGAAACGTCGCCACTATCATTCCCAGGTATACGAAGAAGTCGCGCAGGATGTAATCATCGAGCAGCGTGGGGAAGCTGGCGCTGAAAACCCGGTGCCGTGTTGAGGCCCGCTCGAAGGCGCCGCCTCGGTCTCTTCGATGGAGCCTGTGCTCGAGAAGCGGAGCGTTGGCTGTAGATTGATCGCGTTTCCGCGGTAGCCTGACCCCTGAAAGCGCAATCGGACGCCGCTCCGCCTGCCACAAAAGAAATAAAGCCGCGGCAAAAAATACAATATTCGCGAGCCACGACCCTGAGGCCGGACCTAGCTTGCCCTGCTTGGCCAGCGAAACACCGATCAGCGAGACGAAGTAATACACGAAGACCAGCACAATCGTGAGCACGAATCCGCCGGACTTGCCGCTTTTCTTCGAGGAAAGACCGAGGGGAATTCCCACCATCGCGAGCACCAGGCAAGCCGTAGGCAGAGCGAAGCGGTTGTAGAACTCGATGAGGTACCAGCGTGCCGAAACCGGATCTACCTCGGCGGCGCGAGCACGCAGTTGCCACGTGCCAATGGCTTTCACCGGAATCTGTTCGGCCTTGTTGTCAGAGGTTGGCAGATCGATTGGGATATCTGTTTCGACAAAGCTGGAGATCTGATATTTATCGGGAGTGGCGGGATCGGTTTCGTGGGTAGAACCATCCCTTAGATGCAGGTGTAACAGGTCGCGGCCCTGGGGAACGAGAATTCCTTCCTGAGCAACCGTAATCCGAGGGTTGGCGGGATCAGAGATATCGGCCAGAAATACCCCATTCCACACCGCTCCTCCTTGTGCACTATGCACGTCCTGCACATAAAGAACGAGTTTAGGGAAGCCTTCATAAAAGACGCGAGGCTGCACTTCATACGAAACTTGCGAGCCTTTGAGTTGATCCTCAAGATGCCCTAACGAAGCCAACGACCAGGGCGCGATATACATGCTATTGACGAGCGCCAACACCCACGCCGCACCAACAAAAATCGAAAGCACGCGCCCGAACTCCCACACGCCCATGCCGCTGGCGCGCATCGCGGTAATCTCGCTATCGGCAGCAAGCCGGCTCAGGCCGAGGAGAATTCCCACCAGCACGCCCATTGGAATCGTGTACGTGAGAGCTAGAGGGACCGTATAGAAGAAAATCTCGGCCACGCTGGGCAAGGGAGCACTCGCCCGGACCACCAGTTCGAGAATCCGTCCCAGATCGCGCGTGAAAAGCACGAACGTGAAGATCGCCGCGCCGATCACGGCGTGCGAGGTGACTTCGCGAAGAATATAGCGGGTGAGAATCCGCATTGCGAAAGCGCTTCTAAAGGCAGGATAGCAGGATGAGGCAAGCGGGTGCAGCGGACTCGCGTGGCCGGTAGCGGCCTCACTAGTTGCGATAACGTAGTCGCTGGGCGAGGCCACCTGCGGCGAAAACAGCGAAAGCGATTAGGCCAGAACTAACTCTGTGTTCAAGAATCTCCTCCAAAAAAATCAGGAGACCGACTAGCGGGAGAAAAAGCCCCTTTCGAATCATGTCACGAACCGCTTCTACGCCCGCTACTTTTGCCTTTGTCCAATCGTTGGCTTGTGTCTCGGGCATGGCCACTCCTCAAATTCCCCCACCTTCACATCTTCAGCTCGCCTTCAAAAACAACGCCCCCAGCGGAGGCAGCGTCAGCTTCAACGAGTACGGTCGCCCGTGGATCGGCAATTCTTCCGCATTGACCCCACCCAGATTCCCCATCCCACTGCCACCGTATTCGAGTGCATCGCTATTCAGCAACTCGCGCCAATAGCCGCCAGTGGGCACTCCGATCAGATGCCCCAGGCGCGGAACCGGAGTGAAGTTGCACACAACCAAAATCGTATCTTTCGGATTCTTGCTTTTGCGTAACAGAGAAATTGTGCTGGTCAGCGCGTCGTTGCAATCGACCCACTCGAACCCGGCGGCATTATTATCCAGCGTATGCAATCCCGGCTCGCTTCGATAAAGCCGGTTCAACTGTCCCACCCAGTTCTGTAGGCCGACGTGAACCGGATATTGCAACACATGCCATTCAAGACTGGTATCGTGCGCCCACTCGCGCACCTGTCCGAACTCGTCTCCCATGAACATCAGTTTCTTGCCTGGCTGCGCATACATGTAGCCGAATAGAAGCCGAAGATTGGCAAACCGCTGCTTCTCATCGCCAGGCATCTTCCCGATCAGAGAACCCTTCCCGTGCACGACTTCGTCGTGCGAAAGCGGCAGAACAAAATTTTCCTGGAACGAGTACAGCATGCGGAAGGTGAGCTTGCCGTGATGATATTTGCGGTGAATTGGATCCAGCCTGAAATATTCCAGCGTGTCGTGCATCCATCCCATGTCCCACTTCATGCCAAATCCGAGCCCGCCGAGATACACCGGCCGGGAAACCATGGGCCACGCAGTCGATTCTTCCGCTGTCGTTTGTATATCCGGATGCTCTTTGTACGCTTCCTGATTGAATCGCCGCAGAAAATCGATTGCCTCAAGATTCTCCCGCCCGCCGTATTCATTGGGAATCCACTCCCCCTGCTTGCGGGAGTAATCGAGATAGAGCATCGAAGCGACAGCGTCCACGCGCAATCCGTCGGCGTGATACTTGTCAAGCCAGAACATGGCGCTCGACATCAGGAAACCGCGAACTTCGCTGCGTCCATAGTTGAAAATGTGCGTTTTCCAATCAGGATGAAAACCCTGTCGTGAATCGGCATGCTCGTACAAATGCGTGCCGTCGAAGTAGGCCAGACCATGCGCGTCGGAAGGGAAGTGCGACGGTACCCAGTCGAGAATCACGCCGATGTTGTGCTGGTGCAGGTAATCCACGAGGTACATAAAATCCTGTGGCGTGCCATAACGGGCAGTTGGAGCGAAATAACCGGTCGTCTGATATCCCCAAGACCCGAAAAACGGATGCTCCATCACCGGCAGAAATTCGACATGGGTATATCCCATCCGGCCGACATATTCAGCCAACCGCGGTGCAGTTTCGCGGTAGGTCAACGGACGATTATGCTCTTCGGGCACGCGCATCCAGGAACCGAGATGGACCTCATAGATTGCCTGCGGCGCCTGGAGCGAATTGCGTTCCGCGCGCTTTGCCATCCAATCCTGATCGCCCCATTGATGATCCAAATCCCAGACTACCGAAGCTGTCCGAGGCGGCTTCTCATGCCAGAAACCGACGGGATCAGCCTTGTCGACCCGATAACCGTGATGGCGGGATTCGATGTGAAACTTGTAGAGCGCTCCCCTAGTCACCCCCGGGAAGAAGCCTTCCCAGATTCCCGACGAACCCCGCGGCTCAAGAACGTTTTTGTGAGGCTGCCAGTTGTTGAAGCTGCCAATCACCGAGACCTCGCGCGCATTCGGTGCCCATACACTGAATGCCGCGCCAGACGTACCATTGCGCGAGACGAGATGTGCCCCCATGGTCTCGTAAATGCGATAGTTGCTGCCTTCGTTGAAAAGGTAGAGATCCTGCTCGGAGAGCAGGATCTTGGGTTCGGAAGCAGCGGCGTCGTCAGGCATCTTCTTCATCTTAAGTTTACCGGAAATGCCTCGCCCCCCATGTAGAGTCGTGCGAAAGTCCCATGCTATGCTGACCTTTTCCAGCCATGCCCGCACTGCGTCTGATCTTTCTCTGGCATCAGCATCAGCCTTTCTACAAAGACCTGGTGACCGGCGAATATCGCCTGCCCTGGGTTCGCCTGCATGCTCTGAAAGACTATTACGGCATGGTGAAGTTGCTCGATGAATTTCCCAATGTTCATCAGAACTTCAATCTGGTCCCCTCGCTCATCACGCAGTTGCAGGACTACGTTGCCGGCACGGCGCGCGATCCATTCCTGCAGGTTGCTGCCATGCCGGCAAAAGAAATGGCGCCGAAAGACCGGCAGTTCGCACTGCAATATCTTTTCCAGGCAAATCCGACGAACGTTATCGGACGTTATCCGAGATATTGGGAGCTGCGCGAAAAATTTCGCGAGCATGGCTACAACGCGGAGAAAGCCGAGAAATATTTCGAGCCGCAGCAGTTTGCCGATCTGCAGGTGCTCTCGCAGATTGCATGGTTTGACGAATTCTTTCTTGAAGATAAAGACATCGCCGCCCTCATTAAGAAGGAACGTAACTTTTCCCTCGATGATCAGAGATTCGTCGTCGCTCGTGAGCGTGAATTGCTGGCGAAAGTCTTGCCCGCATATGCCGAGGCAGCGAAGAAAGGTTCGATCGAAATCTCTGCGACTCCGTTTTACCACCCGATTCTTCCTTTGGTCTGCGACACGAACGCTGGAGCAATTTCTTCGCCCGGCCTTCCATTGCCGCAGAATCGTTTTCGTCATCCCGAAGATGCTCGTGAGCAATTGGTGCGCGCTCTCGATCTGCACGAGCAAGTCTTCGGTATGCGTCCGCAAGGCGTGTGGCCTTCGGAAGGAAGCGTGTCGGAAGAAGTTCTCGCCGTCGCCCACAGCCTGGGTGTCAAGTGGATGGCAACCGACGAAGGCGTGCTCGGCCGCAGCATTGGGGCATTTTTTCAACGGGATGGCAATGGTAGATTGTCTACTCATCTTGCCGAACGCCTTTATAACATTCACCGATACGACAACGGCAAAGCCTCGATGCAGATGGTGTTTCGCGACCACACCATTTCCGATCTGATCGGCTTCGTTTACTCCGGGATGGATCCAAGAGATGCCGCGGCGCATTTGCTGCGCAATATCCGCGATGCCGCTCAGCCGGTCCTCGCGCAAGGCCGTGACGCCGTTGTTTCGGTTGTTCTCGACGGTGAAAATGCCTGGGAATACTACCCGAAATCCGGTCGTGAATTTCTGCGGCGCTTTTACGACGCCTTGCAGCGCGAGACCGGACTGGAAGCGGTTACCGTTTCCGAGGCGATTGCTCGGCATCACAATCCGTCGGTGTTGCCCTCGCTCGTGCCGGGATCGTGGATTAACGCCAACTTCAACGTTTGGATCGGCGCTCCCGAAGATAATCGCGCCTGGGATTATCTCTATCACGCGCGCGAGTTCTATACGCAGCGTGCGGCGAGTGCGAGTGACGCGCAACGCAAACTTGCCTTCGAAGAGTTACTGATCGCTGAAGGCAGTGACTGGAACTGGTGGTACGGACCCGAGCATCACTCGGCAAACGATCGCGACTTCGACGAACTCTACCGCAAGCATCTGGCAAATGTGTACCAAGCTCTGGGAGCAACCCCGCCAGATTATTTGTCCCAGCCGATCACTGGCGCCGAATCCCGGCCCGCGTTCACGCCGCAAACCGCATACATTCACCCGCGCATCGCCGGGGACAAGATACGTTATTTCGAATGGATGGGCGCGGCCGTCTTCACTGCCGACCAGCGTTCCAGTGCAATGCATGGCAAACAATTTCTACTGGATTCCGTCTATGCAGGGATCGACGCGCGGTTTGTCTATGGAAGACTGGATTTTGCCGGCGAAGTGCCCGAGGCGGAGTTCGACATAGTGGTTAATTTGGAATCCTGGGCCAACAGCGAGGCGCATGCACGGCGAGGGTTACGCCTCGACGCTCGCGTGCAAGACCGTCAGATTGCTGAGTGGAAAGTCGACGGGCGCGAAGAAATTTCGAGCGCGTCCTCGACCGGCGTCGCCGAAGATGCAAAATTGGCTTTGCGCCGCAACTTTGAATTTCGCTTGCCGCTGACTCGGTTGCTGGCTACGCCAATATCAAGTATGGATTCTTCCCATAGCTCCGCAAACTCAAAAGCTCCCGCCGAGGTTCCGCCGACAAGCCGGCTCAAACTGCGCTTCAGTCTTTGGATGAACCGCTTGCCGGTTGACGCGCTTCCCGTAGAAGGCTGGATCGAACTCGAACTGTTGAGTGAAGCCGAGCTCGCGTCGGCCATGTAGTAGCCGAAACGGCCGAATCTTTTGCCTGCAGAATTGCATGCAGGGGTTGATTTCTGGCGAAATAAGAACCGGACCCGAAAGGGTCCGGTCTCAGGAAAAAGAGCTTTGCTTCACTGTCCCGCGTTCGCGACGGAGGGAGCCGTCGTAAGCGGCCGATTCAGTTCAAGAGTGAGTTCGGTCCCTGCAGGCAAAATCGCTGAGTGATGTTCAACCAGCCAGTAGGTTCCTGCTGAGCCCGCTCCAATCGCTCCGCCCACGACTATTCCAACTGGGCCGCCAACCAGGCCGCCAATCAACATACCACCGGCTGTGCCTCCTCCTGCTTGAATCTTGTCACGGCGATCATGACCGGGTCCCTTGAATTCACCTTCACTGTTTACGTCCGTTCCGGGAATATTTGTGTCGACCAGCGTGGCATCGAGATAGAGCCGTGCGCCCCCCGGCAGAATTACTGCTTCCGGCAAAATACCGATCGTGGGACGTCCTGAAATCCGGCGCGGTTGAGCTACTTTTGTGACCCGGCCCTCGATTGTTGCTCCGGCGGGAATGACAGTTTGGCCATTGATGACCACATCTTTCGTTACCTGCCCCTGAAACGGATCTCCCGGCTTATTGCTGAACGTCGCAAGAGTGGTCTGGAGTTTCACCATGAGAGCAGTTCCGGCAGGTACCGGCGGAGCTTGCGCCACCGCGAAGGCTGCCAGCCAAAATATGCAAGCGGGAACCATCCACTTTTTCATCACTCCTCCTCCGGTCACGCAAACACGATTTCGCAAATATCTCGACCTGGGATGCATACCAATACTTCAAACCCCGAAATAACCCGATTGTTGCTTTGACTCTAGAACAGGCCACTGGCCGTGACAATGCGGGAGGAATCATCCTAGGCAAGAGAAGCCCATTTCTTCGTGGCCGCCAAAGGGCGCGATATTGCATAACCGCAGCGCGCGCTCGCTGTGCAGCATTCTTGTCACCTGAATCTCTCCGATATAATCATGAGTTTTCATATTCGAAAGGCAGAAGATACACATATGACAAATATTTCGGCAATCATCGGGCGTGAGGTGCTGGATTCGCGAGGCAATCCTACGGTCGAAGCGGAGGTTCAGTTGGCCAGCGGAACCTTCGGAAGCGCGATTGTTCCCAGTGGGGCCTCGACCGGGGAGCATGAAGCTGTCGAGCTGCGTGACGAAGACAATCAGCGCTACAAGGGTAAAGGGGTCCTGAAAGCTGTCGAAAATGTGAATGGCGAGATTGCTGATGCCCTGGCGAACTTCGACGCCGCGGATCAGCGCGGCCTCGACGCGAAAATGATTGAACTCGACGGTACCGAAAATAAGAGCCGCCTCGGTGCCAACGCAATTCTCGCGGTCTCCATGGCTGCGGCGCGTGCTTGTGCCAACGAATACGGGCTGCCTTTGTATCGCTATCTCGGAGGCGCGGGCGCAAATGTCTTACCCGTTCCGATGATGAATATCTTGAACGGTGGCGCGCACGCAGACAATAACGTCGATTTCCAGGAATTCATGGTGATGCCCGTCGGCGCCGAGTCGTTCTCCGAAGCCCTGCGCTGGGGCGTCGAAGTTTTTCACACGCTCAAAGGCGTGTTGAAAAAGCGCGGTTACAACACGGCGGTCGGTGACGAAGGTGGATTTGCTCCCTCGGTCAAATCGAACGTCGAAGCAATCGAAGTTGTCCTCGAAGCGATCAACCAGGCCGGCTACAAGCCGGGAGAAGAAATCGCCATCGCACTCGATCCCGCGGCCAGCGAGTTCTATCAGGATGGCAAATATGTATTCAAGAAATCCGACAAGTCCGACAAGAGTTCCGACGAGATGGTGAAGTTCTGGTCGAAGTGGGTCAACGATTATCCGATCGTCTCACTTGAGGACGGCCTGTCGGAAGCAGATTGGGACGGGTGGGCCAATCTTACGAAAGAGTTGGGCGAAAGAATTCAACTCGTCGGCGACGATATTTTCGTCACCAATATTCATTTCCTGCAAGAGGGAATTGACAAGGGCGTAGCGAATTCGATTCTGATCAAAGTGAACCAGATCGGCACAGTCAGTGAAACTCTCGACGCCATCGATCTCGCGCGCCGCAACAGCTACACGTCCGTCATCTCGCATCGCTCGGGCGAAACTGAAGATACATTTATCGCCGATCTCGCCGTCGCTACTGGCGCAGGGCAGATCAAAACCGGCTCGGCCTCGCGCACGGACCGAATTGCAAAGTACAACCAGTTGTTGAGAATCGAAAGCGAGCTGGGAGATTCGGCGAGGTTTTTGGGGCTGAAGGCGTTGAATTATCACGGATGAACTGGTCTGACTTTGAAAGGCGCGGCTTCAAGCCGCGCCGTCGTGTCGCGCTTCTAGAATCCCATCCTGTCGTCCGCGCTCGGGCCATACGTTGAAGGCAGTGGCACGTCATTCAGCCGCAGGTACACTCCCAGTTGCGCCCGATGATGCACCAGATGATTCAAAAACATCTGCCGGTAAGCCATGAAGCGCGATCCGGCAAAAATCGGCTTGCCCTGAAAGGTCAGCTTCCAGTTTTCGGTCCAGGCCGAGTCCGGCACACTCTTCAGCGCGCCGCGAACTTTTTCAACGCCTTGATCGAAAGCCTTCAACAATCCAGCCTTCTCAAACGGAGGGCGTTCGCGGTTGGGTCCGGCTCCAAAATCCAGCCCAGGAGTGGTGAGAATCGTGAGTCCAAAGCCCGTCAGTTCGGCCACGTGCGGCGCGAGTTTTTCCAACGGCATGGATTTGGCATGTGGCGCAAAACCGGTTTTATCGAACGGCACCCGCTCGAGCATGGTGCGTGTGGTTTTCAGTTCGGCATCGAGTTCTGGGAGAAGAAGTTCGTTGATCGGCATAAAGCCCTCCGCAAGGCAATATATCCGATGTATGCGCGCTTG
>JASHNX010000338.1 GCA_030041415.1 Candidatus Sulfotelmatobacter sp.
CGTTGAAGACGTTGCCGGAGCCGTGAACCGGGAACTAGGGGGAACACCGGCGAAGGTCATCGACAGCCGCCGGATCGACGTTCAGCCCCCGTCGATCAGCGGCGATCTTCCGGCACTGCTCGCCCGCATCGAGAATCTCGAAGTGCGAGTACGGCGCCGGGCCAAAGTGGTGATCAACGAGCGCACCGGCACGGTTGTTCTGGGATCGGATGTCCGCCTGGGCGCGGTTTCTATCCTGCACGGCAGCTTCTCCATCGAGGTATCAACCAGCTACGCCGCATCACAACCGAATCCTGCATCAACTGGTCAGACGGAGATTCTGCCCGAAACCAAACTCACAGCGAAGGAATCTCCGGTGCATAACGTAGCGCTGAGCGAGGGCGCAAGCGTGGAAGAACTGGTTACGCGGCTGCAGACGATCGGGGCGACGGCGCGAGATGTGGTTTCGATTCTGCAGGCAATCAAGGCCGCCGGCGCCCTCGAAGCTGACCTGGAAGTGATCTGATAATGAGCGCGATTTCCCCTTTTTCATCCGCAGAAGCAGGAACTGCCACCCTGTTGCCAGCGGCTTCCACTCCGGACCTAACCAAGGGCCGCAAGGCAGCCCGCGAATTCGAGGCGCAACTGATCGCTACGGTGCTCGAATCATTTGAGAAGACTTTCGCGACACTCCCCGGCCAGGAGATTGCAGGGGAAGACAATTACAACTACATGGGCACCCAAGCAATGGCTTCGGCGCTGGCCGGGGATGGCGGGTTTGGAATTGCGCAGATGATTACCGCCCATTTGGAAGCACGAAAGTAGCGCGAGGCGACAAACGTGAGCTGTCAGAGGATTCCTGAAGGAAGCGCTAAAGCTTCCCTAACTTCTGCCGATGGAACAACATATCAGGGGCGGGCCCGCGAACCGCGACCGCAACGGCGAGGAAAGTAAAAAAGCTGAATGAGAATTAAAGTTTTCTAAACACCTGCCGATACCTAAATTGCAAGCGAGATCGGAGGAGGCAATTATGAGAATCGACGGAAATGGGGCGCAGCCGCTTTCCCCAGCTGCATCGAGCGCGAGCCAAACTGCGACAGGCGTCAACGGTCACGCGGCGCAGCAAACGGCGAGCGGCGCAGTTCTGGGTGAGGATCAGGCGGATTTCTCCGGCAGCCAGGGTGAAGTACAGGCGCTAACTGCACAAGCCTTGCAGTTTCCCGAAATTCGCCAAGACAAAGTAAACGCCTTGCGGCAAGTGGTCGAGAATGGCAGCTATCAAACCTCATCGGGCCAGGTAGCAGACGCCATGCTGGCACAGATGCTCGTGGTTTCGGCCGCGTAAGAACCAATAATCGTGCCGCGAGACAAGAAAAACAGAATCAGGCGGCTTCATGGATAGCAATGACCTGGTAATCGGTTCGACCGGAGAGCGCATGGAGCCAGTGCCGGCAGTGGCCCCTATGCAGGAACAGGCGGCCGCACAGAATCCGCAGAATCCGCCACGACGGCGCCCTCACGATGAGCCCGCTCCGGCGGGAAAAGAAGCGGTCGATGCAGAAGCCGCGTCCAATGCCGAAAGCGCACCGCATCGCGTTGACAGTTTGGCTTGAGAGAACGATGAAGCATGAACGTCAGCATAGGCGACCTCGGTCATGACGGGTCTGGTGCCGGCAGCCAGTACGGGTACCAATGAAATTCTTCGATCGCGGCTGGTCTTGCATCTGGCCGTCGAGGCGAGCCTCGAAAAGAGCCGGAAAGCGCTGCTGGCTTTGGATCTGGGCGGCCTCGCCACGCAGACACGAGAGCAGATTCTCTTATCCCGCTGCTTGGCGGCCTTGAATGAATGGAGCGGAGTCAATGGCGGAACGCAGCAGCTGGCGCGAGACGAAGGCTGTTTGGTTTCCGCCCAAACTGTCGAACAGGTGCGGGCCAGCGCCTTGCGGGTTCAGTCCGCCATCCGGTTGCAGTTGGCGATTCTGTCGCGATTGCGTCACAAGTTACGAGTGATGGCAAACATGTTGGCGGAAACCGGCGCGCCCTACGGTCCCGCCGCGAGTGCGCGATTGCGTGGTTACCGGCTGCGCTAGTCATCCGCGGATCGAAGAGCCATCTATGTCGAGCCTGAATGCAAGTCTTGCAACGGCGCTGAGCGGCCTGATGGCCGATCAGGGTGCCATGGAAACTACCGCCAACAACGTCGCCAACGTAAACACGCCCGGCTACACGCGGGAAGTTCCACTCCTGGTGACGAGCGATCCTGTTGAACTGGGTAATCTCACGTTTGGTACCGGCGTCACCCTGCAGAGCGTGGAGAGCATACGTGACCCGCTGCTTGAGTCGCAGATTCAACAGCAGACCCAGACCGAAAATCAATACAACACGCTGTCTGCGGCGCTGCAGCAGACACAACTTAACTTCACCACGACTGGCAGCGACATCGGCACCGAGATCACGAATTTCTTCAACAGCGTCAACCAGCTTTCGACCGATCCCACGGACTTATCCGTCCGCCAGGGAGTAATCACCGCCGCCGACAATCTGGCCACCAGCTTCAACACCACCGCCAACAATCTGACCCAGCAGCAGCAAACCCTCGATCTGAGCGTGGTGCAGACCGTTGGCCAGATCAATCAGCTCACCAGCCAGATCGCGCAGCTCAATGCGCAAATCAGTGGCCTTCAAAACGCGGGCCAAAGCGCAGGGTCGTTCGTCGATCAGCGCCAGCAGGCTATCGATCAGCTCTCATCGCTGGTCGACGTCTCCGTGATCCCAACGAACAACACGCTTACGCTGACGACTGCCAATGGAGCGCCCTTGGTAAGCGCCAATCAGAGCTTCCAGCTCACGACCCAAACCAACGCTGGCGGACTGCACGAGGTCTATTCCGAAGGAAACGACATCACTAGCCAGCTCACCTCCGGACAGCTGGGTGGAACGCTTGCGGCGCGCGATCAGGAGATTCCCGCGATCGAAAATCAGCTCGATACTCTGGCCGCCGGATTGGCCACTGCGGTCAATGGAGTCCAAACCGCCGGCTTTGATCTCAACGGCAATGCGGGAACCGACCTGTTTAATCCTCCTCCAGCGAACACGACCGGAGCAGCGGCCAGCCTTTCAGTCGCCATCACAAACCCTTCGCTGATTGCCGCCAGCTCCGATGGCACCGCCGGCAGCAACGGAAATGCGCAGGCGATGTATGCCTTGAGCAATCAGGCAATCATCGATGGCCAGAATCCCGCCGACTATTATTCCGGCATCGTTTCGAACGTCGGCAATGCCGTAGCCGATGCTTCGGCCGAGCAGACCGCTTCCAACTCGATCTTGCAACAGCTGAATGACCAACTCTCTTCGGTATCAGGGGTTTCGCTCGACGAAGAAGCAGCCAACATGGTGCAGTACCAGGATGCCTATCAGGCTTCGGCGCAGGTTATTACCACCATCAACGACATGATGTATGCCGCAATCCAGATAACGACCTTAACCGGCTGAAGACTATGCGAGTCAACCCAAATCCGTACCCCGACCTGCTGGCCGACATTGAACAGACACAGCAGGAAATTCAGACCGATGAGCAAGAGATCGCCACCGGCCAAACGGTCAACCTGCCTTCCGACAACCCAGCGGCGGCCGCCACGCTGGTGCAGAATGCCAGTCAAACTTCCGAGACCGATCAGTTCGAACGCAGCCTGGGCAGCATCGAGGGAGAGATGCAGAACGCGGACTCCGCTCTCAATTCCGTCATTTCCGCTTTGCAGCAGGCCATTACACTCGGAACAGAAGGAGCGAACGGCACCGTGAATGCCGCCGACCGCGACGCCATTGCCACCCAAGTGCAGGGAATCCAGAGCCAGCTGCTGGGTCTGGCAAACCTAACCTATCAGGGCACCTACGTCTTCGCGGGAACCGCCAGCTTGACGCAGCCCTATGCGCTCGATGCAAGCTCGCCCTCCGGGGTGACATATCAGGGCAACTCCGGTGTCAACACGGTTACCTTGGGCAACGACTTTTCTCTGCAAACCAACCTTCCCGGTCCCGAGTTGTTTTCATCTTCCGGCACTGACATGTTCCAGAGCATTCAGGATCTGATCGCCACCCTGCAGAGCGGCAACAACATCAGTACGGCAGTTACTGAAGTTGGCAGCTCGATGAACGCCATCGACACCGCACGAGTCTTTTACGGCAACGCCTTGAACCAGCTCAATTCTCAGCAGACCTATCTGAGCAGCCAGGCGCAACAGTTGTCACAAGAGCAGAACACCATCGATGCCGCCGACCTGCCGAATGTAATCAGTAACCTTACGACCGGGCAGGTCTCGCTGGAGGCGACTTTGGAGACGATCGGGCAAACTTCGCAGACCAACCTCTTCGATTACCTGCGATGAGCAAGACCCCTTACTCGCCGGGAGAAAAGCGTAGCCCACAGGCGAGATGGCGCGAGCACCCTATAGAGTCTGACGGGAAGCTCGCGCCCATGCCGCTGCCGATTGCAGCCGGGAGCGTTGCCGTTCGATACGAGTTCTCTCCGCCAACAAGGCGCGGTGAATCGAAGGAAGAAGATCGCGGAGCCGTTCCACCTGACGGCGGTATTCCGTTAGTTCGTGCGAGAGTTCCCGATCATTTTCCACCAAAGGGACGGCCTTTGCGCGCAGACCGGCGCCTGCCGTGAGCAGGTCGGAGAGCAACGCGTTCATCCGTTCCGGGGTTATAACTTCTGGTCCAGGTTGAGCGGCGATGGTATCCAGACAAAAGTTCAGGCGCCGGTTGGTGTCGCGCAAGGTTTGCAACAGCGCGGGCATTAGGCGCTCCAGTCGGCGGACGCGTTCTCGGAGGGAATTGCCGGAGCCGCGGAAATCGTCTCTGGCCGTTCTGCGAGAGTCTCCGTGGCGCGCTCGACCTCCAGCCAGGCTTCATACACCAGGACGAGTTGCGCGATCTCCCGTTCCAGTATTTTTACGGACTGCTTCATGTGGCCTTCACATACTCCCGCCCGAACTACGCTGTAGAAGCGTTCCAGATTTCTGGCGACTTCCCCTCCGCGTTCCATATCGAGCGAGCCCTGCAGCTGCCCGATTACCGTAATGGCGTGATTGATTTTGCGCGTGCGCAACTCGATCTCCCCTCTTTCGAGTGCAAGCACGGCCTGCCGCAAATCATCAATCGCCTGCTCATAAAGGCAAATTACCAGCCTCACGGGACTTGCACCCCGTACGGCGGTTTCGCGATAAGAGGTTCTTGCGTCCACCGATTAGAGCCCTGATGTTAACGTCGGTTCGCTCGAGATCAGTTGGCCCGTCGTGGACGTACCTGACCCAAGCGTGCCGAGGGTTTCGGTGACTTCCTGCAGCAACAACGGATATGCCTGCAGGGATGCGTTAACGGAGTCATATTCCTGGGTGAGCGCGGTTTGTTCGTTGTTTAGCTGCGTTTCGAAGTTTGCAATGTTGGTCGAAAGGGTTTGCTCCTCGCTCGTATTCTGAGCCACATCTACATTCAGAGGGCCGGTGGTGGGATCGGTGAGATTGCTCAGGTCGGTGTTGAAGTTGTCGGCAAATCCCGTTCCTGCGGCGTTCTGAAAGAAGTTAAGCACAGCCGAGGGATTCGCCGCGACTACCTGGTCGAACGTCTGCCCGCTCGCGTTTGTTCCAACCGTCAGCGTGCCGTCGTTATTCATGTTGATGCCGAGCGAAGCCAGATTAATGAAGCCGCCGTTGACTGTAGATCCGCTCGTCGCGTCGGGGAGTGAATAGGACGCATCTGCCAGAATGCTCGACTGCAAAGAACGCAGGGAGGTGTCCGATTCGAGTGGCGGTGCGGAGGTAGCGCCTGTAGTATCGCCAGTGACCTGATATTGCGCGTTGATGTCGCTGACGAGTTGGTTGTAGGCGGTGACGAAGTTGTTAATGGCGGTCGTGATTTGGCTTGTATCCGGCCCGACCGAGACTTCGACTGGGTTGCCCGGCGACTGACTTACAAGACTCAGCGTTACCCCTGGGATGGCTCCGGTCACGGTGTTACTGGCGCTGCTATAAGGCACGCCGTTAATGGTGAGAGAAGCGTTGGTCCCTCCGACTGGCGTGGCGAAGTTCAAGCTGGTGTTGCTGTTGTTCGTGATGGCCAGCGCGCCGGGGCTGCCCGTGTTCTGGCTCTGAATCTCTAACCACGAGCCGGTCGCATCGGTGACGACGCTTGCGGTTACGCCCCAGTTGTTGCCGGAACTCTGGGTGTTTATGTAGCTGGCCAGGGTCGTCAAAGTGTCGTTGCTTCCTTGGGTAATGGGGACGTCGTAGGTCTGGCCGCTTGATCCTCCGACTTGCAGTTGCAGATCACCGGTGGTCGCGCCGTTCGTGAGGAACGACGCATTGGCGCCGCCGGAGACGGCCGAAGTATAAAGTGTCCCTTGCGTGGCCAGGCTATTGACACCGACCTGGTAGTTGCCAGCGGTAGGCGTGCCCGACAGGCTGGCATTCAGCACGCTCGTGTCGGATGAGGTAACGGCATTGGCGCTGAGCGC
>JASHNX010000339.1 GCA_030041415.1 Candidatus Sulfotelmatobacter sp.
TCCGGCGGTGTATCCCCAGGGAACGAAGAGCGTGCCTCCGCGATTGAAGCGCACTTTGCACACTCCTGCCTGACCCTCAGGGATCGGACAACAATGTCCGCAGGAATAGCAGCGCAGGCGATTGTTCTCGAGCTTCTCGACGAGATGCGGATCGGCCTCGCGAACCTGAGAATCGAGAATGGCGCGAAGAGTGGACATGCTGAACTACTTCTATTTTAGCGCTGAGAACAAAGCGGTCGCAGAGCTGGAAGTGACGTCTGGAAACGCGGGGTCCTTCGACTGCGATTGCGCTTGGCGCTTGCCAAGCACATTCCTCGCTCAGGATGACAGGGGGGTTCGGGGCTTTCCGATCGAAATTCAGTGGCCAGGCAACGGTTTTCCTTGCGACTCGTGCTGCTGGTACCAGATTTCTGCTTGCTGCTCGATGGCTGCGGACTGGGCGCGGGTCATGCCATTCGCGAGAACTTTTGCGAGATCCTGGCTGCCTTCCTGCCCGCCGGCGCGCGCCAGCACCGCCCAGAAATAAGCCTTGTTCGTGTCCTTGGGAACGCCGTGGCCGCCCCAGTAAAGCAGCCCCAGTTTATATTGCGCGGCTGCGTTGCCATGCTCGGCCGCCTTTGCGAACCAGTTCGCTGCTTCGCTTTTATCTTGCTTAATGGACTGCTTATCGTCCCCTTCGGCGAAGAGAAGGCCGAGAGCGTTTTCCGCCGCAGCGTTGTTTTGCCGCGCCAGTTGAAGCAGTTGCTGAAAATTAGCCGTGTCGACGGATGGCAGGGCCGGAGGCGGCGCAGCCTCTGGTTGGGATGAAGCAAGGACGGTTGCGGTAGCGGCAGGTGCGCTTGCCTGCAGCTTCTCCTGAATCCACGGCGCGAGAATAAAGCCCAAGGCCAACGCGACGGTGGCGGCGGCGAGAACCAGAAGATAAAGATGCTTGCGCGGAAGGCGAATGCCGCCGACTTTGTCGGCATCGGCGAAGGTCAAGTTCTTGTTGCCATTTTGCTCGCCGCTTGTTTCCGGGAGTTGTGCAAAGAGCACACTTCCCTGGGGCGCCGGAAATGATTCAGCCACAGGCGGAGGAGGGATGAAAACGTCATTGGCGGGAGTAGCCCGATTAACAGCCGCCGCGATGGTATCGGCGAAGCGCTGCAGGATGACGCCGTCTTTTTCGATGAAGGAATTGGGCTGCGCCGAAAAAACTTCGATCAAACCGATGACTTTTTCTCCGGCGCAAATGGGTGAAGCGATCATGGCGCGAATGCCGAGAGCGCGGCAGCTTTGCGGATTGGCGCGCGAGTCGGTTTCACTGTCGTCGCAACGGATGGTTTTCCCGGTCCGCAGACACTCGCCGGAAAAACCGATTCCAGCCTGTAGCGCTGCGCCGACGGGAGGCGCGCTTGCGCCAACGCTGGCACGGCACACGATGCTGGCAGGATCGGCGGCTGCCGCAAGGGCGATGGCAGCTCCAGAACCTTGCAGAAGCGACATCGACCGGCAAACAATCAACGAGAGAACCGCTTCGAGATCAGGCGCGAGAGATTCAGCCTCGCGCTGAACGGCAGAAACGGCCGTCAAAGTGTCGCTGAAATTAGGCCGGAGCCCCGCACCCTGCGCCGGCGAAGGCTGAGCAGCATTCGCGGCGCCCGCCATGGCATTGAGGAAGAGCCACTGCTGCAGGCGATGGCGATCGGTTGGCCGCAAGTCCGAAAACGAAAGCCCCACCCGGCCGAAGGAATTTGACCAGATCACTTTCGCGGCGGTTAATATCTGGCCAGTCGACTCCGCGAGATCAAGGCACAAGTCGACCGGTTCATTTGGCTTCATGGGCGCGGGACACTGAACCGCAACGCCAGTCTCGCTGATATCGATAACTTCGTGAAGATCGAGCATTTGACCGTTGCGCTTGGAAGGGAAAGTCGCATAGGCCGGGGCATGGGCCTTTTGGCGGACACTGCGTCGACGGTTAACGAAGGCAGGACGCGGGATTTGCCGGGTCGCAGACATGGGGGTGTCTTGCATCCTCATATTAACGCGACTCGTTAGAAAAGCAACAATATTAGGGTTGTAAAACCTATGGGTATCCATACAACTGAATCCGGGGTGGGAAAGTCTAATCAAACAGCCATTTTGTGAACAGGTGAGGCGATGTCGCAAAGAGTCGGCAAGGTCAAACTCCCGGGCACTCCAGGACTGCTCGGCGGACTTTGTTTGTTGTTCTTCTTGTTATGGACTGCTCCCGCCGCGCGGGCGGCGCTCGGCGGAGACCTGGTCTCGATTCTCGCCGACCAGGGGCAGATGCAGGGCACTCGTAACACGACGAAGATGGACTCGTACACCGTGCATGCCATTCAAGGGGCGAACGGCACGATCCTGAACGAATACCAGAGCGCGGACGGAAACGTGTTTGCCGTTGCGTGGCACGGCCCTTTTTTGCCAGATATGCGGCAGATACTGGGTAGCTATTACGATCAATACTCGCAAGCGCGGCAGGCCCAAAATGGGCTGAGGCGAGGGCGGCATCCCATCGTGATCAACGAGCCCGGACTGGTCGTCCTAATCGGCGGGCATCCGCATTCGTTTGCCGGTAAAGCGTATGTGCCCGGCAAACTACCGCAAGGAATGCGGGCCGAGGATATCCAATGAAACATCTGGGATTTGTTTTGGCCATTTTCTCGGCAATATTCCTTTTGACCGGATGCGGCGGGAGTAGTAAAAGCACGCCAGCGCCGAATCCGATTGCACCTGCGGGAGCGAACGTTGCGCCAATTGAGGTAAACACAGGCCCGCCAACTTCTGGCGTTCTGTATGCCAACGGAGCTTTCGTGAGCGTGACGGTCTGCGTTCCCGGAACAACCACATGCCAGACAATTCCCTACATTCTGGTGGATACGGGTTCTTATGGCCTGAGACTCGTTTCCAGCGGAGTACTAACTCTTACCCTGCCGCAAGAAATGGCCTCGGATAACGATCCGATGGTGGAGTGCGTGCAATTCCTGAGTTCCTACACATGGGGGCCCGTGCAGACGGCAGATATTGAGATTTCCAGCGAGAAGGCCAGTTCGGTGCCAGTTCAGGTTCTCAGCGACACCGATTATACGGTTCCGGCGGCGTGCGCCGATCCGTCAGGAGGCGCTTCCGCCGACACCGTGGCCAATCTGGGCGCGAACGGCATTCTGGGAGTGGGCCAGCTTCCGCAAGACTGCGGTTCGAATACAGACTGCCCCATCACCTCGAACCAGTATTTCTCCTGTGCCTCGGCGACGGCAGCGTGCACGCCGGTTGTGGCGACCGTCGCGCAGCAGGTACAGAATCCGGTTGCTTTGTTTACCACCGACAACAATGGAGTGATCATCGAACTCACGGGGGTTTCAGGATCGGCCGCCACGGTAAGCGGCTCGCTCGTCTTTGGCATTGGAACGGAGACAAACAATGCCCTTTCTGGCGCGACGGTGTATACGGCGGATCCAACGAGCTTGAATTTCACGACTACTTTTAACGGCACCACCTACACCGATGAAGCATTCCTCGACAGCGGCTCGAACGGCTATTTCTTTCCGGACTCGAACATTGACCAGTGTCCGAGCACGAGCGGCGCTGGAGGGTTTTACTGCCCTTCGGGTACGGCAAACCTTTCCGCAACCAATCAGGGGACGAACGGCGCCAGCGGAACGGTGAATTTCAGCGTGGCCAATGCGGTCACGATGTTCACGGATGATCCGAACGATGCCGCGTATGCCGATCTAGGCGGTCCGGCAACTGGCTACTTCGATTGGGGACTTCCCTTCTTCTACGGACGAAACGTCTTCACTTCGATCGAGGGGAAAACCGCGCCCGGCGGCGCGACGCCGTACTGGGCGTATTAAACGGCCGGTGCGAGGTTTTAGATTACGACCCAGCGCGGATTGAGCTCATCCCTGGACGCCGGAACCCTCCCACGCATATGATCGGCGACGCTTTATGCGGCATAATTAGGCCGAGTTCTCGGGAGGAAGTATGCGGGGATTGCGACGCCTCATCGCCGTGTTGGTCAGTTCTTTTCTAGTGGCTCAACTTTCTGCCCCTGCGTCATGCCAGACGCTAACCGCAATTGCGGATTTCGACGGCACCAACGGGGAATTACCAGGCACTGTCTCGCTTATCCAAGGCACGGATGGAAATTTCTATGGAACAACGTCAGCTGGAGGCAGAAGCAAGGCCTGCCCGGACGGGTGCGGTACAGTTTTTAATGTCACGCCTAACGGGGCCCTGACGACACTACTGAATTTTGACGATACGAACGGCGAATATCCTTATGCGGGGATATTCCAGGCAAGTAATGGCAGCTTCTATGGGACAACGTACGGCAATGAAGGTACGCTTTTTAAGTTGACGCCGGCCGGCAAGCTCACCACGCTGGCGAATAATCTCTACTCGTTCGGAGCGCCCATCGAGGCAAGCGACGGAAATCTTTACGGAGCGTCTGCCGCCGGCGGCCCGACGAACGAGGGATTTATTTTTAGAATCAGCCCTTCGGATGTTGTGAGTACGATCTATAGCTTCAGTTCCAGCAATGACGCCCCTTACGGCCCGAACGGGGGCCTGGTTCAGGCAACGGACGGGAACTTCTACGGCGTAACTTTGTACGGCGGCAAGGGAGGCAACCTCGGTTCGTGCTCCTCATCATGCGGGGCCGTGTTTAAGCTGACTTCCGCCGGCAAGCTGTTTGTGCTTTATAGCTTTTGCTCTACGGGTGTCTGCGCTGATGGGTTCTACCCGTCCGGAGCCCTCGTTCAGGCGAGCGATGGAAACCTCTACGGCACCACGACGCAGGGGGGAGCCTATGGGGTTGGAACCGTCTTCAGGATTACGACCGCTGGAGAACTGACGACTCTACACTCCTTTTGTTCCCAGCCGAATTGCGATGATGGCCAAACTCCATTCGGTCCCTTAGTGCAGGCTACTGACGGAAATCTTTACGGGACGACGAAAAACGGAGGCATCTACAACGGCAATGGCACAATTTACCAGCTGACCCTCTTGGGAGCTACCACCACGATCCAAAGCTTCAACTCGGCCGATGGCGCTGCGCCGGAAGCCGGGCTATTGCAATCGACGAACGGGACGTTTTACGGCGCGACATTCGCCGGTGGTAACGGAGACGGTGTGGTTTACAGCTTCGATATGGGCCTCGGCCCGTTCATCATGACGAATCCAACTGCAGGTAAGGCCGGAGCGCAGGTAGTCATTCTTGGCAACGATCTGAGCAGCGCCAGCAGCGTAACGTTCAACGGCAAGGCTGCGAAATTCACGGTAGTGTCGGGCACTGAGATCAGAACGACGGTCCCGGAGGGCGCAGCAACGGGAACTGTCGAAGTCGTGACGTCGGCAACAACCCTGGAAAGCAATACCCCATTTCGCGTTGTAGAGTGAAAGGGTACGAGTTTCTTGCGCCGCGCAAAGCAGGCTCGGTTCTGCCGCCGCTGCGGTACAGGGAGTAAGCCCTCGGCTGCATCACTCTCCGCCAACTCGGACGGCAACTTCGCTCAGGATTACGACTGCACTCTATCCGGCCAGTCGTGAGAGTCGCGCGTGGTGAATGGTTGAGATGCGGGAGATGGCGGCGACCATCATGCTCGAGAGAAGCTGCATGGTGGCAACATCGCGCTCGTCGAACGCGCTCGGCGAAGACGAAAGCACCTCGAAGACGCCAAATGTACGGCGATAGGAGCGCAGCGGTGAAACCAGAATTGAGCGCACACCGAGACGGCGGCAGGTGGCGAGATCGACGCGCGGGTTGCGTTCGGCATCATTGCAGAGCATGATCTCCCCGGTGCGAACGGCTTCGGCGGAGATGCCGGCATCGGCCTGCAGGCGGACGCCGAGATCGGGAGCGGTGCGGCCCGTGCGGGCACGGCAAACAATCTCATCGCCTTTGCGGAGCGCAATGGCCGCGCCGGTAGCTCCGGTAAGATGCTGCGCGCGGTCTGTGATGGCGCTGATGGCCGGCTCGAGATCGAGTTCTCCGGCGTGAATTTCGATTTCTTCTCCCGGATGCACGGCGCGAAATCCCGAGATCGGATGGGCTGCGTTGGCCACGCGGAGTTGGCCTCGCAAAGCGGCGGCCGGCATGCGAGTCTGGTGATCTTCGAAGCTGAGCACCTGAGGATCGGGCACGGTGCGCAACAGGTCGCGAACCAGATTGTCGAGTTCGGAATCGGTGATGAGATGGGCGGTCTGCTGATGAAGCAGCGACCCGCCGAGAACACGCGAGAGGCTGAGCAAAGAGCGGCTCCCGCAGGCGATGCAGCAGGTCCGGTTGTTGCTGCAGATCAACTCGCACTGCACGCAGAACGTGGCGGATTGAAGCGGAACAAAGTGCGTGTCTTTGAAGGTGTCGCCATAAATCGTCTTGCGGAACATGATTGCGCTTCCTTAAATATTTTTTCAGAGAAGATCACGTTAAACATCACGGAGGGTATTGGGCAGTGGCCGTTGTGGTTCGACGTGTGGAAAACTTTTGTGTGGAGAAATCTGAGAGTATGCAAGAACTTGCAACCAGGCAGAAGTGCCTGTAGATCAATTCGTTCGGGACGGTGAGCACTTGTCATTTTTTGGCATCAGGAATTCGTGGGGCTTGATATTGCTTTGCAACTCACTCCGGGATAGAATCATCCAACGTTTGCTGATCGATCCTTCGGTCAGTCATTCGAAACCTGAGGTGAAATGAACATGCAGTGGACAGCACCCGCTTTTGAAGAAGTTTGCTTGAATTGCGAAATTAACTCTTACGTCAGCGCAAAACTGTAACCTTCCGCCCTTCCCTGTTGTTTTTTCTGTTCTTGCACTTCGGGGTAAGTGTGTTTAGGCAGGTGCGGTAGCGGCAATCTGCCTCTCTCTCCTGTTTGCAATTTCCCTGAAAATTGCTGGCTTACGATTAGCTGCTAACCGCCAGGTTTCTCGTTGTGGAAGCCGCAGCAAATGAGAACTCATAACTCTGCCAGCGTCCGATGGACGAGGGACACGGCAATCGCCCCCTCGCCCACTGCCGATGCAACGCGTTTCACGCTATTTGCACGCACATCGCCCACCGCAAAAACGCCCGGCAAGCTGGTTTCGAGCATCTGCGGGTGGCGATCTAGCCCCCACCCGAGCTCCTTCGGCATGGGATCGAGGTCGCGGCCAGTAAGAATGAATCCTTTATCATCGAGTTTCAGGCATCCTCTTAGCCAGTCTGTGCGAGGCGAGGCTCCGGCCATAATGAATACATGACGGATCGGGCGAGACGCGGTTGCGCCGGATTTGTCCTTCCAGGTCACACGTTCCAAGTGAGTGTCGCCCTCGAGCGCGACTATCTCCGTGCCGTAACGCAGGTCGATCCTGGGATTCTTTTCGATGCGTTGAACCAAGTAACGCGACATCGTGTCCGACAAGCGATTCCGCACTAGCATGTGCACCTTGCTTGCAGTCTCGGACAAGAACACCGCGGCTTGTCCCGCCGAATTGCCTCCGCCGACGACGATGACCTCTTCCTGGCCACAGAGTTGAGATTCGAGAAAAGTCGCCCCGTAATACACGCCTAGCCCCTCGAAGTTCGCGAGATTTTCGATGCGTGGCTTGTTGTACTGCGCTCCACTGGCGATGACGATCGTCTTCGTTGGAATCGTTCGGCCGTCATCCAGATGGACCTCGTATGGCCGTTGATCGCAGTTCAGCCGCGCCGCGCTCGATGCGATTATCATCTTCGCGCCAAATTTCTGCGCCTGCGCGCTTGCACGACCAGTTAGCTCAAGGCCGGAAACTCCCATCGGGAAGCCGAGGTAATTTTCGATCTTCGAACTCGATGCCGCCTGACCTCCCGGTGCCTTGGTTTCAATCATCAGCACATCAAGCCCTTCCGAAGCCGCGTAAACTGCGGCGGCCAAACCGGCGGGCCCTGCGCCCACGATCACGACATCGAGGACCTCGGTTGGTTCGAGTGAGGAATTGAAACCCAGGCAGCGCGCCAGTTCGTGGGTCGTGGGATTTCGCAGCACGGTCTTGCCATTGCAGATCACTACCGGAATCTCCTC
>JASHNX010000340.1 GCA_030041415.1 Candidatus Sulfotelmatobacter sp.
CGTGCTGGAGACCAGCGCGCAATTTCCCCGGCTGCCGCTGGCCAGCATCGACACACTTACGCCCATGCCCGCAGCATACGCGACCCTCCTGTGGATTCGGGAGTAACTTTCTCGTTATCGGATACCTTCGAGGCGATGTTAGGGGAACGATTAAGACTCAACGACCATCGGTGGTATTTGCTTTCTCCAGCGAGCGAAGGCCGTTAACTGTTTCTCGCTCGGATCAATGTTTTGTCCACAGATTATTGATTGCAGTCCTCATAATCGCGCCGCCGTAAGCTCCCGCAATCCCGGGCAGTGCAGTGAGTACCGATCCATACATCTGTGCGCGCGTGGGGCTTATCTTCAAGACGAAGGCGGCTGCCTCGGTGAGGGGGACGAAAACAACCATTGCGATCACCCACCGCCACGGCCGCCGCGGCCGCAGCATGCCGAGGAGCATGCACGCCGCCAACACTAGTAGTGCAGTAAAGAGCAGGTCGTCAACGGCAAGGTCGGCGATGGCGGTGAGGATACCGGCAATTGCGGCAAGTGCGTAGACCCGGTGGCTGCGCGGTTCCGGCGAGTGTTCGTCAGTCGGCATCGGTTTTTTCTAACCGCAAGGATGGAAACACAAAAAGCATTCAATGCGCTCTGTGTCACCGTGGTGAAATTGTCCGTGAGACAATGGCCAATCGGCGAGAGGCAATTGTCAATACTGATAGAAACCGCGGCCGCTCTTTCTACCCAGCCAGCCCGCGTCCACCATCTTGAGCAGCAGCGGGCACGGGCGGTATTTGGGATCGCCGAGGCCTTCCTGCATCACCCGCATGATGTCCCGGCACACGTCTAGTCCGATAAAGTCAGCCAGCGTCAACGGTCCCATCGGATGCGCCATCCCCAGCTTAAACACCTCGTCGATGGCTTCCGGCGTGGCCACGCCTTCCATCACCGCATAAATCGCTTCGTTGATCAGCGGCATCAGCACGCGGTTCGAAACGAAACCGGGAGCGTCGTTCACCTCAACCGGAGTCTTTTCGAGCTTCACCGCCAGTTTGCGTACCGTCTCGAAAGTTTCCTGCGAAGTGGCGAGGCCGCGAATGACTTCAACCAGCTTCATCACCGGCACGGGGTTGAAGAAGTGCATGCCAATAACTTTTCCCGGCCGTTTGGTGAGCGCCGCAAGCTTCGTAATCGAAATCGAAGAGGTATTCGAGGCCAGGATGACGTCCGGTTTCATCAGCTGGTCGAGATCGCGAAAAATCTCCGTCTTGATTTCGAATTTTTCCGTTGCTGCTTCGACGATGAAGTCGCAATCGGCAAGCCGCGAACGGTCGGTGACCGTCGTGATACGCTTCAGCGCCGAGTCTTTGTCTTCCGCCGTGATCTTGTTCTTTGCGACTTCGCGATCGAGATTCTTAATAATGGTCGCCAGCCCGCGTTCGAGAAATGCCTGCTCGACATCGCACAGAATCACCGAAAAACCGCCGCGCGCGAACACATGGGCGATGCCGTTGCCCATAGTGCCCGCGCCGATCACGCCGACCTTTTGAATTTGCATAAACTTGCCTCGATGAAAACGAATGAGTCTATCATCTCAATCTATCTCCGTTAGGACAGATAGCGCCGCCATGAGAGCGCCGCAGAGTTAAGGTCGCGAAGGGTCTCTGCTGGATCGACTCGGCTCCACTAACGCGCGCCGAATCGAAATTCACCTCCTCCGAATCTAACTGAAATGCGGAAAACCCCGCTTCTGCGGTGCTAAAATTGCAAGTTCCGCCGTCATCAAAATTCAGTTCTGAGGATTCCCCATGGCTATCGCCGAGATTCCCGTCCGTCCGCGTACTTCGCCAGCGTCGCATCAAGGCCCGTTCGTTAACGAGCCATTTTATGATTTCCGCAACGAAGAAAACGCTCGCAAAATGCGTGCCGCCATCGAGCGTGTCCGGGGACAGCTTGGCCGCGAGTACGATCTCATCATCGGCGGCAAGCGCGTCAAGACCGCAGACAAGATCAAATCGCTGAATCCGTCTCGGCCATCGCAGATCGTCGGAATACATCAGAAAGCCGGTAAAGAGCATGTCGAGCCGGCGATGAACGCGGCGCTGAAGGCGTTCGAGTCGTGGAAGTATACATCGATCGAGGAGCGTACCGGCCTTCTGTTTCGCGTGGCCGACCTCATGCGGCAACGCAAAATGGATTTCATGGCATGGCTGGTTTTTGAAGTCAGCAAGAACTGGGGCGAGGCCGACGCCGATATTTCCGAGACCATCGATTTTGCCGAATTCTATGCCCGCGAGGCACTGCGGCTTTCCAAAGCAGAAGCGCCAGTGCAGCTTCCCGGCGAGCGCGATTCGCTTAAGTACATTCCGCTGGGCGTCGGCGCAGTGATTCCGCCGTGGAACTTCCCCTGCGCCATTATGGCCGGCATGACTATGGCCTCGATTGTCAGCGGGAACACGGTCATTCTGAAGCCGTCGAGCGACTCGCCGACCATCGCCGCGAAGTTCGTTGAACTGCTCGAAGAAGCAGGAATGCCAGAAGGCGTGGTTAATTTCTGTCCCGGCTCGGGTGCGGCGTTCGGAGATGCGATCGTCGCGCACCCGAAAACGCGCTACATTGCTTTCACAGGCTCGCGCGAAGTCGGATTGCACATCAACAAATCTGCTGCGACGCAGGCCCCGGGCCAGCTTTGGATCAAGCGCAC
>JASHNX010000341.1 GCA_030041415.1 Candidatus Sulfotelmatobacter sp.
CGGCGGCTTATCCTTTAAAGTTGAAATTGAAATTCATTTTCAAAATGGTGGTGCCTTCCTAAATGCTAGAAGCATTCATTGTTACCCTCCGCGAAGGAGTTGAGGCCGCACTAATCGTAGGCATTACCCTGGCCTATCTCGCCAAGATCGGGCGGAACGATCTGCGCAAGGCGGTTTACGCTGCTCTTGCCGCCGCCTTTGTAGGCAGCATCGGCATGGCCATCGTTATTTCGCGTCTGAACCTGAACGAAGATGTGTTTGAAGGCTGGATCATGCTGCTGGCTGCGTTCTTCGTCGTCACCATGGTGATTTTCATGATGAGAACCGGACGCAAACTAAAGGGAGACATCGAGGGCAAGATCGGTTTGCTCGCCCGCCTGGGTGCTGATAAAGATGCATGGATCGGCCTGTTTTTCTTCGTCTTTCTGATGGTGCTGCGCGAGGGCGCAGAGACAGTACTCATGCTCGCCGGAGTCACGTTGAACTCGAGCGAGTTGATGAGTTTTCTGGGCACGCTGCTGGGCATTTTCGCGGCCATTGCGTTTGGCGTGATGTTCGTCAAGGGTTCAGTGCGAATCAATCTGCAGAAGTTTTTCAAGGTGACTTCCGCCATCCTGTTTCTTGTGGCGTTGCAGCTTATCGTCGCTGGACTGCACGAACTTTCTGAAAGCGGCGTCATTCCCTCCTCGAAAACCGAGATGTCGATTGTCGGGCCCATTGTCAGCAATGAGTGGTTTTTCTTCGTGACCATAATTGCGCTGGCGGCTCTGATGATCCTGTTCGATGCTAAGCGGCGGCAGCCAGCGGCTGAGTTCGCGTCGCCGGCCGAGCGACGCAAAGCGGTCTGGTCGGCGCGCAAAGAACGATTGTGGATGGCCTCGGTCTATGTATTTTCTTTTATTTTCATCTCGATGGTCACTGCGGAATTCGTTTACGCCAAGAGCGCAAACGCGCTCTCTCCCGCGACTGAGGTTACATTCATCGATGGGCAACTGAAAATTCCGCTATCGCAAGTTTCGGATGGCGACTTACATCGCTATCAGGCGAAGGAGAATGGAGTCGAAGTGCGCTTCTTTCTTTATCAGAAGCCAGATGGAAAGATTGCGACCGTTTTCGACGCGTGCGAGATCTGCGGCGCGGTGGGATTTTTCAAATCCGGTAACGGTGTGATCTGCAAGAACTGCGCCGCGCCGATCAATCCTCAGTCCGTGGGTACGGCCGGCGGCTGCAACCCCATTCCGCTGCAGGCGACCCAGACAGCGGATTCGATCATTATTCAGGAGGCGAACGTCGCGGCCGGAAGCCGCGTCTTCGAGAAGTAATTGCAATGTTTGCGCGGCTCGTATACGAATCATTCCGCAGGCAGAAGCGGCGCAAGCTGTTGGCAGGCGCTGCAATCGCGTTGGGTGTAACCGTCGCGACGGCAATGATTGCGGTCGCCACCGACATCGGCGACAAAATCAATCGCGAGTTGCGCACCATTGGCGCAAATATTCTGGTCACCCCACAAGAAGATACCCTCGATCTCGAAATTGGCGGAGTGAATCTGAAACCCCCGAGCGACGGAGCCTTTCTCGACGAAGCCGATTTGCCTAAGATCAAAGGCACGTTTTGGCATAACAACATTACCGGATTCGCTCCGATGCTTCCGGTGAACGTGACCCTGCAACGCGATGGACAATCGCAGAATCTCACGCTGCTAGGCACCTATTTCTCCAAGCCGCTTTCCTACGGCAAAGAACAATTCTCTACCGGCGTGCGCAGCACGGATCGCTGGTGGAAAGTAACGGGAGAGTGGCCTAGCGACAACTCACAGGATATTCTCGTCGGAGAACGCCTGGCTGGGCGTCTTGCCACGAAACCGGGAGATCAGTTGGACGTCTCGGGACGCCAACTGCGAGTGAGCGGAATTCTTTCGACCGGTGGGACCGAAGACGAACAGATTGTTGCTCCCTTGGGATTGGCTCAGGAAATTCTCGGCAAGCCCGGCGCCGTACGGCGAGTCTTCGTCAGCGCGCTGACCAAGCCCGAGGACGAGTTGGGACGCCGCGATCCCAAAAGTATGTCGGGAGCGGTATACGACCGCTGGTACTGCTCCCCATATCCGGCCTCAATTGCCTATCAATTGCAGGAAGCGATTCCTCACTCTCACGCCGAACAGATTCGTCAGGTTTCACAGAATGAAGGCGCAGTGCTGACTCGCATCGAGGGGCTGATCTTTTTGGTTACTTTAGCTGCGCTGTTTGCCTCCGCGTTAGCGGTGTCAGCCGCTATGGCTACGTCAATCTTTGAGCGACGCTCCGAGGTTGGGTTGATGAAAGCCTTGGGCGCCGGGAAAGTTGCGGTCGCCTCGGTTTTTTTTGCCGAAGCAACACTGCTGGCTTTGATCGGCGGGCTCATCGGTTTTGCGACAGGTGGGCTGCTGGCGCGGCAGATCGGGCAATCGATTTTCAATTCGCAGATTTCGATCGCTCCGGTTTTATTCCCGGTGATCCTGGCGATTGCGGTGATAGTCACGTTTGCCGGCAGTGCGGCAGCCATTCGCAAAGCGGTAGCTATGGATCCTGTCTTCGCGTTGCGGGGTGAAGCATGAACGCTCCTATCAGCGCCTTGCCTGATCGCGATATTTCGCATTCCGCGAACGAGGTTGCCGCGGCTCGCGCACAGGCCTCGCACACCTCGATGTTCGTGCGGATGCTGGTCCGAGCGGCTGTCCTGCGGCGTGGCCGGGCTTTCTCTGCGTTATTCGCCATGGTCGTGGCCGCAGCTGTTGCGACCGCAGTGCTGAATCTTTATGTGGATGTGCAGGCGAAGCTGCGGCGCGAATTCCGCAACTACGGCGCGAACATTATTCTGGTAGGCAAGAACAGTGCTTCCCTTCCTGCAGATACGCTAAGCCACGTGGAATCGGTTCTGGCTGGCCGCGGCATCGCTGTGCCTTTTGCAATGGTGGTGGCGAGAACCAAAGATGGCCAGCCGGTAGTTGTGGCCGGCGCGGACTTTGCCAAGGTTCGGCAACTCGATAAATGGTGGTCCGTCAGCAACTGGCCCACCAGTAGCTACCAGGCGCTGGTCGGCGTTCGCGCATTGCCGGTGGTTTCACCAAAGAATCAACCATTCGAACTGAGTTTTCAGGGACGCACGATTCAGGTGAGGCCTGCGGGTTCAGTGCAGACGGGAGCGGCCGAAGATAATCGCATTTATCTTCCGCTCGCTGATTTCGTCGCGTGGACAGGATTTCAGCCTTCGACGATCGAGGTCGGGGCGAGCGGGTCGCCGGAAGAAGTCACCGCGATCATGCATCAGCTCGAGCAGACCATTCCCTCGGCCGAAGTGCGTCCTGTTCGTCAGATCATGGAGGGCGAAACCCGAGTTCTGGGCAAAACGCGTGCAACTTTGCTCGCGGCATCGGCCTTGATCATTTTGACGGCGGCGTTGTGCGTGCTCTCTACTTTGATGGGATGGGTGTTCGACCGGCGACGGGATTTTGCCATCATGAAGGCGCTGGGAGCCTCCGATCGGTTGCT
>JASHNX010000342.1 GCA_030041415.1 Candidatus Sulfotelmatobacter sp.
TAGTTTGTTTCTTCATTGGTGAACCAGACGATGCCATCGTGATCGATGACGGGAGTGTGAGGATCGATTTTTGTGCCGTCAGCGGGACGATACTCGGCGATCTCGCCGGTCTTTGGATCGAGCTTGCCAACATAGCCGGCGAAGATTGCCGTGAACCAGATGTTGCCTTCGCGATCGGCGACGAGGCCGTGCGGCCCGGAATTGGGGGTTTTCAAGGGATACTCTTTGAAATCTCCGGTTTTCGGATCGAGCCTTCCGAGCTTGTTGGCCATTTGTCCGGTGTACCAGAGCGAGCCATCGGGAGCGATGGCAGGATCGTGCGGGCGGGACTTGGCGGTCGGCACGTCGTATTCGTGGATCGTTACATCAAGACCGGCCGCGCTGGCGGACGCAACGAATGAAATCGCGACGACAAACGCGAGCAGGTTGCGAATGGACATGGCTGGCTCTCCTTTGCCAGACATTGTAGACCGGAGGGCTGATGGCGGGACGGTTGGTGCGGGTTGACTCCTGTAAAATGTGTCTTGGCACAAGGCCGGGCCCTTAGCTCAGCGGTTAGAGCAGCGGACTCATAATCCGTTGGTCCCAGGTTCAAATCCTGGAGGGCCCACCAAAGCCGAAGTTCCAAGCTACTAAATTCTTTCGCCTTTCTGAGTTAACCATGCCTGATTCCATTACTCCTCAGTCTGAAGTTTCTTCCAGTGCCGGTGCCGATGAATCGTTCGGTGAGATGCTGTCGCAGTTTGAAAAGAGCCATTCGCGGAAAACCGAGAGCGGCGGATCGCAACGCGTGGGAACGGTTATCGCCACGACGGCGGATTCGATCTTTCTCGACATCGGCTTTAAGAGCGAGGGCGTTCTTCTGCTGGCGGATTTGCCTGCCGGGCAAAGCGTGAAGCCGGGTGACAAGCTGCCGGTTTCGATAAAGGGACGCGATCCGGAAGGCTACTATCAGCTCACGCTGGGGAAAGTCGAGCGGCCGGCGGATTGGGCTGCGCTGGAAAAAGCTTTCACCGAGAAGTCGACGATTGTTGGTACGGTCACGGGAGTGATCAAGGGCGGGCTGACGGTGGATGTGGGCGTGCGCGCGTTCATGCCTGCTTCGCGCAGCGGAACGCGGGAGGCTGCGGAACTGGAAAAGATGGTGGGACAGGAGATCATGTGCCGCATCATCAAGCTCGATGTGGCGGATGAAGACGTGGTGGTCGACCGGCGGGCGGTGCTCGAAGAAGAAGAGCGATCGGCGATGGAGCGGCGATCTTCGGAAATAAAAGAAGGCGCCACGCTGAGCGGCACGGTTCGCAGTCTCACGGATTACGGAGCGTTTATCGATTTGGGTGGAGTGGATGCTTTGCTACACGTGAGCGACATTGCCTGGAGCCGCGTGAACAAAGCGGCAGACGTGCTCAGCGTGGGACAGGCGGTTGACGTCAAGGTGCTGAAGGTTTCGAGCGAAGGCGGCAAGCGGCGAATCTCGGTGGGCATGAAGCAGTTGCTGCCGCATCCGTGGGACGGGGTAAAGGGAAAATACAAGCTGGGCGAGCGTGTTCGGGGAACGATCATGCGAGTCGCGGATTTCGGAGCGTTCGTCGAGCTGGAACCGGGGGTAGAAGGGCTGATCCACGTTTCGGAGATGTCATGGGGAAAAAAGCTGCGCAAGGCCGACACGCTGGTGAAAGCTGGGGAAGTGGTGGACGCGGTGATCCTCGGGATCAATGTTGAGGAGCGGCGGCTTTCGCTGGGATTGAAGCAGGCGCTGGGCGATCCGTGGGCGGAGGCTGGAAAAAAGTTTGCTGCGGGGACGGTGATCGAAGGCCCGGTGGTGAGCCTGACGAAATTTGGAGCGTTCGTTCAGCTGGCGGAAGGTGTGGAGGGGATGATTCACATCAGCGACCTCAGCGCCGAGAAAAGAATTAATCATCCGCAGGAAATCGTGAAGCTGGGGCAGGTGGTGAAGGCGCAGGTGCTGGCGATCGATACGGACAAGCGGCAAGTGCGGTTGGGAATCAAACAGCTCGCGCCGAGCGGGCTGGATGAATATCTTGCGGAGCACAAAGCGGGCGATGTAGTGAGCGGCAGGATTGTGGAAGTTTCGAATGGGCAGGCACGCGTGGAACTGGGCGAAGGCATTGAGGCGATATGCCGAGTGACGGTGGATTCGGTGAGCGAAAAACAGAGTTCAAGCGCGGCGACTGGGCCTGCGAAGCTTGACTTGTCTTCCCTGGGCTCGATGCTCGCGGCGCGATGGAAAGGAAACGCTTCTGCGGCAGAGGCAAAGCCAGAACCGGTGCGGGGTGGGCAAATCCGCGAATTCAGAGTGACGAAAATCGATGCGGCGGCGAAGAAAATTGAGATCGAGATGGCTTGACCTGCCGGGTTCCGAATCCACGAGTTTCTGATTGCTATCATTTTTACTTCTTTCAATTTCTTCTCCAACTCCTCCTTTTGAAGCCATGCTTTGTTCAATCCCGTAGTTTCCCAATTGACACCCATGTGCCTGACGGTGTATTACGAAACCTTGCTTTTGCTTTCGTTTCGGAGACGGCTCGGCTAAAAGTTGAGTGAGGCACGGATCCGAATGAAAATTCCGCGAAACTGAGGATCGATCTGCCATGCGCATGCGCCCACGATTGTCGTTGGTCATTGTTCTTGTCGCTGCTTTCCTGTCGGCCAATCAAATTGCACTTGCAGCGTCGCCAAATGAAAGGATCGAGAACTCGAAGCTGGTGATCGAGACGAACCAGAAATCGGGCGAATACACGATTCGATCAAAAGCATCGCCGCATGTGGCGATCACGGCTTCGTTCGCGGCGGAGGTCAATCAGCGCTGGCTACATGCGAAGGATTATCCGATGCATGGAATCGAAACGGCATCGTCGAACGACGGGTCGGGTCCTTCGGCGGCGCTTACGATCACATACGGAGGATTGGCGGGACAGCCGGAGTTGGTCGGGCACATTCGCCTGCGGCCGGACGCGGAGTATGCCGAGATCGATGTTGAGGTGCGCAACAAAACGCAGGCGCCGGTGACGGTGCAAGGCATTCGCGTGGCCGAAGGGCCGAATGGATTTCTTTCGCTCGATGGGCCGGCGTCGGCGGACCGGGTGCTTTCCGACAGCTTCAGCGAAGACCGTCCGAACATGAAGCTGCACGATTTGGGTGACGCGACGGATGGCATGCATCGCGCGGTGGGCAGCCAGCTGATTTACAACCGAAAGAGCGGGCAGAGTTTTTTTATAGGAGCGCTGGCCTCGGAAAAATGGCTGACTGTGTTGCGGCTGCGAGTCGACGGGAAACAGAATGTAACCGGCTATGAAGTAGACTCGACGGGAACGACGGAACTGGAAAAGGAAAATTCGCTGCAGGGTTCGCCGGCGCAGGACCAGATTGACTTGAGCCTGCCGGTTGCTCCGGGCGAGAGCCTCGCGTCGGAGCGAGTGATGGCGAGCCTGTCATCGGATTATCACTCGCAACTGGAAACCTACGGCGAAACGATCCGCCGGTTGCACGCGGCGAGAGTGACCGCGCCGACGCCGATCGGCTGGTGGAGCTGGACGGCATATTACTTCGGCCTGACCGAAGGTCCGGCGCTGACGAATGCGGAATTTCTTGCGGACAATCTGCTGGATCTGGGATACAAGTTTTTTCACATCGATGAAGGCTATCAATTCGCGCGCGGTGATTACACCTCGATTGTGGCCTACAAATATCCGCACGGACTGAAACCTGTGGAAGACAGAGTTCGCGCGCTCGGGTTGACCCCTGGGATATGGACTTCGCCGTTTGAAGTTGCCGAGCGCTCGTGGGTTTACGTGAATCACAAAGACTGGCTGGTGCACAACGCTGCGGGTGAACCGGTTCACGCCGGATGGGTGCTCACACGCGACGACGCAGGAAAAGATCTCGATCCACTTTATGTTCTGGACACGACGAATCCGGCAGCGCAGGAACATTTGCGGGAAACGTACCGGACCCTGACGCATGACTGGGGCATTCGATATATCAAGATGGATTTCATGGACGACAGCGCGATCGAAGGCTACTACTATCGTCCGCACACAACGGCGATGGAGGCGCAGCGAATCGGGTTGCAGGTAATCCGCGATGCAGTCGGCGAAGATGTGCTGCTCGATAAAGACGGCAGCGTGATGTTGAATCCCGTGGGCCTGGTGGATACGGGGCGAATTTCCTGCGATACGGGACATACGTTCGATGCCAGCCGCGACGCGGCTCCGGGCATTGCAGCGCGTTATTACATGAACCGGAATTACTTCATTGCCGATCCCGATGCGTTTTCGGTTTCGGATCAAGCTTATGCAGCGCAGCAGGATCATGGTGGGGCGAGAACGCTGACGCTCGATGAGGCGCAGGTTGCGGTTGCGCTGGCCGCGGTCTCGGGAGGAATGTTCGAAATCGGCGACGACCTGCCGACGCTATATCTCGATTCGAGCCGCATGGCGCTGCTCGAGAATCGCGACCTGCTGAATATGACGCGCCTGGGCCTCGCGGCGAAGCCGCTCGACCTGATGAGCTATGCGCCCGAGGATGAGATGCCGAGTATCTTTCTACTTAAGGAGAGCAAGCGGCAATCGATCCTGGCAGTTTTCAACTGGACGGAGAAAGAGCGCACACACGAGCTTGGGCTTGCCGATGTTCTGGCTGAGCCTGGGCTGGGTAAGCACAACATAGTTTCGGATGTTTTCTCCGGCGGTAAAGCGGAAAGCCAGGTTGCCGAAAATCAGGCTTCCCTTTCCCTGAAGCTGCCGCCGCATTCCGTGCGGCTGTTGAAGATCGTGGACACCTCTTTGACGGCCTCAGCACCCTTGCTGACGGTGAATGCTGCCAAGCAAGCCGAAAACGGAAAACCTACGACGTTTTCGGCCGAGAGCGCGGAAGGCAGCGTGCCGGCGGTTTCCTATCATTGGGATTTCGGGGATGGTACGCGCCTCGACGGAGCGAGCGTCACGCACGCGTATACGCACGCCGGCAACTTTAGCGTGCGATTGACGGCGGAGGGTATCGAGGGCTTGCGGTTCGAGAAGAGCTTCGAGGTTACGGTCACGGGCAGGATCGACACCGTCTTCCGCCCGGAGTTGTACGAGCGCTATAGCGAGCCGCGGTGAAGCGGCGCAGGTATCGCTTGCATCGAGCGAAGCGGGTTTTCTTCTAAAATTATGATTTGTTAGTATTTATTGCGTTTGATTTCGATTGCTGGTCCGCCATCCTATGAATTCTTTGCCCAGCCTGCTGGCGCTTTCGCCGGACGAAAAGAAAGCGTCAGGCCTGTTACATACCCCCAAAGAGATCGCGCAGCAGCCGGAGACCTGGCTGGCGACTTATCGACGCTTTCGCGAGCGGCAGGGCGAAATTCAACAATTTCTTCAATCGGCTGGTTTGAAATGGGATCCGGCGCGTCGTCCGACGGTGTTCCTGATTGGCGCGGGGACCTCGGACTACATCGGCCGTTCGCTGGCGCAATTGCTGAGGCGGTGCTGGCGCTGCGAGGTACTGCCCGTTCCGAGCACCGATCTCTTGACACATGCCGAGCAGTGGTTACTGCCGGGACGCAATTATCTTTGGATTTCGTTTTCGCGCTCAGGGGAAAGTCCAGAAGGGCTGGCGGTCGTCGAAAAGGCGCTGAAAATGCATCCCGGGATTCATCACCTCATCGTCACCTGCAATGCGCAAGGCAAAATGCGGCTAATGGCGGAGCGGCAGCCGCAGATGCTGGCGGTCGCCCTTCCGGACGAAGTGAACGACCGTGGGCTCGCCATGACGAGTTCATTTTCAAATATGGCGGTCTTCGGGCAGTGCCTGGCGCACATCGATGGAATCGAGGGGTACGAAAAGACCCTCCGGCAAATGGTGGATGCAGGAGCGAAGTTTCTGGAGACCGCATCCGTTTGCGCAGAGGCGCTTGCGAAGCGAAACTGCACGAAGGTTTGCTTCATCGGTTCGGGACCGTTGAAGGCCGTGGCAACGGAATCGGCTTTGAAGGTACTCGAGCTGACTGCGGGACGAGTGCAGACCATGTCGGAGTCGGCGCTGGGATTGCGTCACGGGCCGATGGCGGCACTCGACGATCAGACCGCACTGGTAGCGTTTCTCTCGGGAGAAGCAAAGGTCCTCGGTTACGAGATGGACCTGCTGGAGGAAATCGGTAGAAAGAGATTAGTAAAGACTCGCGTGCTGGTAACTGCGATGCCGGATTCGCGGCTCAAGGGACTGGCCGAGCATGTTCTGGCACATGCGCTTCCACCGGGATTCGGCGACGACTACCGCCCGCCCCTGGATGTGATTCTAGGGCAGATGCTCGGGCTTTTTTTCTCGCTGCACTATGGGCTGAAGCCGGATTGCCCGAGCCCGAATGGGGCCATCAGCCGAGTGGTTCAGGGCGTTCTGATTCATTCGTGAGGTACGAACAAGCACACCGGAAAACGGTCTTGGGCCTTTTGTGCGATAGTCGAGAGACAGGTGAAGGCAGCTATTGCAGCTTGGCGTACTCGACTTTTGCGTCTTTCAGGATGGGAATGTTAGGATCGGCGTCCTTCCAGATGGCCAGAAAATCCTTGTAAGCCGCGAGTGCCCGTACCCGCGCAGCATCAGCATCAGCGCCCTGCGAGTTCTTCGACTGCAATGTATTCGCACGGGCCACGCCCAGATGGGCCAGTGCTCCCGTCCAACAATTCCAGACGATGCCGCTGTGGTCGAGTATCTTTTGGAACTCCGCTGCAGCACTCGTGCCTTGCCCTGCGGCCACGTATGCCTCACCTCGAATGTAAGTTGGAAAAAGGCAGGATAGATTGGCGACGAATGGAATTTGCCCGAATTCGATTCCGGTTGATGCCTTCAAAAGATTCAGCGCGAGAGTGGAGTTGCCGCGATTCAACGCCAACTGCGCTCGGATCGCGGGCAGCCAAAGAGACTGCATCTGAGTATCCATGGGGTAAGCCTTGTTCAGTTCCTGCGCAAGTTTTTCAGCTCGCGGTGCATCGCGCGCCATGGAAAATGCCAGCGCGGCTTCAGCCATAACCCCCGGACCATGGGGAGCCAGCTTTAGTCCCTCCTCCGCGGCTTGCTTGGCGTCTGCCGAATTGCCAAAGACGGCTTCGCGCAAGGCGGAGTTCTCCAACCATACAGCTCCGGTCTCTTTGCTGTCGGCGCGAATCGCGGAATCGACCGCGCGTTTCGTGGCTTCCCGAGCTTTGCCAAGATGGCCTTGGTATGCTTCCGTGTCGGATGCCAAGGAAAGCCCCCAATTCTCGTAAGCGGGTTGAGACACAATCCACCGCTGCTGTTCTGCCATACCGGCAATGTCTGCGCCAAGAAAAGCGAGCGCATAGAGTCCATTGTGAAGTATCAGATCATCAAGCTTCTGGGCTTGTCCTTGGCGTGCCGTATCTCGTGCCTCGCCGAAGCGCTGCAAAGCGAGTAGGACGTTGGTTATGTTGTCGAAACCAGTGTCCTCGCGAAACTCTGCCAGGGCCTTGTCGTACTCTCCCAGACCAGCGTATACATTGCCGAGATTGCCGTAGGCCGCAGGCGAACGAGGGTAATTGGCAATTCGCTCACCGTAGACTTCGGCTGCTTTCTGCAATTCGCCGGTCACATCGGTGTAATAATGAGCCGCGATGTCCAATTTTTCCCGATCGCTGGCATGGTCGCGCAACTCAAATGCTTTGGTGTAATACTCGCTGGCCCGTCCCATCTCGCCCATGCTTTCGTAATCGCCGCCCACTGCCCGATACCCCAAGGCAAAATTCGGATCGAGTTCAATCGCGCGTTGATCGTAAGCCAAAGCAGCGGCGGGACCTTGCTCGCGCGTAGCTTTTACCCCAAAGCTATAGGCCTTGAGGGCGTCCAAAGAGGAAGTAGTGGCTTCCGCCAACGGAACATCGAACTTCTGCACCGTTCCCAGCGATTCGCCCAATTTCGCACGCAGCCTCGCGGCTGACTTGCCCAATACGTCCAGCACCCCCTCCTTGACAGCGGCCGTGTTCTGCTCCTGCGCCAAGATGTCCCCGGTTTGGCAATTTACAACTTTCAGTTCCAGAACGTATTGGCTGCCCAGACTGGCAATCGATCCCGCGATATACGCCTTGCTAGCCGCGCGCTGGCAAACTTCGCGGGCTACGTCAGGCGTGAGCCTAGTGTTCGATGGGCGTGTCATCAACTTCAAAGTGTTTGCGACCTTGCTGTCAGAGAGCACATTCAAAAATGGCGACTGATTGAGAGCCACGCTAAGCGCCGTCTTGAGAGTGTCGTCGAAAACCGGATCTTCGGTGCTATTGCTGAAGTCGGCGAGAACGATCGTATCTTTGCTGGTCAAGGGGTTGGCGCGATGCGACCGGTAATAAAGACCGCAAGCAATCAGCGCGGCGAGCACGATGACTGCAGGAACCAGGATTTTCCAATTGCTCTTCTGGGCCGCCGGAGTTTCAGCCGCCTTCGCCGGGGCACTCGATGAAGATGGCGCAGGAACGCCTCGGGAGACCGGAGAGGGAGTTGCTTGATCCAGTGCCGCCCGGGTTTCATTTTCCTCTATAATTTGCGACTTCCCCGAACTGGCCGTTGGCATGCGCCCCGTTTCCATGTCTCGCTTGAGGCGTTGCAGGTCGGCTCTCATCTCCGCTGCACTCTGATAGCGAAGGTTGCGGTCTTTCTCCAGGGCTTTCGAGATAATGTCTTCCAACTTGGGAGGAATACCGCGATTGAATCGAATCGGTGAGGGGGGATCAAAATTCAGTATGGCGCTGAAGATAACGGCAGAGGTTTCTCCGGCAAAGGGTAGCGCGCCGGTCGCCATCTCATAGAGCACCGCACCAAAAGAGAATAGATCGGTTCGGGTGTCCAAATCCTTGCCCTTGGCTTGCTCAGGGGACATGTACGCGACGGTTCCGAGAGCGGAGCCAGGGCTGGTCAGGTGCTGTTCGTCAACGGAGCCGGTCTGGGTACCCGCGGCTTCGATGTTGCTCTCAGAATTAGCCGTGACCCCAACCTTCGCGAGCCCGAAATCCAAAATCTTGGCGCGACCGCGCTTGGTTACGAAGATGTTCGCGGGCTTGACATCCCGATGCAGGATGCCTTCGGCATGAGCGGCATCCAAAGCATCCGCGATCTCGATGGCCAGCGCCAGGGTCAATTCGGTTTCCAGCGGGCGACCCGCGATCTTATGTTTGAGCGTCAGGCCGTCCAAGAATTCCATGACGATGAACGGATGCCCATCGTGCTTGCCGATTTCGTGGATCGTACAGATGTTCGGATGGTTCAGCGCCGAAGCAGCTTTAGCCTCGCGTTGGAAGCGGGTCAGGGCCTGCCGGTCTTCTGCCACATCCGGAGGCAGGAATTTAAGAGCGACAAAACGGCCCAGATCTGTATCCTCTGCTTTGTAAACCACACCCATCCCGCCGCCTCCGAGTTTCTCGATGATGCGATAGTGCGAGATGGTCTGGCCGATCATTGGGCTCAAATCTTAGGGCGCGAGATAAAGCAAGTCAATGAAGCTGCGCATCGACGAATAGTCACTTGATGAAAAATCCTGATGACGCTCACTGACCTCGAATGGCGCAGTCTTCGCTGCGACGCTTTGCCCTGACGCCAGCGGCTCATTTATACTCAACGTTTGCCCTAAGAATATCGAGGCGATCAGGAGCAGCAATCTTACATGCCTAAGCGTACGTTCCAACCTAACCGGCGCAAGCGAAGCAAAAAGCACGGGTTTCGCACGCGCATGAAGACCCAGGGCGGCCAGAAGGTGCTTTCCCGCCGCCGCGCCAAAGGGCGGAAACGGGTATCGGTGAAGCCGGGTTTCCGCGAGTAGTTTGCTTGGCGCCGCGCGTTTCTACAGTCGAGACGATCAGCCGTTTGCGGCTTCAGGACGTAATGGCCTGGGGTGCGAGGAATTCAGCCGAATTCTGCCATGCCGCCAAAGAATGCAGGACGATTTCCGCGCAGCGCGCGACTCCTGCGCCACGCTGACTTCGAGAGAGTCTACGGGGAGGGGCGGCGGCATTTTTCAGCTTCGATGACAGTTTTTTATTTGCCTCGGGCGTTGGATGCACAGTCGGGAAAAGCGGCCGGGCAGGGTTTACGAGTGGGCTTTACGGTAGGACGGGCGCTGGGTGGTGCGGTCGAACGCAACCGCATCAAACGCCGCTTGCGGGAAGCGGTCCGCTTGTCGCTGCCGGTAAACGTGGTTGCGGCGGATGTTGTGATCAATCCGAAGAAGAGCCTGCTGAAGATCGAATTTGCGGAAGTCCTGGCAGAGATCAGGCGGGCGTTCGGGGTAGTCGAAAAAAAGTTGTCGGCAAGTTCCCCGGGCGTCGCGGAAGCAAAAGGAAACGCCGGGAGGAAAGAGCGGGAAGCCGATCGGTGAGGAACCCATTTGTGAAGAGCTTGGGAAAATTCGTAGTACTCCAACTCTTGCGCGGCTACAAGCGGGTGATTTCGCCGATCTTTACTTCTTCGATCGTGCCAGCGGCGTGCCGCTATGTACCGACCTGCTCGGAGTACGCGATGGAAGCGGTGGAGCGCTACGGCGCACTGCGTGGAGGATGGATGGGAATCGCGAGAATCATGCGGTGCCATCCGTTGGGCGGGAGCGGGCACGATCCGGTGGTGAAGCGGCCAAGCGAAACGAAGTGCTGAACGGAAGACCTGGAGTTTAGCTCCAGAGACGGTTGCACGGTAAGCAAACTTTGCCTGAATATCAAAATCCTCAACAAGAACCGGGCGCGGAACGAAGGCTTCTGATTGTCTTCCTGCTGACGTTCCTCGTCCTGATCTTCACCGAGCCGCTGCTGAAAAAATACGGGCCGCAGCCTCCGGCTGAGACACATCCGAAACAGGTTAAGCCGGCGCAAAACGCAAATCCTCCGACTGGTCCAGCGACGGTTACGACACCGGCGGTTCCCGTTCCGGTAGAGACAAAGCAAGCTGCCGCCGAAAGCGAGACGGTGATTGATAGCGATCTTTACCGCGTCACGTTCACCAATCGTGGGGCGCAGGTGAAATCGTGGATTCTGAAGAAATACAAAAACGATGCGCAAACTGGAGAACTCGATCTGGTTAATGCCGCGGCAGCGGCCAAGTTTGGTTATCCGCTTTCACTCTGGACCTATGATGCAGGGCTGAGCGACCGATTGAACTCGGTTCTTTATGTGCCTTCCAAACAAGAAAATCTTCCCGCGCCGGCAGAGATCAGCTTCGAATATGCGGATCACGATCTCGTGGTTCGAAAAACATTTCATTTTGACGACACCTATGTTTTGAAAGTAGACACATCGGTGTTCTACAAAGGCGCTGAGACTTTTGCGGCGCCGGCCTGGCCTGCGGGATTTGGCGATCAGGTGACGCCCGCCTCGTATGCCCCAGTGCGCATCGACTACCACAACGACCTTTCGACCGACCGCAAAGCACTTTTCTTCCCGAATTACGTCCTTCGGATTGCGCTGAAGAGCGTCAGCGGCAACAGCACGATCAAGGGTCCGTTCGAATGGGCTGGAACCGATGATCAATATTTCACGGCGTTGTTTATCCCGAACAATACCGACGACGCAGGGCTGATCACGCTGCGCAACGCGATGCAGATTCAGAAACCCGGCGAGAACGGAACTACGAACGTGGAGGTACTCGGCGCCGCGGTGGGCGATCTTCGAGGACCCACGCAGGAGCGCGTGTTTGTTGGCCCAAAGGAGATGTCCACGCTCGAATCAGTTTCGATTCCGACGATCCATAACGGCAATGCGGATCTGCGCGGAGTTGTAGATTACGGCTGGTGGGGACTGCTGTCGCGACCGCTGTTTATCTGGTTGAAGTGGACGTATAAGTACATCCCGAACTGGGGATGGGCGATTGTCATCCAGACGCTCATCATTACGGTCGCGCTCTTGCCGCTGCGCATTTCGCAGATGAAATCGATGCTGAAGATGCAGCGGGTCGCACCGCAGATTAAGTCGATCCAGGAAAAATACAAGAAATACAGCCTGCGCGATCCGCGCAAGGCCGCAATGAATGAGGAGATTGCCGCACTTTATAAGAAAGAGGGCGTGAACCCCGCGGGCGGATGCCTGCCGCTGCTCATTCAACTGCCGTTTTTGTACGCCTATTACCGCATGCTGGCGGTGGCGATCGACCTGCGCCAGGCGCATTGGCTCTGGGTCCCGGATCTGTCGGCGCGCGATCCGTATTTCATTCTTCCCATCATCATGGTCGTTGGAATGATCGCCATGCAGCGCATGACGCCACAGGCAGGAATGGATCCTCAGCAGCAAAAAATGATGAACTGGATGATGCCACTGTTCATGGGCTTCATCTTCTTTAATCTGCAGGCGGGATTAAACCTGTATTATGCCGAAAGTAACCTGATTTCCATGGCTCAACAAGCCGTTATGAACCGCACCAAGCTGGGGCGGGAAATGCGCGAGATGATGGAAAAACGCGCGAGAAAAAAGGATAAGTAGCCGAGGCGCAAAGCGAATTATGGATAAAGTCGCAGCCGCGAACCGAATCAACGAGTTCCTGCAATCGGTGGTCACCGACGGTGGATTGCATCTCAAGTACAGGATTTTTGTCGACCCTCCGGCGAAGAGCGAATGGGAAAAACCTGAGATTTTTGTCGATTTGTCGGGGCCGGATTCGAGTCTCTTGCTCGATCGCGGCGGGGAATTGCTGCGTTCGCTGGAGTTACTGGCGCTCGAGATTCTGCATTTGCCTTCGGGCGAGCACGACAAGATTTCCTTCGATTGCAAAAACCAGCGCTCAATAAGGTTCCAGGAATTGCGAATGGCGGCGAATGTAGCGGCGGAAAAAGTGCGGCAGACGGGAACTCCGTATCACTTCGCGCCGATGTCGTCGCGGGAGCGGCGCATGGTACATCTGACGCTGCGGGATCAGCCTGACCTGCGCACGGAAAGCGACGGTGAGGGCTTCAACCGATGCGTGGTGCTTTACCCGGCAGATTACAAACCTGCAGCGGGCAAACCGGCGCGCCGGACGCTGCCCTAGCCTCACAGCGGCCTTCCCCGATCCTCGTCCTTTCAGCTGAGAGCCCGGCCGCGTGGCAACTTTCTGGTTAAACTGGGTTGGTACTTTGCGGGGAGGTCTCTTATGCGAAAGCTCGGACTCCCGTTCTTGATCGCTTCGCTTGCCGTCGTCGCTGCCATCGCCGTCGCATGCGGAACTTTCGCGCCGGCGCCAACGTCGATCAACAACCCCGGCATTCCGAATCTGATCACCATCAGCCCAACGGTTGCAAATGCGCAGAATTATTCCGGCGGAGACGTTCCGTTCATTGCCACCGGCTATTTTCAAGAGCCACCTTCGCCCGTAAGCCCGCTGCAGGCGGAGTGGGGGGTCTGCTACCGGAACTCACCCACGAGCGACGTTTCGATCACCCAAGCTGGTGTGGCTCATTGCCAGTCGGGCGCCAGCGGCGATTATTCCGTGTTTGCCTCGCGAACCACCACGTGCCTTGCGATTACTGCCTGTGGCGGAGGATGCCAGGTTTCCGGCTACGCGACGCTTACCTGCCCGTAATTTTCCACTTTGAGTAGCAAAACACGGAGGACCAAGCCTCTCATCTGGCAAAATCACGGGTGAAAGCCACCACTGGACTCCACCAATTATTGATGTGGTTCGCCTCACGAGCATGTTCCTCGGCCCATCTCAAATTCCACTTGTTAGATTGAAAACGGCTCCGGAAGGACCATCTTGGCTTCTGAGACGTGCAATTCTCCCACCGGTTTACTTTTTGGGTTCGTGCCTGCCGGTCGTGCTGCCTCACATCAGCCTTGGACTTCACCTTGTGTTTTGGGTATCAGCTTCTTCCAGGTTCTTTTTTTCTGCGAAGGTATCGGAATGCGATGAAGATCGCCGCCACCGGCGAGCCGAGATAGATAGCAAGCCATAAGAACAGTGCGATCAGCAGCGCCCAAATACTGCCGTGTTGCAGGACCGCATCCATGCGGAGCTCTTACGCTTCAGGTGCTTCGAAACAAGAAAGGCAACTCGAAACGAGTCGCCTTTACAAAATCGAAAGGACAAACTATCGACCACCGGCCGCGGCGGCTGCTGCTGCCGGCATCATGCCCGCGATCTTCATTCCTTCAATGCGCGTGAGTACGTTTTCGATGCTGGCGCCGGTATCGGTGCAGGCATCGACGTAAGGGTGACGGGTTCCATCGGCGTGCATGACGAGTACGCTGGTTTCGGCGTGTGTCTTCTTCACCATGTAGGGTAGATGGTGGCGGTCGTTTCGAGAGAGCGTGGGTCCCAAGACAACCAGGTCGAACGCACCCTTGTGCAGCGCGGCTTCGACGGCTTTTCGGCCGAGCGCCTTTTCGACGCTGTGTCCTGCTTTTTCAAATGCCGCAGCCGTGGATGCCTGAGCCTCCGCGTCGCCTTCACCATATAAGATTTTGAGTCCTGATTTTCCCATGAATGTCTGCCCTCGCCGGGACGGGCTTCTAGACGGCCGGTTCCCGAGCATTCACGGTAGCAACGGCGATGAGGGCTTTGAATATCACCGAAGGCCAGCATCGAACGGGGACGGCAGGAGCTACTTCTAACATGCGGCGTGCCAAGCCATCGGCTGATGCGGCGAGGGTTGCGGCGGATTTCTTTTTCTTCTCTTTTCTTCCGGAGCGTTCAGCGCTACACTTTTTGCCCAGAGGGGCCTCCCATGTTCCGCGTTCGCATCGTCATTGTTTGCTTTCTGATGATTTTTTCCGCAGTCTGCTGGGCACAGCAGGATGATCAATCTGTGGCCAGCTGCAATCTGGATGATGGCAAACAGGTCGCCATTCGCTACAACCCCGTGACTTCCAAGAATGAAAAGCTTCCCAATGGGAAGCCCTGGCTACCGGGCGGCGTGCCCATGACTCTTTTTACGGACGCGGAGCTAAGCTTCGGGGGTTCCACGATTCCAGCCGGGGCATACACGGTTTATCCGATACCCGGCAAGGAATGGAACCTGGCCATCAACAAGAACGTCACACCACACTCGGCCTACGACGAGAAGCAGGACGTAGTTCGCTCGGCAATCGAAACCGATCAGGTAACCGAAGCTTCGCCGGATCTGGAAGTGGCGTTTGCACACGTCGGTGCAAAATGCACGCTGCGCATTTACTTCGGTAAAGCCGCGGTATTCGCGGTATTCACGGCAAAGTAGCATCAGGAATCCCTTCTCAGTGGCGCGTTTCCCGATTCGAACTGTATTCCTTCTTTTCGTCGCCGCAACCGCGTTAGCGCAACCCGCGCCGAAAATCGGCTACCCGCACACGAAAGAGGATTTTCGAGGAGTGAGCGCAGTCTCACGGAAAATCGCATGGGCCTCGGGCACGCACGGCACCTATGTGCGTACGATTGACGGCCACACCTGGATTTCCGGTCAAGTGCCGGGGGCTGAGTCGCTTGATTTCCGAGGGGTGGTCGGGTTCTCGGCTGATGAAGCATTTTTGATGTCCTCCGGGCCAGGCGAGCAGTCGCGGATTTATCACACCCTTGATGCCGGCGGGCATTGGACTTTGCAATTCACGAATACGAATCCAAAAGCGTTTTTCGATTCGATTGCATTCTGGGATCGAACACACGGCGTGGTGCTCGGAGATCCGATTCCCGATGAAGCCGGAAAACTGAAGTTCGAGGTGCTGCTGACGGAAGACGGCGGAACCTGGCGCGTGACTTCGCCGGCGCAGCTTCCACCGGCAATTGAAGGCGAAGGCGCATTTGCGGCGAGTAATTCGTGTATTGCGATCTTGGGCCCGCAGGATCGGAATATCTGGTTCGCGAGTGGCGGGAAGGTTGCGCGCGTCTTTCATTCGCCGGACCGCGGGCATACGTGGGAGGTAGTTGACACGCCGATCTTTCATGGGAGCGATTCGCAAGGCATTTTCTCCATCGCGTTTCGGGATGCGGAGCATGGCGCAATCGCCGGAGGAGATTACAAGCATCCGGAAGAAGACGGGCCCAATCTGGCTTTTACCGATGACGCCGGCAAGACGTGGACGGTTTCGAAGATCTTCCCGCAGTCTTATTATTCAGCTGTGGCTTATGACCGACGCTATGGCGAGGCCCAGGCGGCTGCAACCTCAAGCAAGAATCACGAACGCGAAGATCAGGCTCGCGTTCGCCTGTTTCTCGTTGGTCCAAAATTTATTTACGATTTCAGACCTCCGCGGAATCCGATTCGAATCAGCCCGGTCAAGAAGTTTCCCCTGCAATTCAATGCGGTCAGTCCGTATCCCGACGGCGGAGCGCTGATCGTGGGACCGAAGGGCTCGATCGTAACCGTTCCCTGAGCGCGGCGACCTTCCAGTGGTGACCAAAGTTCCATCCGTTCCTAGTCCTTCTTGTCCCTATTCACCTTGCAGGCATTCAGGGAAAATGCAGGAGACAAATAGACTTGTCGCAAGTCTCCCCCAGACTGAGAAAGACCTGTGAAAAAACTAACTCTGGCCATCGCCCTCTTCTTCTTTTGCGCTAGTTTTTCATTTGCGCAAGC
>JASHNX010000343.1 GCA_030041415.1 Candidatus Sulfotelmatobacter sp.
GACTCGAATCAATCTGTCGACGCACAATTCTCGACTTTCTATTTCCCTGAAAGGACTTTTATGACTCGCCAACCCGGACTCTATGCGACATTTGAAACTAACCAGGGCAACATCGTTTGCCGCCTTTTCGAGAAAGAGGCGCCAAAGACCGTGGCCAACTTTGTCGACCTCGCCGAAGGCAAACGCGAATGGACTCATCCCTCAACGCGAAAAAAATCGAAAGACCGGCTCTACGATGGAACGATCTTCCATCGTGTAATTCCGGATTTCATGATTCAGGGCGGTGATCCGCAAGGCACCGGTATGGGAGGTCCCGGCTATCAGTTCGAGGACGAAACTACCGGCTCTCCGCACAAATTCGACAAGCCGGGCAAACTGGCGATGGCCAATGCCGGACCCAACACCAACGGCTCGCAGTTTTTCATTACCGTCGTGCCCACAACTTGGCTCACCGGCAAGCACACAATTTTCGGAGAAGTGATCGAGGGGCAGGATGTGGTGAACCAGATCACTGGCGTGCCGCGCAGTCGTCAGGACCGTCCCAACAAGGATGTGGTTTTGCAGAAGGTGACGATCGAGAGAGTTTAAGCGTAGCTATTTCAGGCAGGCCAGATGTCGAGCGCCGTCCGACTGAGGATCTGCCGCTGGATTTCCTCTTTCAGCGGCAGTGCGCGAAACTCATCGAGGTTCTTTCTTACATCTGGAACGCCCGGTCCCGGCCAATCCGTTCCAAACAACGTTTTGTGAGCAATCTCTTCGAGCCGCGGAAAATATTCAAGTAGCGTCTTCGGAGGAATGCCGCTGATATCCAGATATACATTCGGGTGACGCCGGATCAGAAAAAACGCCGTGTCCATCCACAACGGGCGCCCGCCGTGCGCCAGCAGAATCTTTAGCTTAGGGAAATCGACCGCCACATCGTCGACATAAACCGGATCGCCGTACTTATTTCGCGCCCCCGGAAAGATCGATGTTCCGGTGTGAAACATCACCGGCACGCCATTCGCCTCTGCCGCGCGATAAATGATTTCCAGTTCTTTCACACCATTCAGATAATCATTGGGAAACAGCAATTGATGCGGCGGGTGAATCTTGATCATCCGGATTCCCAGCCGCAAAATCTGCTCCATATCGGCCAGAACGTTCGTCGTGTGCCGTGGATGCAGGCTGCCGCACGAAAGCAGACGCCTTGAATCCTCTTTCACATAATCCGCGATAAATTGGTTCACACCGTTGGTGAACCCAATCACTTCCGGCGCAACATAATTGATAAGCACTGCGCGATCAATGCCACATGTGTCCAGATATTTCACAAATGCTTTGGGAGAGCGGCAAAATTCCGCGATCTGGTCGAAGTTCGGACGCTTCTTCTTCATCAACTCCAGCGCATGTGGCTTGAACATCTCCATCGGCTGGATGTGAATGTGGCAGTCGGTGATCATTCGGTGTTGGTAGGATTTGCAGGTCAGTTTTGCGCCGCGGCAAGTATAGCGCGCTTGGTGAAAACGCGAATCATCTCGCGCCGATATTCGGGCGTGAGCGCAGAAGTCGTCAGCGGCTTCGCCGTGCGAGCTGCAATATCGCCTACCGCTTCCGCCAAAGCTTCATCGATGTTTTTCCCGGCCAGCAATTCGCCTGCGCTTTTCACCAGCACCGGCGCGGGATTTACAGCAGTAAGAGCAATGTGAGCCTCAGTTACACGCCCGATACCATTTCCATTCGATGTCCGCTTCATCGCGACCGCAACCCCCGCCAAAGGATAATCGATCGATCCGCGAACTCTCAGCTTGCGGTAAATCCCGCAGTATCCCGCAGATTCTGCCGGCAAAAACACTCGCGTGACTAATTCGTTCGATTGCAGGTTGCGGTAATTGATTCCATCGCCGGGGTAGAACTCGCGCAATGAAATCCGCCGCATACCGTTCGCGGAAGCGACCTCAATCTCAGCATTCAGGCAAAGCAAGGCCGGCGGCGTATCTCCCGAAAACGCTGCCCAGCATTTCGATCCACCCGGCGCTACGTGGCAAAGATCGCCGTCTTTCTTGATGCAGAAGCCGCATCCCTTGCGCCACGCCAGCGACTGGTTGTACCACAGGCAGCGCGTGTCGAGGCAGATGTTTCCCCCAATCGTTCCCATGTTGCGGATCACCGGGGAAGCCACGGTTGCAGCGGCCTCCGTGAGCACCGGGTAATGCTCGCGTAGGTATGACGACCTCTCGATCGCACTGAGTGGGGTGAGAGCACCAATCTCAGCTCCGCCATCGGGCTGCGGATAAATCCCACGCAGCTCTCCGATTCCCCGCAAATCGAGCACGAATCGCGGCTCGAATAACTTTTGCCGCATCGAAGGAATCAGGTCTGTGCCGCCCGCTAGCACGCGAATATTTCCCGCGTGCTGTGAGAGCATCGAAACAGCCTCGTCTACCGTGCGCGGCCGCAGCAGTCGAAATTCAGGAAGGCTCAATCCGCACCTCCGGCGGAGGCGGGCGCTTGCCGATGCGCCGGATCCAGCGCATGCCGCGCTGGACCCCTGCCCTTGAAACACAGGGAGCCGCCATGCTCGCGAAAGCGTTTGGGCGAGGTCGGATCCACACCCTCTGTCAGATTCAGCGCCTTTTCCTTCTTCTTCGCGCGCAGTGCCGCCAACACACGCTCCGGAGTAAACGGCGACTCATGCAGCCGCACGCCAACCGCGTCGTAGATCGCGTTTGCAATCGCAGGAATCGTCGCCGCCAGCGAGCCTTCGCTGCACTCCTTGGCGCCGAACGGGCCTTCCGGATCGATGCTCTCAACAATAATCGGTTCAATCTCAGGCGATTCAATCGACGATGGGCTGCGATATTCAAGCAGGCCGGGGTTCATCAACATGCCATCTTTCCAGACCATTTCTTCGGTGAGCGCCTGGCCCATGCCCATCCACACCGAGCCGATAATCTGCCCTTCGACAGAAACTGGATTCAGCGCTCTTCCGCAGTCGTGCGCCGCCCAGACTTTGTGGACAGCCACTTCTCCAGTTTCCTCGTCCACGCTGACTTCCGCGACCTGCGCGGAGTACGAATATGCCGGCGAAGGCCCAACTCCTCCCCCCTTATGTTTTCCACCGCGCGCTTCAAGTGGTGGGGCATACGAACCAGTACCGGTCAGCGCTCCATGAAAATCAATCGCCGCGACCACAGCTTCTTCGAAGGTCATCCACTCTTTGGGGCCTTCCTCTTTTCGCTTCTGCTGCAACGATCCGCGAAGAATCTGGCCTTCCACGTGTCCAGAAACCGAAGCGCCGGCTTGCGTTACCTCGACCTCATCCGCGTCATCTTTTCTAGGAAGCGGTTGCGGATTGCCTTTCTTGAAAACAATATCTTCGCGAAAAATCAATTCCTCAGGCGAGTAGTTCATTTTCTTGGCCGCCGCCGCTGCAATCAGCTTCTTTACTTCGTTCGCCGCCCGCAAAGTAGCATTCCCGTTCATGAAGGTGACTCGGCTGGAATACGAACCGAGATCGATCGGCGTAAGGTCGGTGTCCGCGGCAATTACGCGCACGCGAGCCAACGAGCAACCAAGCGTTTCAGCAGCAATCTGCGCAACCATGGTGTCGGAACCTTGCCCGATATCGGATGCCCCCGTGTACACAACGACGCCGCCGTCGCGGTCAATCTTGATATTCACCGTCGAATGCGGCATGTCGGAACGGATGATCGAATTGGCTGCGCCGCTCACGTAATGGCTGCAAGCAATGCCAAGCCCGCGTCCTTTGAGCAGCTTGCCCTTTCGTTGCTCCCAGCCGGAGCGTTTCACAGTTTTTTCAATGCACTCCGGCAGTCCGTAACTCTGAACACGCAACCCATTCACCGTGATGCATGGGGGTTTAAGCAAATTTCGCTTTCGAATCTCTGCCGGATCCATTGCAATTCTTGCCGCGAGTTCATCCAGTTGTACCTCGAAAGCGAAGCGCACGTTGACCGTGCCATGCCCGCGCATGGCTCCGCACGCCGGCTTGTTCGTGAGCACGCGGTAGCCGTCGTACTGAATATTCGGGATGTCATACAGTGCACCGAGCAGCGCTCCCGAATAAAGAATAGTAACCACGCCGTAGGAGCAATATGCTCCACCGTCCTGTACCACGCGCGCCTTTACGGCAGTAATGCGACCATCGTTCTTGACGGCAGTTTTGAGATCGATAATCGTGCGCGGCCGCCCGCGATGCGCCCAGAAAACTTCTTCGCGCGTATACGTGATCTTCACTGGAGCTTTGGCTTTGCGAGCCGCAATTGCGGCGATGATCTCCAGCGGAATTACTTCGCTCTTGCCGCCGAACCCTCCCCCGACCAATGGCTTGATCACGCGAATCTGCTGCATCGGCATTTCGAGCACAAGGGAGAGCTTGTGCTGCAGGTAATAAGGAACCTGCGTCGAAGACCAGACCGTCAGCCGTCCAGTCTTGCCGGTGTGAGGATCAAGTTCAAACGACGCCAGCGTGGAATGCGGCTCCATCGCCGCATGCGTGACCTCACCGGCGATGAAACGCGCCTCGGCGATTTCATCAGCTTCGCTGAATCCCCTCTCGGGGTCGCCAAAGATATGGTGATAATCCTTTTCCAGATTCCCAGGTTTGTTCTCGTGGATGAAATCGGCCTGCGCCCTCATCGATTCTTCAGGATCGAAATAGGCTGGCAGCACGTCATAATCGACATGAATCAGTTCAAGAGCCTTCTCGGCGATGGCTTCCGAAGTTGCGACCACACAGGCCACGTTGTCGCCCACGTAGCGAACTTTATCGAGCGCCAGCGGATACTCGTCGTGTCCAACGGGAAGAATGCCGAAGGGATTAGGCGCATCTTTGCCGATCGCAACTGCGATCACTCCATCAAGTTTCTCGGCGCGGCTGGTGTCGATGCTTCTGATTCGCGCATGCGGGTAAGGCGAATGCAAAATCTTGCCGATCAGCATTCCTGAAACGCTGATATCGTCGGTGTATTTCCCGGCGCCAGTGGTCTTCTCGGCTGCGTCGACCATCGCGGTGCGCTTGCCGATAATGGAGAATCCATTATTCATTAAGAAATTCTGCCAAACTCGTTGTCATTCCGAGAGCGGCCAGAGCGAAGCGGATTGCAAGCCGAGGAACCTGCTTTGCCGAGCCCACAATCACTTCGCCGCTATTCCTTCCTGCTCCGCCGCAATCGCCGCCCGGATCGCCTCATACATCTGGTTATAGCCAGTACAACGGCACAGATTGCTGCTCAGCGCATGGCGAACATCTTCCTCTGTCGGGTCAGGATTCTCTGCAAGGAGAGACTTCACTGTCATGACGAACCCCGGGGTGCAATATCCGCATTGTGCGCCGCCCCAATCGCCATACGCTTTTTGAATCGCCGCAAGGCTGCCGTGCTCGCTTACGCCCTCAATCGTTGTGACTTCCTGTCCTTCGCAACTCGCCGCCAGCAGCGTGCACGAAAGCATAGCACCGCCATCAACAAGCACCGTACAGGCGCCGCAGGAAGAATCGTCGCACCCGCGCTTCGAGCCAGTCAGCTGGAGCTCTTGACGCAACACATCCAGCAGCAGCGCGCTCGGCTCGATAGCCAGTTCGTGCGTTCGGCCGTTGACGCGAAGCGGAATGAGTTCTTTTTTCATGAGTAAGCCATGAGCAATGCGCATTGAGCGATGAAAAAGCGTGGCGAGCAAATCGCTCACGGCTTATTACCCACCGCTCATTGCTCTCAATACACCGGTACGTCCCGATCTACTACCCGCGACCACGCGTCGATCCCGCCGCGCATCGACTGCGCCTTCTCAAATCCCTGCTGCCTCAACCAGGCCGTCACGTTCATCGAACGAACTCCGTGATGGCAGATCACGACGATGTGATCTTCGGGATCCAGTTCCTGATGCGCTCGCGATGGCACGTCACCCATCGGCATTAGTTTCGCGCCATCGATCCAGGCTCTTTCAAACTCCCACGGTTCGCGCACATCGATGAGCGTGACCTCGTCTTTGCGATCGAGCTTCGTTTTTACTTCTTCGGGAGTGATCTCGTAATCCATTTTTCGCACCGCGTAGGAATCCGCCATCAGGCCCGCTTAATTCTTGGCTTGAACCAAAAGACAATCCAGACGCAGAGCCCTGTCGTTAGTACTGCATCAACAACCCTCATAATCTCCGCATTGACAACCTGCACGCCGACTGACGCGTGAAAGTTCGCCAATAGAACCCTTGAACAGGCGGAAAAAAACAGCAACGCTGCCCCGAATCGAGCGGCCCTCAGCTCAACCCTCCACGCGCCCCACAAAGCCATTAGGAGAACAAAGAAGGTCCGCCAGGAGATCGTCAGGCTAACGGGAGCCGCGCTGAAGATCCTCCACAGACTTACCCCCGTAGCGAGCAAACAGAAACAAAAGAAAAAGGCGAACACCGCGGCGGTTCTCCAGCCCATATCGAGCGTCAACTGCGTTTTCGGGTCTGAGGTCGAATCTGCCATCATTTTCCCGTCCACTTCGCCTCGCGCTTCTCCATAAATGCGCGAATCCCTTCTTGCGCGTCCGCCGTCTTCATTAACTCTTCCATATAAATCTTTTCAGCTCGCGCCAGTCCTTTGTTGAAGTGCATCGCATCCCACGCATAGCAGGCCTTTTTGGTCACTGCGAGAGCTGCCGGGCTCAACCGAAGCAGTTCCGCAATCCTGCTCTCGACCGTCGCCTCCAGTTTTTCATCCTCAACCGCGCAGCACGCCAGGCCGATTTTGGCGGCCTCGGCCCCATCGATCGTCGTTCCTGTCAAAATCAGTTCCGCCGCGCGCTTCTGCCCGACCAGAGCCGCCAGCGCCGTGCATGCCACCGGAGGAAAACATCCCAACTTGATCTCTGGAAATCCCCATTTTGCTGACGCGCTCGTGTAGACCATGTCGCAAACCATCGCCAGCTCCGCGCCGCCCCCCAGGCAATTCCCTTGAACAGCGGCGATCGTAACTTTCCTCGTTGCAACCAGACCGCGAATTACTGCATGAAATTTCTGCAGCATCGATTCGACTTTGTCGGCAGTGTGATCCGCAACGTTGACTCCTGCAGAAAAGCTCTTGCCTTCCCCGCTCACAACAATCACAGCCACATCCGGCCGCTGTTCAATCGCGGCTAGCGCCTCCGAAAGCTCTTCCATCATCGGAATATCAATAACGTTCAGAGGAGGGTTCCGCAGCCCGATCCTTGTCACAGGCCCCCTCCGGTCGAGTGTCGTTCGTGACGTTCTTGTCTCGACAGCAACTGTCATCTTGTTCGTCTCTCTGGGCTCGCGATTAAAAAAAGACTACAAGTTGATCGCAGACTTTCTTACTTCCCCAATCGATGCCAGCGGATCGCGCGCACCGGTCTTTTCCGCGATCCATTTCTTTTCTGTCTCGATGATATCGAGCAGCAATTTCCGATCTTCCGGACCCGGCATGTATTCCTTCAAATGCCCTTCATAAGCTCGATCGTCGAGCGCTTCGCCGGTCTTCGCATGAAATTTCTGGTTTGCCCATCGGCCGATGAAGCGATTGAATTTGATATCGGGTGCATAAAGCTTAGGCTCACCCGGCCTGAGGGAATTGTTGAAGCGCTCAATCAGCCCTACGACCTCGTCGCGATAAAGGTGGCGGTTGTAGTCGTTGAGATCATCCAGGTCGGCGGCCTTGTCGTTCTTCGGTTCGTCGTAGCGGCCTTTCACGCCCCAAACGTAGGCCCAATGGGCCGATGAAGAATGATCGGTTCCGAACAGATCGTACGAGCTCGAAATCCACTTGTTGAGATACTTCTGAATCAGCCATGCCGGCACCACTCCGGCTTCCACCACGCGGCGGATGCCATCGTTGCCCGTACCCATGTGAAACGCTTCTTCGCGAAGCATGTACGACATCGACCGCCCCAGCGGCGCAAATGCCGAGTACTTCAGCATCTGCAGCTGGAACTTTCCGTCTCGATCAACAAAATCTGTGTAGGTGAAAAAATCCATCCAGTTGTCGACATCGACGTTGAACGCCCCGAGCAGTCGCTTGTTTTCGAAGGCGCGCCGCTCCAGCATTTTCTGCGCTTCAACTTTGCCGGAATATCCAAAATGATCGATCAGCAGCGCGCACATCTGCCAGCCGTGGCGCATCTCTTCGATCATCACTCGCGTAATGGCTCGACGGTCCCAGTCCGTGGGCGCATTTTCCAGCAGGTTGCGCTGCTGCTCCACGCTGGCGAATTCGGTATCGCCTTGATAGACGATCATGTTCATCAGCGCGTCGCGCATCTGCTGCGTGGGCATCTGCCGTAGGTTCTCCCACTTGCGCTTGCCCTTGTAGGATCCAAATTCAATTTCGTCTGTGTCGATTGCGCCATAAAGCGTATCGAACTTGAACGCCTCGATGTCGTCGGTGTTGACGCCAATATCCTTGCGCCAATCGTTGAACAAACCAATCCAATCGCTAAACGTCCCGATCTTTGCTACTTTTCCCGGCATATAAGTCCTCTCAATTTGTCATCCTGAAGCGCCTTCTTCTGGCGCTGAAGGACCCAGGCGAGCCGCGCGAAGCGTCGCGCAACTCAATTACCAAAAGCCGCGACGCAAGATTCGCGCGTTTGGCTCCCATCCTTACGCCATATTTAGCCAAACCGTTTTCATCTCTGTGTAATGCTCGATTGCATGCGCTCCCAATTCGCGGCCGAAGCCAGAAGCTTTGTACCCGCCGAACGGCAACGACGCGTCCATCAGGCCGTAAGTGTTTACCCAGACTGTTCCAGCTTTTAAGCGGCGCGAGACGGTGTGCGCCTTCTTCACATCGCGCGTCCACACCGCCGAAGCGAGCCCGTACGGATTGCTGTTCGCCTGCGCGATCACTTCGTCGACGTCATCGAACGTCAGGACTGAGAGCACAGGCCCGAAAATCTCTTCCTGCGCAATCTTCATGTCGTTTTTTACGTCGCCGAAAATCGTTGGCTCGATAAAGAATCCTTTGCCGCCATCGACCGAGACGCGATTGCCGCCAGCAA
>JASHNX010000344.1 GCA_030041415.1 Candidatus Sulfotelmatobacter sp.
GCGGGCGGACTTGATCCCACGGTCGTAGTGGGCGGGCGCGTTGGCGCCATGGGATCGAATGCGCGGCTCGGCAAATCGCAATATTTGGTGGCTGAAGCCGATGAAAGTGATCGGTCGTTTCTGAAGCTTTCCCCGATCCTGTCCGTGGTGACCAATATCGACCGCGAGCACATGGATTGCTACCGCAACATGCGCGATGTGAAAAAGACATTTCTCGAATTCATGGATCGGGTACCGTTCTACGGGATGATTGTGGCGTGTAACGACGACCAATTGCTGCGCGGATTGCTGCCACAGGTGCAGCGCCGCACCGTCACGTATGGCACAAAGCGAGACTCGGATTTCCGGATCAAGCCGGAGAAGAATTCGTCTGAGGGCAATTCTGGCCGAGATAGTCAGCCGCTTAGTCGCTTCCGCGTGAGCTATCAGAAAAAAGATCTGGGCGGGTTCTCGCTCCATGTGCCGGGAATCCATAACGTCTTGAACGCAACTGCGGCGATCGCGGTCGGCGTTGGGCTTGATCTTCAGATCGAGGCGATTCGATCGGCACTCGAGCAATTCCGCGGAGTGGATCGCCGGTTTCAGTTGCGTGGCCGCGTGGCGGGCGTAAGCGTGATCGACGACTATGGACATCATCCAACGGAGATCAGAGCAACCCTTGCGGCGGCACAGCAATGCGGCTTTCGCAGGATTCATGTGATCTTTCAGCCACATCGCTATACCCGCACGCGCGACTTGATGGAAGAATTCACGACGGCGTTCGCCGACGCGGATTCGTTGCTGGTACTCGACATTTATGCGGCCAGCGAAAAGCCAATCGAGGGGATCAGTGGGGAAATCGTGGCGCGAAAAATTCGAGAGAAATCAAGTCGTAACGTGAATTACACTTCCTCGTTCGCGGACGCCGTTGGTTTGGCGGTGAAGGCCGCGCAAGAAGGCGACATGATTCTGACTCTTGGCGCGGGTAGCGTTTCACAGCTGGGACCCATGATTCTAGAGTCGTTGAAAGCCAAATCGGTCGTGGCAGCCACGGTTCCATCGTAGAATTAGTATCCCGAAAACTGCTGGAGTAAGTTTTCTTTTTTTGTTTTCGAAATACGGGACCCCGCTGGCTCTTTCTTTCGTATCTTTTCTCGCTAACCAAACAAAACACCCATCGTCTATTGATGCATAAGGGGTTAAGGCCATGAAATCGAAGTCGACACAAGCCTGGGGATGGTTAACCGCCGGTGTTCTGGCGCTGGGGTTGAACGGTATATACCACGACGGCGGAGCCGCGTGGGCTCACCAGTACCTGAAGCAGATTGAAAGCCGGATTGAAACCGGTACCGGTTCAGTGCTGGCGCTTGCGACGGGACGCGCCGAATGGTTTCTGGCGAAGGTGGAGATGACGGACACCCGAAGTCAGTCATCGTCGTGCCGTGTCCGGAGTGCTGTAGCCCGCGCACAGGGCAGAATGGCGGATGCCCAGACACGAATTGCGCAATTCGAAGCGATGTCAGCCCGGCAGGAAGCGGCGATGGCTCGGGCGGAAGCTAACCGGGCAAGGATTGAAGCGGAAGTGGCACGAGTCCGGATGCAACCCGTAAGTCTTGATTCGATGAGCGTGAGGTGCCCGCGAGTGCGAGTGCAAATTCCGCGCGTCGACATTCCAAAGATCGAGATTCCGAAGATCGATGTTGACGTCTCGGGAATGAGAGTGAACGTTTCCGGGGAAGAAACTTTTTAGCCTGCCGCGAGAGCTTTGGACCGCGGACAAAGGTGCTTGGATAAGTCTCCGGTTGCACCCCTTAGTTCACGCGGATTGCCTCAATCTTTTTCAGTAGTTTTCTTACCCAGGTTTCCTGCTGATGTTTATTCCGATTCCCGTTGTGCAAAAGCGGAATATTTTTCTGCCGTTCCCCTCGAAATAAAGTTATAGTTTGAAGGCTCAGCGATTTCCAGCGACAACTGACCTGAACTGATGGCGCGGAAGCCGGCACCGTCCATCTTGCAGGAAGAGCTGTACCCGCCCCACGCAGCGAACGCGCGCGAGGAGAGCGTTAATTCGCGCGTCGTCAATTCGCAAATCGACGATGGGCGCTTGATCGACCTCGATGTGGATGAGGAATCTCCGTTCCTGCGTGCGCAAAAGCGCGTCTCTGCCCGTCGAAGCTCGCTTCCAAAGAAAGCTGCCAATCGTTTGCTGTGGAGTGTGGCTGCCGCTGGAGTGCTTGGTCTGCTCGGATTGGGCGCGGCGGGCCTCTACCACTATGGCGAGCACTCCTGGCGGTTTCGCGTGGAGTCGAGCGACAACATTGAGGTCACCGGCACCTACAACGTGACTAAGGCGCAGATTATGGAAGTGATGGGTGCTGACATTGGCCGCAACATTTTCTTCATTCCGCTGACGCAACAGAAAGCGCAACTGGAACAGATTCCCTGGGTCGAATCGGCCAGCGTCATGCGCTTCGTTCCGAATCGGCTGGCAGTGCAGATCCGCGAGCGCACGCCAGTCGCCTTTGCCCGAGTCGGCCCCCGCATGTTTCTGATCGATGCGGGCGGCACGCTGATGGAACTGACCGCGAAGCACAAATACTCTTTTCCCGTAATTCTGGGAATGAACCCCGGCGAGCCGCTCTTGACGCGCGCTCCGCGAATGAAGGCTTACATGGATTTAGTGCAACAGTTGGATACCGGCGGGGGCCATTACTCACAGGATTTAAGCGAAGTCGATATCTCGGACCTGGATGACCTAAAAGTCCGGGTGAATGATCCCGCGGGAGATGTGCTGGTGCACCTTGGATCGTCGGACTATCTGCAACGGTACAAGATTTACGTGAGCCACGCCCAGGCATGGCGACAACAGTTCCAGAAACTCGAGTCGGTCGATTTGCGCTATGACAACCAGATCATTGTGAATCCGGATATGCAGCGGCCGGCAAAGACGGCAGCGCTGACTCCGGCAATGGAGAAATCAGCGGCCAAGGTGAACCCGGCTGCCATGTTGTCGCGGATCGGGCCGAATGAGCGCGGGGTTCCAAAGCCAGCCTTCGAATTGAGCCAGAAGACGCTCCAGGGGAAAGCGAAGGTGGCAAAGCTCACGGCAAAACGAAAGAAAACTGCGGCGAAGATGACAACAATCATTGCCAGCGCAAAAAAGCCGGCCACGCCGACAAAGGGCGACACAACATCTAAGGCTGGCACGCCGCTACCAAAGGCAGCCAACACGGCATTGCCGGGGATTGTTTCGCCGGTGGGTGCTGGTCCGAGACAAAGCGGTGGCCAGAAGCCGAGTCCGGGAATTGTAAAGAGTCAAGACAGTGCGCCTCCAACACGTTGACATCCGGCGTGAATCAGGCCAGGCAAGCAAAAGAAGAAGCAAAAAAGGAAGTCTAGAAAACTGAGGAAGTCATAGGGAATGGCGAACCAGCAAGGGACGTTCTTGACGGCGATTGACGTGGGCAGCGCAAAGACCTGCGCGCTCATGGCTGAAGTGACGGATGGAGGCCTTCGCTACCGCGGTCACGGTGTGGCCGAGTCGTGCGGCTCGCGCAAAGGTGTGATCGTCGACCTCGATAAAGCTGTAACTGCGATTCAGAAGGCCGTCGAGGTGGCGGAGGATATTGCAGGAGCCGCAGTTGAGCACGCGATTGTGGGCATCGGCGGAGCGCATGTGCGGGGGGTGAACGCTCACGGCGGAATCAGTTTAGGGACGCGCCCACGCGAGATCGGGCGGGACGAAATCAAACAGGCGGTCGAGCGAGCAAGAGCGATTCCGCTTCCCGCCGATCGTGAAGTTCTGCATCTGCTGCCCCAGGAATTCATTCTCGACGATCAGCCCGGCGTGCACGATCCGCTGGGCATGATGGCAGCACGGCTGCAAGTTCGCGTGCACCTCGTAACCGCGGCGGCAAGCGCCACCCAGAACGTCATCACGGCGGTAAACCGCGCGGGAGTTCATGTCGATGACACCGTTTTCGAACCTCTGGCCGCTGCCGACTCGACTTTGCGCACCGATGAACGCGAACTCGGTGTTTGCCTCGCCGATGTCGGCGCAGGATCGACGGAACTGATTGTCTTTCTGCAGGGTTCGGTCGCCTACACCGGAGTGATTCCTCTTGGCGGAGATCACTTTACCAGCGATTTGTCACTGGGCATGTGCACCCCGATCGCGGAAGCGGAAAAGATCAAGAAAGTCTACGGCAATGCCATCGTAACCTTGATTCCGGAGGGCAATGAGGTTGAAGTGCCTTCCGTGGGCGACCGGCCTTCGCGGCTTTTGCCGCAGCGTTTGGTTGCTGAGATTCTCGAACCCCGCGCTCGTGAGCTCTTTGAGTTGATTCGCGAGAATCTGCGACAAGGCGGGATGTTTGACGCTTGCCTCGCGGGCATCGTTCTCTGCGGTGGAGGCTCACGGCTGCCTGGAATTTTCGATGTCGCTGAATCAGTGCTGCGCCGTCCGGTAAGGCTTTCCTGGCCGCTGCCATTGGCAAAAATGCCCGCAACTCTGGCCGAGCCGGAGTTTGCGACAGTTCTAGGTATGGCCGCATACGGGCAGCGCGCCCGCGTGGCTCGCGGGTTTCAGGGAGAGCGATGGGGCGCTAGATTGAAGGCGTTGTTGGTGGGATGAACCAGGGATCAGGGATTGGAGGTTAGGGATCGGAGCGTGACTCCGCCGCCATGCCTAATTCCTAACGACTGATGTCTACGCCTCGGGCGAGAATTTCGAAGGAGAATTCATGAGCAATGATTCGAACATTCGCATCAGCTTCAACGAAGAGCCGATCAACGACGCCAAAATCAAAGTCATCGGCGTAGGCGGCGGCGGCGGAAACGCAGTAAATCGTATGATCGACGCCGGAGTCGAGAACATTGAGTTCATCGTTGCCAACACCGATCTGCAGGCGCTGCGCCTGTCGCGGGCTCCCGTGAAACTTCAGCTCGGGGTAAAACTGACGAACGGTCTGGGTGCAGGTGCGAACCCTGAGGTCGGCCGCAAAGCTGCGCTGGAAGATTCCGACAAAATCATTGAAGCACTCGAAGGCGCTGACATGGTTTTCGTAACTACAGGCCTTGGAGGCGGCACCGGCACTGGCGCGGCACCCATAATTGCGTCACTAGCGAGCGAGATGGGAGCTCTCACCGTCGCGGTGGTTACTAAGCCTTTTTCCTTTGAAGGCAAACGGCGAATGAAGCAAGCGGAGAAAGGCATCGCCGATCTGATGGAGTCGGTCGACACCACGATTGTGATTCCCAACGAGAAGCTGCTTGCCGTGGCCGAGAATGCAGGGTTTTTCGAATCGTTCCGTATCGCCGACGACATTCTACGGCAGGGCGTACAGGGGATTTCCGACATCATCACCATCCCCGGTATCATCAACCGCGACTTCGCCGACGTGAAGACAATCATGGCCCGCATGGGGTATGCGGTGATGGGAACCGCGACTGCCAGCGGGCCGAACCGCACGGCGGAAGCTGCGCAGAGAGCGATTGCTTCTCCCCTGCTCGAGGCCGGCGCGATCGATGGCGCACGCGGGATTCTGATCAACATTACCGGATCGGCTTCTCTAAAGCTCGCCGAAGTGCAACAGGCCTGCACGATCATCCAGAGTGCGGCTCATGAGGACGCGAATATCATCTTCGGCGCCGTCTTGGACGAGAAAATGAAAGACGCGGTCAAGCTCACGGTGATTGCTACTGGATTCGGCGATATCGAGCGCGTGCGGCCTGTACAGGCCGAAATGCGCCAGTCGTTTGCGGCGGCCCACGACGACGCCATGGATTTTCCCGAGCCAGTCGGTCCGCTGCAGGTGGCTGCACCATTTTCGGAGCCCAATTCGGAGGAGACTCCCGAAGAGATCCGGATGGAGGAGTCGACGCCGGCAGATAACCAATCCTCCGCGGAAGTAATCTCACTAGCAGCCATGCGCGATGCGATGGTGGCTAACTTTGAGCAAGCAGACTTGGACGTGCCCGCGTTTCTTCGCAAGCGCGGCGACGTTATGTGAGACGGCCGTAATGAGGGCAAAGACACAGATTCCTGGGCAAAACGGCACGCCCTAAAAAGTCAAAGGAAAAGGTTTGCCCATAGGTAAGAATCGTTTCGGTAACGGGGTAACTAGTTACCAAAAGGGACAGAACCGAAGTAATTTCGGCGTAAATGATTGTTTCATCACGGGTTAGAGGATATTGGAAAACTATGGCGAGAAAAACTTTATTCTTGCTTGAAGAGCCTAAGTCTCGTACTATCGCGGAGTTGGCCATGTTACCTGCGCTCGCAGGGCTGGCAAGGGTCGTGCAGTAGTTACATTCGTTCCAGACAATTCCAGGATTCAGGGGATCGATCAGAGATGTCTAAGTGGGGAGTACGCGTCACTCGTTTAGCGGCGGTGGTGTTGAGCCTTTGTTTTGCGCCGGCCATTTGGGCGGCACATGTGAATCCCAGCACACTGAATCCGAAGAAATCAAAAACTACGAAAGTGAGTGAGACGCAGCATACCGGGCGCCGGATGCGGCATCTCGCGCATGGCCGCACGACGGTTCACCACACTGCCGCACACCGTGTTACTCCAGCCCATGGTGTTGCTGGCACGGCCCACGGAACTTTATCGCGAGTTTCGGTCAGCACACCCCGTCACCGCTATCATGAGCGATTTTTCATGAGTTCGTTTGCCGAAGGAGTTGAAGCGGGAGATGTCACCGCGGGGGAGGACCTTGTTGTACGGCAGGCGGCGATCGATGCCCTGGGAAACATGAACGGGACCGTCGTAGCGATCGAACCGACCACAGGCCGCATCCTCGCCATGGTGAATCAAAAGCTTGCTTTATCGAGCGGAGCACAGCCCTGTTCAACGATTAAGCTTTCGGTCGCGCTGGCAGCTCTGAGCGAGGGATTGATTTCTTCCGATACTGAAGTATCTCTTGGCGGCCGCAGCCGCATGAATCTTACCGAAGCTCTGGCGCATTCCAACAATGCATACTTTGAGGCGCTGGGGCGCAAATTGGGATTCGAAAAAGTGGCCTACTACGCCCACCAATTTGGGCTTGGGGAACTGGCGGGCTATGACATTCCGGGCGAGCAGCTGGGTACCTATCCCGACGAAGTGATTCCGCAGAAGCTCGGTGGCGTCGGCAAAATGTGTTCTTTCGGCGAAGGAATTTCGATGACGCCGTTGCAACTTGGGTCGCTGGTTTCGGCCATCGCCAATGGTGGCACACTTTATTATCTCCAGCATCCGGCTTCAGCCGCAGAGATTGCGGATTTTCAGCCGCGCATCAAACGGCAACTGGACATTGGTCCGCTGATCCCCGAGATCTCACTGGGCATGGCCGGTGCGGTGCAGTATGGGACAGCTCGCCGGCTGGGGCTGAACTTCAATGAGGAAGAAATTCTGGGCAAGACCGGCACATGCTCCCACGATGGAACCCGCTACGGATGGTTCGCTTCCTACGCCAATACTGACCGCGGCCATATTGTCGTGGTTGTATTTCTCGAGGGCGGTCGGCCGACATTTGGTCCGAGAGCTGCCGAAATTGCCGGGCTGATGTACCGCAATCTTTACGATCACAATTTCTTCATCGCCGGTACGCCCGCCGAGATTCCCGCCGCAACCGACGCGGAGCCAAGACCGTAGAGCGACTCAGTTGCTACGCAGCATTTGAAAAGCCTCTCGCGAGAGAGGCTTTTTCCTTTCTTCATCTATTCAACACGACAGCCTCGCAGCTTGAAATCAAAAGTTGGCTCCAACCGCAGTTCCAGCCAAGAATCAGAACTCTCTCAAGCGAGAGCGAATTGCTGCCGATATTCTTGCGCGGGGACTGAGGCTGGGCTCCGAGGAAGTTCCGAATTTCCAAAGATTCATTAGCAAATTCAGCAGAAAAATCGATGAACCCCCTTGCAGCCATAAATGAAAGCTACGATTACCGATTGGTAGCCCTCTCGATTGTGCTGGCAATTCTCGCCTCGTACGCTGCGCTCGATCTCGCGGGGCGGGTCACATCTACGCAAGGTCGAGCCCGGTTCGTCTGGTTGGGTGGCGGCGCGACCGCCATGGGAATGGGAATCTGGGCGATGCATTACATCGGCATGTTGGCGCTGAGCTTGCCCATCCCTGTCTCTTACGAGGTTTCTACGGTTGCGCTCTCGTTGCTCGCCGCCATTCTTGCTTCGGTGACGGCATTGTTTGTGGTCAGCAGGAAGCAAATGAGTCTTGGGCAGGAAGTGCTGGGCAGCCTGGTCATGGGCAGTGGAATCGCGGCCATGCATTATATCGGTATGGCGGCGATGCGGTGTTCCGCGATCGTTCGTTACAACTGGAAAATCGTAGGTTTCTCGGTTGTGCTCGCGATTGGAATCTCCTTTGTTGCTCTCCAGCTTGCATTTCGGCTGCGCGATGTGCAAGTGGTCAACTGGCGAAAGGCCACGAGTGCGTTCGCCATGGGCGGTGCCATCGCCTCGATGCACTACACGGGAATGTGGGCCGCAACCTTTTATCCATCGCCCATCACTCCTGACTTGACCGGCGCAGTCACGATTTCCAACTTAGGTTTATTTTCCATCAGCATGGGCAGCATGTTTGTAATATCCGGAGTAATTGCCTTGTCCATGTTCGATAGGTTCATCGCGTCGCAGAAGGGCAACCTCAACATCGCTCGGGAACGGGAACTTTATTTCCAGACCATGGCCGAGGCCGTCCCGGAAATCATTTGGACCGCCAGTCCTCAGGGCTCCGTAGATTATTGCAACCAGAACATCCTCGCCTATAGCGGTCTTCCACCTGAACAAATTCAAGGAGAGATGTGGCTGACAGTTATTCATCCCGATGACCGTGATCTTTGTCTGACAAAGTGGAAAGAAGCGCTCAGCGCGGGACAAACGTACGAGGTGCAATATCGACTTCGCAGAAGCGATGGAGCGTTCCGCTGGTTTTTGTGCCGGGCGAACCCGATCCGCGACCACGGAGCCATCGTGAAATGGTTCGGCACTTGCACGGATATCGAAAGTCAGAAGCTGAACGAGCAGGTCCTGGAGCGGCAGATTCTCGAGCGCACAATGCAATTGGCCGACGCCAATGAGCGCCTGGAGAAAGAAATGGCGGAAAGAGAGCACGCACGCAAGCAACTCGATGATGAACATGAAAGATCGATGAAAGATCTCGAGCAACGGTCTGAGCGGGCAGGGATGCTGGCAAAGATGGGGGAGCTGCTTCAGAGTTGCATTAGCCGGGACGAAGTGATTTCCGTAGGGTTGAGTTTTGCCCCAAAGATATTTCCCACGGGACGTGGAGCGGTTTTCTTGCTGAACGATTCCCGAATGCTTGCAGAATTGGCGGGTTCGTGGTCTGAGTGCCAATTGCCCGGTATGGATTTTGAAACGAGTGACTGCTGGGCCTTGCGCACTGGCCACCTTCATCTCGTTTACGCCGAGGACACGGCGGCAAGGTGCAGGCATGCGCGCGATCTTCAGTGCTCACACCTCTGCGTGCCGATTCTTGCTCAAGGTGAGGCGCTCGGCATTCTTCACCTGCAGGCCAAGTCAAATACGACCCGCCTGGATCCCCCTGAATTGTCGTTCCGGATGACGTTCGCCGGCCAAATTGGCCTGTCGATCGCGAACATCAAACTGAGGGATGCCCTGCGAACGCAATCTATACGCGATGCCCTCACCGGGCTTTACAACCGGCGTTACCTGGATGAAATTCTCGAACGCGAATTTCGGCGAAGCTCCCGTTCGCAACAGCATCTCGGAATCATCATCATCGACCTCGATCATTTCAAGAGCTTTAACGACGCTTTTGGCCACGACGCCGGAGATGCGGTATTGCGCGAGACCGGACTTCTGTTAACGAAGTACATCCGCGCGGAAGATTTCGTGTGCCGCTACGGCGGCGAAGAATTTGTCGTAATCCTGCCGACCGCGAATCTCCAGGCCGCTCAGGGGCGCGCCGAAAACTTGCGGCTAAGAATGAGGCAATTGACTATCCTTTATCAGGGAAAGCCCATGGGCATGATCACGATTTCGGCCGGAGTAGCGGTTTTCCCCGACCATGGAGGGTCGCCGCAGGAAGTAATCGCCGCCGCGGATGCCGCGCTCTACGAAGCCAAGCGCAATGGACGCGATCAGGTGGTGATCGCCTCAACCCAGGCAGGAGAAGAAACCGAGCTGTCGACTTCGGCTAAATCAGTTCAGGGTGACTGAAGTCCGAAAATTTCTCGCTTGCGGTCAAACTGTTTTTCTTCGTTCGTCTCTCTCGACTACGCCATCCTTGATGTTGATGATGCGATGCGCATATTCCGCGATGTCGTGCTCGTGGGTCACGAGAACGATGGTGTTGCCTTCGCCGTGCAGCCGGTCGAAGAGGGCCATGATTTCATT
>JASHNX010000345.1 GCA_030041415.1 Candidatus Sulfotelmatobacter sp.
GTTCCGGTTTGCCCAAATGTGGTGTGAAGACGGCCTGAAGATACATCGATGAGCGCGGGCAATGTATCGACATAAGTCGACTTGAGCTTGGTGAGTTGCCGGTAATCGAGCACCATTCGTGCAATCGGGTGCTCTTCGGCGAGGTCTTCCAGAACATCGACGGCGGTCGAAATCGTGCGTCCTTTGCCGTATTTCACGGGCTTGGGCAAATTCAACTTATTGAAGAGAACATCGCCCAGTTGCCGCGGCGAACCGATATTGAATTCGCAGCCGGTAAGCTGGTGAATTTCTTTTGCTTTGACGCCGATTTCTTGTTCCAGTTCAACCGACATCCTGGCCAGCGCTCCGGTGTCGATCTTCACTCCTGCCTGCTCCATGCGGGCCAGTACCGGAACGAGCGGGAGATCAATTTCGTCGTAGAGCTTGGTCAGCCCTGCCTGCTGCACCTCGTCCGCAAGTGCTATAGCCAAACGTCCGGTGATATCGGCGGCTTCGGCAATATCTCCGCTTAGTTTGAGATTGAAGTGGCGCAGCGCTACTTCCGGCAAGCGATGAGAGGCATACGTCGGATCCAAGAGATACGAATAGAGCATCGGATCGTGCCTTACGCCTTGCAGGTCGATTCCGTGTCCGGCGAGTGCGCGCATCGCGGATTTGTAGTCGTGAATGGATTTTTGAGGCGAGCTGGCATCGAGAATCGAACGCAGCTTTTCAGCGGCGTCTGCAGAAACCAGCTTGACCGTAATCGCAGACCCAGGAGCGCCTGAAATGGCGACTCGGCGGGCAGCCGGCATCGAGCTTTGCTCCGAAAGATCCGCAGAGACGGTTAGGGGCAGCAACGCCTCTTGTGGCTCGGCCGTTCCAGCAGGTTCTTCCACCTGCTCTGGCAACTCGGGTTCATTTGTTTCCACGGCAACGGCGAGCGCGGCCCCGCCCAGCAAATAAACCACCCGCTCCACATCCTTCGCAGAGCGTGCTTCCTCGTAATGCCCTGCGCCGACTTCGACAACCGGCAACAGCTCCTTCAGCAGCGAGGTAAATTCAAGCTCTGTAAAGAGCTGCCTCAGGCGTTCGACATCGGGTTCGCCCACATGCATAGCTTCGACATTGAGTTCGACGGGCACATCGGTGTCGATGGTCGCCATGCTCTTGCTGAATAGAATTACATCGCGATTGTTGAGCAGCGACTCGCGGTAGGTTTTCTTTTCGACTTCCGCGGCGCGATCCAGGGCCTGCTCGACGCTGCCGAACCGCCGGATGATTTCAACTGAGCCCTTATCGCCGATGCCTGGCGCTCCAGGAATATTGTCGATGCTGTCCCCGCGCAGGGCCATTACATCGACCACGCGGTCAGGGGCAACGCCGAGAATCTCCTCAACTTTTGCCGCGTCACAGATCAGGTTATCTTTCGGCGGATTCAGAATGTGAACGTTGTCATTCACAAGCTGCATCATGTCTTTATCGCTCGAGACGACGTAGACCGGATGAGACGCCGCCTCGGCCTTTCGCGCGAGAGTGCCAATCACATCGTCGGCTTCGAAACCGGCGAGTTCGAGAATCGGAATGCGATAAGCTTCCAGCGCGCGCCGGATGTAGGGAATCTGCTGCGCGAGATCCTCGGGCATGGCAGCACGATTCGCTTTATAGCCTTTATATTCGATCTCCGTGAAGGTCTGGGTTTTGATATCGAATTTGCGAACCGTGGTTATCGCTTCGGCTTGCGTATCGCGGAATGTCGGCGCGGCTACGTCAAACACCGCAGCGAGATAGGATGGCGAGAAGTCGTCGCGCAATTTGCGCAGCATATTGACGAACACATAAACCGCAGCGGTGGGCACGCCAGCTTTGGTGGACATTGAGCGCTGCCGCGCCATGGCGTGGTACGCGCGGAAGATGAACGACATCGCGTCAATCAAGAAAATGCGTTCCTTGCCGGGCTTGCCAACCGGCCGCAGCGAACTGGAAGATTTTTTCTGTCCCGAGGCGGCCTCGGCGGGAACATCACGGGCAAGCTGCGCGGATTTGTTGCGGGGCGACAAGCATTCAGTTTAGCAGGCGGAAAGGGCCTAGAAGTCCACGGTGAGATCGGCCTGAACGGTCTTCTTCGGCGCGCCTCCCGCCGTGTTCCGGAAGACGAGAAAGTACTTTTTGGACTCATTCAACGAAGGAGGCAGGCTTACGTCGACGGCTTGATCATTCGATGGATCCGATGTGAAAACGGCATTGCCAGCATTGCCGGCCGTGAACTCCGAGTACTGATCTTCGTTGAAAACAAAGAAATCTACATCCGAGCTGTGCTCGTTCACTTGGACGCCGAGTTTGGTGACGTAGGATTTGTAGTTCCCGTGCAAATGGGGCACGGCAACGTGGGCAGGCACTTCAAACGGAAAAGTTTCCGTGGTGATAAGGACAAACGTTTTCTGCAAAACATTCTCGCTCGAAACGGTTGGCCGGTTGCCCACGCGGTCAAGGGCCGCTACTTGTTGATCTGTGGTGGTTTTTTTCTGGCAACCGAAAGAGGCCAGCGCGAAAGCAGAAAGTAGCACAGCGAAGCCGATTCGATTAAACATCGGACATCTCATGAACGAGCCTGCCTGCCGTACTCGGTGGTGTAGTGCAATGGTATCTCGCCACAGGTGCCCTGCTCGGCCGAATAAACCACACAAGTGTCGAACGGACGCGAATAAACATGCAGGCTCACGGCGCGCTGATTGAACTCGCGCGGATTGAATACGCGATGCACGGGTTCAAGCGGGTCGACGGCGCAGGGATGCGAGGCATTCATCTCGATTGTTTCCGTTGCCGTAATTTTGCACGTTCCAGCTGCTATATCCTGTTGCACCACATGGAAGTTTTCGATTAGCAATCGCCCGATGGGCACTGCCATCCAGCAATTCTGATCGCGATGGTTGTGGATGGAACTGATCTGTCCGATCTCCCAGCAAATGGCCATCAGCTCGTAGAGCGCCGTCTTATCGATCAGATTGCGCGTGTAATGTTGGCGATCCCAGGTGAGATAGGAACGTAGTGACTCGGGATCGACGGGCGTTTCCTTCAGAAACTTGTGGATGGTCTCTGTGCCGTCAAACGCCTCCTCAGAAAACTTCCGGAGTTCGGCGACGAAATCCTCGATCGAAACCTGATTTATGACCGTCGCCATGAGTGCTCCGGGCAAGAGTATACCGCATGGCCATTGGACAGAAAACTGCACGATGAGCCAGAGGACAGGTACTCGCATGGTTCATTGAAGCTCGTTCAAGCATCCAAGTCGGTTCACCGGTCCCAGAGTGAAGTTCTGCCCTACAATGGGTTCAATTACTCTTTCCAGTTATGCCCACATTGCAACAGCCGGTCGACGCCAGACAAGAGGATTCCGCATTGCGACGGCTGGTCACATGGGAAATTGCAGCCATTTCCGTGACTCTTGCGGGGCTTGCTGCACGAATATGGATGGCCTCGGGAACGTTTCTTAATCCTGATGAGGCCCTGCATTTTCGTCTGGCGAATCAACCCACTCTGGAACTGGCTTATCGCCAGAGCCTGACGGCGTCGCATCCTCCGTTGCTGACAATTGTGCTGTATTACTGGCGGGCGCTGGGCACATCGGAGTTGTGGCTGCGCATGCCGCTGGTGCTGGCGGGCGCGGTCTTCTGTTGGGTGTTTTACAAGTGGCTAGCAAAGGCCGTGGGCGAAGTGACGGGCTTTGTAGGCTTGCTATTTGTCGCGTTCTTGCCGCCGATTGTCAGATTGTCGGCGGAGATCCGGCAGTATGCATTGCTGCTGGTGTTTCTCGGGAGCGCTTTGTACTTTCTGGGCGATGCGTTCGAAAAAAAGTCGGCGGGCAGGATGGTGGCGTTTTCGCTCTGCCTTTATCTCGCGATGCTGTCGCATTATTCGGCGTTCTGGTTTGCCATTGCGCTGGGCATCTATGCGTTGTTCAGAATCTTCACTGAGCGAATTCGAGGCAACGTGGTTGTGTCCTGGGTCGCAGGGCAACTGGGAGGCATAGTTCTCGCCACCATTTTGTATAAAACGCACCTTTCGAGGCTAGGCCTGGGTGATTCCAGGCCCGTTCTGCAGGGATGGATGAGCGACGTGTTTCTGCAGCGCTCCTATTTCGACAGCACGCGCGATCATACGCTTGCGTTCCTGATCGGCCATTCGTTTGGCGTCTTTCAATACTTCTTCGGACAACTTATCGTCGGCGATGTGATGGGTCTCTTGTTCATCGCAGGTGTCGCACTGCTTCTGCGGGGGAAAAGCTTTCCAGGGCTTCGTCCGAGATCGCTGGCGCTTCTGATTGTCGTGCCTTTTGCGATCGCGTGCGCTGCAAGCATGGCTCACGTTTATCCCTACGGGGGAACGCGGCACATGGTTTTTCTGATCATTCCTGCAATGGCGGGAGTGAGCGTGGCAATCGCGCGCATGCCGCCGACAAATGGCCTCCGCGGAATCATGGCAGCAGCGCTTATCGTTGTCGTATGCCTGATCTTTGGCAAGGAGCGTAGACCGCGCATGGATCGTGCCGACCAGAGCCAGTCCCACATGACGGCGGCAATGGAATTCATTGCGAAGAACGTGAACAGTTCAGACGTGATCTTCACCGACTATCAGAGTGACCTGGTTATCGGCCATTACCTGTGCGGGCAGCAAATCATTTCTCTCGAAACCGCCCCCGCCGGGTTTGAGCAATTTTCCTGCGGAAGCGATCGCGTGGTTTCGCGGAACTACAAACGATGGTGGTTTCAGGCCGACAGTTTTGGGGAAGACTGGGGGCGACTCGTCGCGGAGTACAATCTCAATCCCGGGACTGCAGTTTGGGTCTTTCAGGCAGAATGGGATGCCGACCTTGCCGACGAATTACAGAAAGACGTAACTGAGTTTCACGACCTCGAGGTCCACCGATTCGGCAACAACATCAAGATGTTTAAATTGACCGTAGGCCAAATGGTTCCCGAGTTTTCGCCGAACACAAGCGGCAGCAACGGTTCCTAAGTCAGGATTCCTAGCTTAAGATCGGCAGCTTGCGAATTCTCTTTCTCGTGGCGGCGTAGATCGCGTTGCACAGTGCAGGAGCCAGCGGCGGCACTGACGGCTCGCCGATTCCGGTCGGCGGCTCCTGGCTCGGCACAGCGTAGACCTCGACGATGGGAGTTTCATCCATGCGCAAAGGTTGGTAATCATCAAAATTTCCCTGCACCACGCGGCCTTTGTCGATCGTGATCTGTGCGCGCAGAGCGTTCGTAAGCGCATAAACGATACCGCCCTGAATCTGCTGCTCGAGAATGCTCGGGTTTACGACCTGGCCACAATCGACCACGGCAACCACTCGATGAACTCGCGGAGTATCGTTCTCCATGCTGATCTCGACGACTTCAGCGGCATAGGTGGAGAAACATCCGAAACACGCAATCCCACGAAAGCGTCCCGGCGGTAGCGGATTTTTCCAGCCCGCCTTTTCGGCTACGAATTGCAACGCGCCCCGCATGCGAGAGGTTTTCCAGATCGTGGCGAAATAGGGAATGTCCTGATCTTTGCTCAGCATGTGTAGCCGATACTCAAGCGGATCTTTTCCCGCCGCAGCCGCCAGTTCGTCGATGAAGCTTTCGCTGGCAAAGGCGGCTTGCAGCGCGTAAACCGACCGCATCCAGCCGAGCGGAACGGGAGTTTCGGTGAGCACATATTCCAGCGAGACATTGGGTAATGCGTAGCCGAACGCGGCTTCATCGGGCAGGTCGGGATCGATGCCGTTCGGTCCGGGCTGCCCTTTCTGTCCGCTAATCGAAGGCGCAATGAGGCGGTGGCTAAACGCAGCCGGCCAACCGGCTCCATCCAGCACCGCGCTCAATTGATGCAGACTTGCCGGGCGATAGGTGGAGCAGCGCATGTCATCTTCGCGCGTCCAGATGACCTTCACCGGCGCGGGAATTTTTGCGTCATGAAGAGCCTTGGAAACCAGCGCGGCTTCAACCGCGTAATCGTGCTCGAGGCGGCGACCGAAGCCTCCGCCCATCAGCGTTACGTTCACTTTAACTTGGTCAGGATCCAGGCCAATGGCTGGCGCGACCGAGTCGCGGCAATCCTGTGGGACCTGCGTAGGCGCCCAAAGCTCGCAGTTTGTTCCGCGAAAGTGGGCCGTGCAATTGCCGGGCTCCATGGGTGCGTGCGCCATGAAGGGCAATTGGTATTCAGCCGACATTTTCCTGCCATTAACTTTCGACACATCCCCGGCGGAGTATAAACTCGAGCCTTTTTTCGCCGCACCCTGCTTCAACGATTCCATGACCGCGGCGGTGTTCAGATTCTTATTCGGCCCCTCGTCCCAGTTGGCGTTGAGAAGGCGGCGGCCCTCCATCGCGGCCCAGACGCTATCAGCTACGACCGCTACAGCCGAATCGCTCAACTTGCCGACATAACGTACACCAGGGATTTTTTTGGATTCGCTGTCGTCGAAGCCGATCAACTTCCCGCCGATGGTAGGGCAACGCGAGAGAACGGCGTATTTCATCTCCGGCGGACGGTAGTCGATGCCGAACACCGCTTCGCCTTTTACCTTTGACGGCGTATCGACGCGGGCTAGGCGTTGTCCAACAATCTTGTAGTCTTTGCTTTGCTTCAGCGGAACATCGGTAGGTATCGGCTGCGTCGCTGCCTTTGCCGCGAGATCGCCGTAGGTCACTGTGCGCTTGGAACCGGCATGGATGATGGTTCCATTCTGCGCGGCGCAGGACGAGCGTGGAACGCCCCAGGTGAGGGCTGCGGCAGAAATGAGCATCTCTCGCGCTTGTGCTCCGGCTTTGCGCATCGGATCCCAGGTGGTGCGGACGCTGGCGCTTCCGCCGGTAGTCTGATCGCCATAGAGCGTGCTCGCGCCGGCCTGCTCGATTTCAATGTTTTTCCAGTCGGCTTCCAGTTCCTCGGCGAGGATCATCGGGAGCGCGGTGCGTACACCCTGACCCATTTCGGAACGGGCGCACACGATGGTGATTTTGTTATCGGGAGTGATCCGCAAATAGGCATTTGGCGAAAAAACTTCGTGCGATTTTTCGCCGTGCGGCAAATAGAAGCCGATTACCAAGCCGGCTCCGGCGGCAACTCCTGCAGCGATGAATTCCCTGCGGCTTAACGGGCTCATCGCGTGGCTCCATTTCCGTTCGCCGTACCGGCGGCGCGGTGGATTGCCTTGCGAATGCGTTCATAGGTGCCGCAACGGCAAAGATTGCCGTTCATTGCCTGGGTGATCTGCTCATCGGTGGGACTGGGAGTCTTCGCCAAAAGCGCAGCCGCGGTCATGATCTGTCCAGCCTGGCAGTAACCGCACTGCGGCACCTCCTCCGCGATCCACGCTTCCTGCAGAACGTGCAATCCGTTTGCGCCAAGACCTTCGATCGTCGTTATGCTCTTTCCGGAAACCTGCGAAACCGGCGTAGAGCACGAACGCACAGGCGAGCCTTCCACGTGAACAGTGCAGGCGCCGCAAAGGCCGGCGCCGCAGCCGAACTTGGTTCCTGTCAGCGCCAGTGTATCTCGGAGAACCCACAGCAGAGGCGTCTCAGCCGGGACGCTTACTCTTTTCTCGCTTCCATTCACCCGCAATGTGAAATCGGCCATGGCCTCGAAAGTACGTTGCTCGCTGAGTCGACGACTGCAGATCATCCTACTGGACTAGCAAGAAAAGTGAAACCGGGCTCACATTTGATCTCATTGGCCAGGCTCATAGACGCGATCTAACGCTTGGCCGTGATTGTGCCGATAGTAGCTGTGCTGGGGTCTTTCGAGCTAAGAGACGACGTGCAAAACACAGGAAACCCTATTTCGGATCTGATCGATCGCCGTCGCGAGCCTCGGTTCAAGCTCGAGGCTGAAATCACGATTCATTCCAAGAGTTGCGGCACCGTGAAAGGGCAGACCGTCGACATCAGTGAATCCGGGATTTCTGCACTTGTAGCGCTCGAACTTCCACTAAGCGAACTCGTGGAGTTGGATTTCACTCTTCCCTTTGGCCGGGTCACAAGCTACGCCGTGACTCGCGAGCGGAATGCGTTTCGTTACGGCTTTCAATTCGCCGAATCCAACTGCATTCAGGAAATAATCCGCCCGACTTGCCGTGTGCTTGCGATGGAACAAT
>JASHNX010000040.1 GCA_030041415.1 Candidatus Sulfotelmatobacter sp.
TCGCCAAGCAGCAAGGAGTCTTAAGCGGGATCACGTTGAGACTGTGAGTCCTACGCGATCGACACCGTCTTGATATTCATAAACTCTCGGATCCCATTCGCCGAGAGCTCGCGTCCGTGGCCGGAATGCTTCACACCCCCAAACGGAATTCGTGGATCAGAAGCCACCATTTTGTTGATAAAGACCATCCCTGATTCGAGTTCGTTGATGAATCGTTCGCGCTCGCGGTCGTCCTTCGTCCAGGCGCTGGCGCCGAGCCCGAATCGGCTGTCGTTAGCAAGCCGGATAGCTTCGTCAATATCCTTCACGCGGAATAGCGACGCCACGGGTCCGAAGAGTTCTTCCCGGTACGCTGGCGAATTCTTGGGAATGTTGGCGAGCACTGTTGGTGCATAGTAATTGCCTGGAATTTTCAGCGGATGGCCGCCGGTTAGCAGCTTCGCCCCGGCCTCAACGGTTTTTTTCACGTCAGTGTCGAGCGATTTAACCGCATCGGCTGTTGCCAGCGGCCCAAGCTGGGTATTTTCGTCGAACGGATCGCCCACACGAAGCCCTTCCATGCGCGCCACGAACTTCTTTTCGAACTCGCCGGCGATCGATTCGGCAACAATAAATCGTTTAGCCGCGATGCAGGATTGGCCATTGTTGATCACGCGCGCTTCAACCGCCGTAGCGACGGCTGCATCGAGATCGGCGCTAGGCATAACAATAAATGGATCGCTGCCTCCGAGTTCAAGCACTACTTTCTTGATCCGCTTCGCCGCCGCGATTCCCACCTGAATGCCGGCCTGCTCGCTGCCCGTGAGCGTGGCCGCCTTTACCCGCGGATCGTTGAGAATTGCGTCGACTTGTTCTGACCCAATCAGCAAGGTCTGGAACGCGCCTTCCGGAAAACCGGCGTCGAGGAAAATCTTCTCCAGCGCGAGCGCGGACTGCGGAACGTTGGAGGCATGCTTCAACAATCCAACATTCCCCGCCATCAGCGCTGGCGCGGCGAATCGAATCACCTGCCAGAAAGGAAAGTTCCACGGCATCACCGCGAGAATCGGGCCGATCGGACGATAGCGCACGAAGCTTTTCTGAGTCCCCGTGTCGATGACCTCATCAGCCAGAAAGCGCTCCGCATTCTGCGCGTAGTAGCGGCACCCGGCGGCGCACTTCACGGCCTCAGCAATCGCAGCTTTATAGGGTTTGCCCATTTCCAATGTCATGAGATGAGCGAATTTCTCTTTGTCGCGCTCAAGAATCTCGGCCGCGCGATTCATCCGCTTGGCGCGCTCTGCAAAAGATGTATTTTTCTCGGCCTCAAACGCGCTAACCGCCAGCTGCAGCTTCTGTTCAATTTCTGCTGGAGTCAGCGCTCGAAAGGTTCTTACCACTTCACCAGTTGCGGGATTGATGGTTGCTATTGCCATAATTGAAATTTTCTTTGGAGAATTCTTAGGAGAACTTGGAACCGCTACTCTCTTTGCTTTCGCGCCGCCCTTAGCATAGGAGTCCAAAGCGATCATACCACTGTACCAGTGCTTCCCGCCGGAGTGCCGAAGCTGTCTGAGAAGAGTTGGCCGTCGTTCTTACGAGCTCGTCGCAGCTTTGCGGCTGCTCCGCTTCCAATAGAGATATCCCGGAATGCCGATCAGCACGATTGCCGTGCCCCAGAAAGCCTCGGTGGGCCTGGTGATGATCGTGTTCAAGGTCCATGTCGCACCCACCAGTACGTAGATCGCGGGCAGCCAGGGATATCCGGTGCAGCGGTAGGGGCGCGGAATATCCGGCCGCCTCCAGCGCAGCAGAAACATGCCGATGACTGTCAGCGTATAGGAGAGCACCATGCCATAAATGACATAGGTGTAAAGCTGATCGTAGCGCCCGCTTACCGTCAGCAATCCTGCCCAGATACCTTGTCCGATCAGGCTGAAAGCCGGTGTGCGCCACTTGGGATGGATCACCGCCATGCGCTTGAAAAAAACTCCATCCTGCGCCATAGCGAGGTAAACGCGAGCGCCGGAAAGCGTGCAGGTCGCAGCCGCGCTGAAGCAGGAAACCGCAATCATGAGCGAGAGCCACACCGCCGCTCGAGGAGAAAATAAAGCTGCGGCGGCCGCATGCGCGATGGTTTCGTACCTAGCGATTTCATTCAAAGGCAACGCATACAGATACGTGAAGTTCATCGCCATGTAGATCGCGCCTACCACAAGCACCCCAAGCACCATCCCCAGGGGAACATTCCGCCGCGGTTCCTTCACTTCGCCGGCGACCCATGTGATGTACACCCATCCGTCATACGCCCAGAAGACAGCGATCAGAGCTACGCCCATCGCGGAAATGAGCTGCGCGGGATGAAGATTCAGGGTGAGGCTCGCACCATGCGAATTGAAATGCGACCAATCGCCTTTTCCAATGGCAAATCCAAGCACCACGAAAGCCGCCATGGCCACGAATTTTGTCCAGGTGGAAAGATTCTGTAGCAGCGCACCCCAGCGCAGGCCGACCACATTCACGTACGTCACGAAGGCGATGAGAAGAAGGGCGAATACGTGTGCGCGAGTGACGGCAACTCCCGCCATCGCGAAAATTATGTGTTCCTGCGACACGATCGGAAAAACCTGTCCCGAATACGCAGCCGCGGCCACAGCAAGCGCTGCGATCGATCCGCCGTTGGCTACTGCAAACAGCATCCATCCATAAAGGAAAGCAATGAGATCCCCGTACGCCTCGCGAAGATAAACATATTGCCCGCCGGATTCCGGAAACATCGATCCCAGTTCAGCAAAAGCGGCGCAGCCGAAGAGCGAAATCACTCCGCCAATAACCCAGACTCCTAGAAACAACATGGGCTGCGGCAAGGCTCCTGCAATGTCTTTCGCGGTGAGAAAAATCGAAGAGCCGATAATGCCGCTTACCAGCAACAGCACAGAATCCAGCAGGCTGAGACCGCGGACCAGCGTAGGTTGTGCTGTGGTTGAGGGATTTTCCGTCGCGACTGGGGCCACGCTGGAGTCCATTATCCGATTCCCAACTCATCGGGAGATTCCAGCGGTGTTCCGCAGCGGCGACAAATAATGGCAGAGCAATCACCGCAGGTCAGAGGATCGTTCACCTCTTGGGCGCAATTGGGGCAATAAAGGATCGTGGGTTCCGGCTGGGAAAGAGGCCCGTGGGGATCTGACGCCATGTGGAGGGAAACTGTAGCACAAAGCGACCTGCCGCCGCAGCAGCACGAAACCGCACCGGACGCCGGGCGCAGGCTTAGAAACCTTTTGTGACCTTCCGCACTGACAGATCCAGAGTTAACGAACTACACTGCGAGTGCCAAACTGTATCAAGGGAGGTTCGTCATGCAACGTCTTGATCTGATTAAACCGACGCCCACGAATCCAGAAATTACCGTTCTCCAGGTTGCGGCCGATGAACACCAGATTTTGCACGATCCCGAAAAGGGGAAGAAGTTCGTGAACGATAATCACGTGTTCACGAAAGATATAACCGGTCTGACGATGACACCCCACGCGACGCCGGCCCCGACTCAGGCCGGAGACTGGCTGATTGTGATGGCACACATGCCGTCGTGCTCCGCGCAAGCCTCTTGCCTGTCTCTTCCGGCCGGATCGCGTTAAGGCGGGATGGCCATCCGCCTAGACAACTCCTGAAATCGTTCGTCTGCGCGCAAGCCATCGAGAGCCGGATCAACCTTAATTCCAGTCAGGTATAGATCCCGTTCTGCATAAGCTTTGTCGAGCCAGAGCAGAGCCTTTTCTTTGTCTCTCAAATCCGCGTAAAGAACCGCGATGAAGTAAGGAGGAATATAACTCCGCTTCGATTGTCTCAGAAGCTGACCCAGGATCGTGCGCGCTGCGCTTTCCTCTCCCGCTAGTGCGTAGGAATGTCCCAGGAGGACGGCCCAGATAAATTCTTTGTTCGAAAGCATCCAGGCTTTCCCGCTCTCCTCTACTGCCTCCTGATACTGCCCATTGCCCATGAAGCCATAGGCCAGACAGACATGAGAGCCCTGGTTGTTGGGCGCCAACTCCAGGGCTCGACGGCACTGATCGAGCGCCTTGTCATAGCGCCGGGCACAATACAGATCCCAGCCCGCAGTCGTGTTGTTGTTGGCGTTCAGCGGATCAAGTTCCTGCGCCGCAAGAACCTGTCCGAGCGCCTGATCGGCGCGTCCCATGGCCGCGAGGAAAACGGAAAACATGCGGTGGCTCTCGGCATTACTGGGGTTCAACTGGAGCGCACGCTGATATTCGCGCTCCGCGGCTTCCCAATCCCAGTCGCCATAAAAGCGAACGGTAGCCAGCGCCGTGTGAGCATCGGCAAGATGCTCGTCGAGAGAGATGGCTTTCAGCGCATACTCGCTTGCTTTGGGCATGGTCTCGCGAGCCGGCAGGCCGATATCGTTCCAGTAGGTGTCGGCCAACCCGGCGTACGCTGCGGCGTAATTAGGATCAATCTGCACTGCCTGCTCGAAGTATTGGCGCGACTTTTCCCTCTGCTCTGCGTTTCCAAAGAACAAGTACTTGCCTTTGAGAAAGGCTTCCTGAGCAGCAGGTTCTATGGATCGCGTAGTAGTTAACTGTCCATTTCCCCCGCCATTCACATTGGCCGCAATCGCACGCGAAATGGCAAATGCCAGCTGATGCTGCAGCGTGAGCAGGTCACGAAACTCGCTCTCGTAAGTTCGTGACCACAGTTGTCTGTCATCTTCGGTGTTCACCAGGCGTGCCGTTACCCGCAAGGTATTGGCTGACCGCATGACAGAACCTTCTACGACCACGCCAACTTTCAGTTGCCGGGAAAGCTCGCTCAAAGGCACGCGCTCCGTTTTGTAGCGCATCACGGAGGTGCGCGAGATCACTCGTTGCACGCCGCTCATCTGCCCCAGATCAGTTATGAGGAAATCGGTGATGCCATCGGCTAGATATTCCTGCTGCGAATCTCCCGACAAATTCGCAAAGGGCAATACCGCAAGAGATTCAATACGCGGTGTGCCATGGGAGTTCGCCGCCCGCCAGTAGTAAATTCCAAGGAAGAACAAGAGAATCGCGAGCAGACTGGTCGCGGACACAAGGCCGACAGACCTGGCGATGCGCGTTCGGATGGGGTCGGGTACACCGTGGTTTTCGACCTTCCGCAGTTCTCGTGCGAGTTCTTTCGCAGATTGATAACGCTCTTCAGGATCCTTATCGAGGCAGGTAAAAATAATCGTTTCGAGTTCAGAAGAAATTCCCGAATGCGCGCCATTAAGAGGCTTGGGCGACTTATGGAGAATGTCCTCGATAAGCTGGGGCAAGAGCGTCTGTTCGAATGGTGCATGGCCGGCGCAAAGCTCGTACAACACGGCTCCAGCCGAGTAGATGTCCGTGCGGCTATCGGCTTCCTGGCCCAGCAATTGTTCGCAGGCCATATAGGGCAAGGTTCCTGAACAGTCCGGCGGCCCACTGAAGCTGACTGTGCTCGCCAGCTGACTGAGACTGGCAGTCGAGCGAGCCAACCCAAAATCAAGAATCTTGAGGCGGCCATCTTCGGTGAGGCGAAGGTTCCCCGGCTTCAGATCGCGGTGAATGATGCCACGCTCGTGGGCCGCGGCCAATCCTTCGGCGAGTTGCATGCCGATGTGGATGATGTTTCTTTCTGTTAACTTCTGCTGCCGCGCCAACTGGTCGAGGGGCTGACCGGAAACAAACTCCATCACAAGGAAGTCGAGGTCTCCCTGAGTATCGAAGTCGAGAACCGTAACGATGTTGGGGTGGTTCAGCTTCGAGAGCGCGTGAGCTTCTTTACGGAAGAGACGGCGATGGCGCTCATCGGTCTCCGGAGGAAGAACTTTCAGAGCAACATCATGCTTGAGATGTTCGTCATGGGCAAGAAAAACTTCCCCCATGCCGCCCTCGCCGATTTTCTTGAGGATGCGATAGCGGCCCAGTTGGCAGCCGATTAAAGAAACGTGGCTGACTGCCTGGCTCATCCGGGGAAGTCTCCTTCCCACCTGACGAAATCTTAGGCCTGCCGTTTCAGGGAGTCAACGTCGTACCAGGCGGGGATTTCACCTTGCTCTCAGCGACTGTCGAGCCGTCGGGATAGAATGAGTAGAGCTAGCTATGCCTAATAAACCCCTCACCCCCGACGAACTTCTGCAGCAGGAATTCAACCGCTGGGCCTCCGCTGGCGAAGGTCCAAAGATGGAGCAGCACCATCTCGATATCACGTCAAAGGCCATTCGCCGCATGGATTTGCGCCCCGGCGAGCGCGTCCTCGATCTCGGCTGCGGTTCGGGATGGGCGACTCGGTTGCTTGCTCGTCTCGTCGGCGAAGGTCCGGATGGTTTCGGACAGGTGGTTGGTCTCGACGTCTCCGATGAGATGATCCGCGAAGCGCGCGCAGCTTCGAAGGATTTTGACAACATTCTGTACGTCTGGGGATCCTCCGAGCAGATTCCATGGGAAGAGAATTTCTTCGACAAGGTTTTATCGGTGGAATCCTTCTACTACTATGCCGATCAGGACCGCGCCTTGAAAGAGCTTTTCCGTGTGATGGCTCCGCGCGGAAGACTATTCATCCTGATCAACCTCTATAAAGATAATCAGTACTCGTTGCAGTGGGTAGACAAACTCAAGGTTCCGGTGCATGTCCGCTCGGCGGCAGAATATGTCGATCTGCTGAAGAAGCATGCCTTCGAGAATATCGACGCAGTTCGCGTTTCCGATGACACTCCCACACCGGACGATTACAAAACGAAATCGTTCCACAGCCTCGATGATCTACGCGCGTTCAAGCGCGAGGGAGCGTTGTTGCTGATAGCATCGAAACCCGACCTGCGCACGCCCGCGCCGGGATACACCATCTACTGATTCTTCGTATCCATCATCGGACGCGGCGGCTCGCTCCTTCTCTTTTCTGCTTCGGTGAGCAAATAGATTCCGAGAATCGTCATTTCGGGCTCAATCGGATGGCGGTAACGCTGTCCGGGGAAGACAATGTAGTAAATCGCGGGATAGAACAGAATGAGCCAAAAAAAAAGCCACGCGCCGGGTTTGTGTTTTCGTAACGCGCGCCCCAAACCCCAGAACATGAGCACTGACGAGGCGAGAAACAAAGAATTCTTAACCTCCGCCAGCCACCAGATTTGCGACAGCTTCGGCGGCCCCGCCCAGAAATAAATGAAGCGCCTGACGCAGAGCATGGCAAACCTAGAATAATCGGCTTCGATGTAGTCGAGCGCCTGCCGCCTGCGCATTGCGATATAAGGCAATTCGCCCATCGACTCGTACTGGCGCATCGCGTAGAGATCCTGCGTCGGATGCAGGTATTGCATCCAGGTTCCGTCAGCGCCGGGCCCGTTGCCTAGGCGAAGTTCCGCGCCGAAATTGTCGCGCACGAAAATGAACTTCCCGAAGGCTCGATAGTTCCGAACGCTCCACGGAGCCACGCACGCCACAAAAACGATCGATGCCACAAACACCCCGGCAAATGATCTCTTTCCTCGCTTCGCTCGGCGATGCCAGGCCCACAAGCCGGAAGCTGGAAGGAAGGAGATCAGCACGGTGCTGTTTAGCGCGGCAATGCCCCAGAGCGCGCCGAGCTCGATCCAGGGTGTCAATCCGTCGCGTTCCTCCAGAGTCAGCGAGAGCCAGAAAATCAGGGCCATCAACAGCGCCGAAAGGCTCGTCTCCCACACCCAGCGCGTGCACCAGAACATTACATAAGGCAGCAAGGCCCAGGTCCATGCCGCGCCAACGGCAACTTTTTCGGAAAAGATCCTGCGCGCAATTAGAAAGATGGGAATGCAGGTCAGCGCAGAAAAAACGCTGTTGATCGCAAGCAGGACGAACGCCGATGAATGCGAATAGATTCCGAAAAAATGAAAAACAGCGGCAATCAAGTAAGGATAGAGTGGTGATTCCCAGGCAGTTGGCCCCGTGAGTGATCCAAACGGATTACTGAAGCCGTGCCCGGAGGCAATGGCCGCGCCGATGCGCCCCATTTCCCATCCGAAGCTGAAATTAGCGTCTGCCGCTTTGAATTTGTACGTGTGAGCGACGATGATCCATCCCACGCGCAAGAAGAGAGCGATGGCGACCAGCCAGAACTGGGAAGTGCGAATCTGAACCCATGAGCGAATAAGTTTCGTGGTGCGTTCGCGCCCCAGGGCCGCGGCATCGATGGAAATCATGGATAGCTCTATTTGTAAACGAGCCAAGATTTATGAGCAACTTCGTGTTCGCGCGCCGGCAACGAGCCCATCTGGTCTGCAAACGCGCAGTTGAAGCTGGTGGATTTCCCCTGCTAAGCCGATCTGTCCTGCTGGTCAAGGGGTGAGCGGTATAATGATGCTGAACGAGGATACTCCATGGGCTGGCTGCAGAATAAATTCGAGAAAAATTTTCTCATCACCACGGTCGATTACGTTTTCAACTGGGCACGCAAATCCGCTGTGTGGCCGATGACATTCGGTCTGGCTTGCTGCGCCATCGAAATGATCGCCTCATCGACAGCGCGCTTCGATATCGCGCGCTTTGGCTCGGAAGTGTTTCGTCCCAGCCCGCGTCAAAGCGATCTGATGATCGTCGCCGGTACTGTGACCTTAAAAATGGCGCCAGTGGTCAAGCGCATTTACGATCAAATGCCCGACCCCAAGTGGGTGATCTCCATGGGCGCTTGCTCGTCGGTTGGTGGCCCATTCAATACTTACGCCGTGCTGCAAGGTGTCGATAAGATCGTGCCCACGGATGTTTACGTTACGGGGTGTCCGCCGCGGCCGGAAAATCTTTTCTACGCGCTGCTCAAGCTGCAAGACAAAATCGACACCATGACTCTGGCTAAGAGGCCCACAGAGGTCCGCTTACACGAAAACATGATTGAGGATTTCAAGCGCCAGGTAATGATCGCACAGACTCTGCAGCCAAAATGAACCCGCTGCGGTCATCCTCAGCGCAGCGAAGGATCTCCGGCAGTCAACACTAAAGCGTTCGAGATTAAACAAGTATGTCATCCTGAGCGTGGGTCGAGCGACTGCGAGACCAAGTCGAAGGACCTTGCGTTTACGCGCTCGTCATAACCATCAATGGCACTCACAAAAATCGCCTCGCAATCCGATCTCCCTGCCGTCAACGAAGCCAAAGAGTTTTCGTGTGACGGCAAGACCATCTGCATTGCCAATGTCAACGGGGTCTATGGCGCGATGGACAACGTCTGCTTGCATCGCGGCGGCCCGCTGGGGCAGGGAATGGTTGAAGGCGGCAAAGTGGTTTGCCCCTGGCACGGCTGGGCCTGGGATGTGAAGACGGGCGGGACCGAGTTCGATTCGAGCATGAAGGTTCGCGTGCACCCGCTGAAGATTGAGAATGGCGAAGTGCTGGTAGAAATTTAGAAGTGTCTGAAAGGCATTGTGGTCTGCGACACGAGGCTCAACGGCAGTCGAAGAATGCCTACCTGTCAGTCCTGCGTAAGAAACAACTAACGAGAAGGACTACCCTAGCAACTGCAAAAACTTCGCCGGCTGATTCTCATATCCCGGAAATACTTCTTTCAGATTCTCGTTCCCCATGTGCCGCATGACCGCTTCACTCAGCACCTGCCGAAAATCCGTCGTCAACGCGAGGTCTCGGCCCTGGTAAAGCTGCGACTGGTCGAGTCCCGGCCAGCGCCCGTAAACCTTTCCGCCCTTGACCGGCCCTCCGAGAACAAACATCACGTTCGCATGCCCATGATCCGTACCGCGATTTCCGTTTTCCTTCGCGGTACGTCCAAACTCCGACATGGTCACCACAACCGTGTCTTCTCCCAGATCCCCAAGATCGTTCCAGAATGCGGCCAGCGATTGCGAAAACTCGCGCAGCACGTTGGCAAGCTGCCCTTCGGTTGATCCCTCGTTGACGTGGTGATCCCAACCGCTGATATCGGCAAACGCGACCTGCACGCCGAGATCGGCTTTGATCAACTGTGCCAGTTGCCCCAAGCTATCGCCGAAACGCCCTTTGGGATATTCGACACCCGCCGCAGGCGTGTACTTACCCGGATCAGCAGATTTCAGCATCTTTACGGCGTCAAAAGTCTCTTCACCAGCGCTGTGCAGCACGGCATCGGAAGAGTGGTCATACATCGCCTCGAACGCACTTGCCACAGGAGATGTTCTTGGGCCCCGCCCGCCGACCGTAAAGTCGTTGATGTTATTCATGGCGACCGCCGGCTCAACCCCGCTCAAAATGCGCGGAATCGAAGGCCCCATGGCGACCGCCTCGAATGGAGACTTTTGCGTCGGGCCCGGCAGTTCGCGCAATGAACGGTTCAGCCATCCATCTTCAGTTGACTTCACTCCCGGTGTGCCCGACTCCATAAAATCCTGTGCGTCGAAGTGGGAGCGATTAGGATCGGGCGATCCGGCCGCGTGAACAATGGCCAGATGCCGCTGTTGCCATAACGGTTGAAACGCTGCCAGTGAAGGATGCAGCCCGAAGAATCCATCCAGATCGATTACGGCCTCGCGAGGAATATTGATGCTCGGCCGCATCGCGTAATACTGTGCCTCCGCATGTGGTACCACGATATTCAGCCCGTCGGCTGCGCCGCGCTGAAAGATTACAACCAAGCGCTTCGTGCGAGTACCGCTGTCCGCTGATCCCCAGGCAGCACGCGCAAGGAAACTGGGTATTGCCGCTGTGCCCACGATGGCCAGCCCGCTATTGCGAATGAAAACTCGGCGAGTAATCGGCATAAAAAATCCTGAGCGAATCATCTCTTCTGAAATTCGGGCGATCCCAAAAGCAGGCCGGCCGTCATGAGAAAAGAATGCGGTTCATTGCCCGTCAGTTTTTGCTGCATTGAATCCTTCCCCGCTTCGATCTGCCCCAGAATTGAGTTGTGGGTCTGCTGTGACACTCCGCCTGCCACGAGCCTGTTTTCGAGCAGCGAGAGAGTCCCGGCAGCATCGGATGAGTGGTCACCGATCAGCCCGTTCCAATCCACCCTTACTCCTCGAATCCTGCCGCTGGTCAAGGCCAGGGCAAAATTCATCCGATTCAGCAATTCGGATGAACTCACCCACGCATCTGCCTTCATCGAATAACCGGTTGGTGGCTGCGCTCCGTAAAGCGGCATACCCATATTGTTCAAGCGGCCAGCCAGAGGCATCGCGTCGTCGACTTCGGCGCCGGTCGCGCGAATGCTCGACGCCACAAATTCCAGAGGCGTTTTCACCTTCGCGCGATAAGTGGAATCGTCCCAGAATTCCGGCGAATGGAACAGCACGCTCAACACTTCGCGAATGTCGCCTTTCTTTTTCAGGAAGGTCTTGGCCATGCGATCGACCAGCGCAGGCGGGGGATTATCCGAAACAAATCTTTCCGCTAACTTGAGAGAAATAAAATGCGCCGTCTTCGGACTGGTCGCCAGGCGATGCAGTAATTCCAATCCTTCATTCTCGCCATCTTCCTTCATGCGATGCCCCAGCACGTACTTTGGTCCGGGTTCGTGCATGCGGGGCTCGAACTTGAATCCGCCGCCCTGTGCCGGTTTGTCGATGGTCCATCCGGTAAAAACTTTAGCGGCCTCGGTGACATCTCGCTGGGTGTATCCCCCGTTCACGCTCAGCGTATGAAGTTCGAGCAGTTCGCGGCCATAATTCTCATTCAATCCACTGGGACGCTTGCCCTGATTTGGCCGCGCTGGTCGGCCGTTGGTTTGGTAGGGATGGGCCGGAACTCCCAGAGCCTTCTGCGAATTTGGTCCAATGCTCAGCCAGTTGTCCAGGTAGAAAAGCATCGCCGGACTCTTCGCCGTCGCTACCAGCAGGTCTTCGAATTTTCCCAGGGCGCGTGGACGGATAACGTCGCGTTCGTAGCCCGTCAGCATCAGGCGATCGAGGCCTTTGCCGATGAATACATTGAAGTGATTGCACCAGAAATCCGTCATCACCTCTTCGAGCTGGCGCTGGCTGTAGATGGCGCGGAGTATCTTGGCCTCAGCCAATTCGGTGTCCACAGCGGCCGATGGATTGTTCAGTGCGATTAGAATTTCTCTTTCCTCAGGCGACATGCCTTCGAGAAAATCTCGCCTTTGGCCGCCGCGGAGGGTCTCGGCGAATGCGATAAGTTCGTCTTCCGGCATGGCAAGAACTTTCTGGTATCGCTGGTCGGGCGGTAGGCTGGATAACTCGCCAAATTCGAACGTCGAAGGAGAGGGATCAGTGGTCTTATCTCTGTCGATAAGTTCCGGCGCTGCCGACATTGATGCCGGCGTCGATTCCTGCGAGCCTTCGCCGGGCGTGTCCGCGACCGGGAAGGCGCCCGCAATTTTGTCTCCCGCTGCTTCTTTGCGTTCCTTTCGTGCACGGAACTTGGCAAGCTGCACTTCGTAGATCGCACGCAGCACGGGATCAGAGGGCATCGGCCTCTTTCCATTCATGACTTGCGCAATCTCTTGGGGGTCAGGAAAGTCCTCCGCGAGCTCGCGTGAAGTCATGCGTAGCGTGCGAAGTGGCTCGATCCGGGAATTGAGCGCGCTGTCATCGATCCTTTCAGGGTGTAACTGCAGATCGATCCAGCGGTCGACACCCATGGCCATTACTTCCTGCAGATCTCCGGGACGAGGGCCGAATGTCAGGCGATTCAGCGCCTGCAGCGCCCGCTTTTCATTGCCGGAATTAGTGGCATCGTTCTTCTCGGCGAGCAATTGCGGCACGGCGCATGCCAGAGCGAAAACAAAGATCGACAGAGCGAATTTCGTCCGGATCAGGCCCATGACAACCTCAGCGGGGAAGATGTGGCTTTCCCATTATCAACCCCTGTTACGGGAAAAAGTTGTTAGCTTTGGTTACCAAAGAACAATGGGGAATGCTGCGTCGGTGCGTGTTGGTCGCCGATTCTCCGGAGCACTGAGGTAACCGCGACGAGACATTCAAGGCCTTCACGCTACTGCCTGATTGCATAGCTCCAGGCTAAGTGAGGTAGTTTTTCCCGTTCGAGACCTTATGCTGTAACGACGCGGCCAGATGATCGACATCGGTCGGCGCAATGTTCACCGGCATGTGATCGGCCAGCAGGGGGACGCGATTGCTGCCCACAGCATCGCGACGCACTTGAATCAGCAACCCCTGGACAGCTTCCGGATCATATTTCTGTGGAGTCATGCGGATGAGATCGCTCAATGCGTTGCCCAGCGACAGCGATTCACGGTAAGGACGCTTGCTGGTCATTGCATCAAAGGTATCTGCTAACCCCATGATTCGCACTGGCATCGGCAATTCGTTACGGCGCAGGCCGTCCGGATAGCCGGAGCCGTCGCAGCGCTCATGGTGCCAGCGCACCGCTTCGTGAATTTTTGGCCAGGGGAATTGCACGCTGCTCACAATCTGATAACCAACCACTGTGTGGTCGGCCATCTCGCGGAATTCTTCGGGGTCGAGGGCGCTGGCCTTGCTGAAGAGCCTTCGATCCACTGCTACCTTCCCGATATCGTGCAGATAACCTGCGCTGCGCAGCGCCGCTACTTCGCTGGTATCGGCGCCCATGGCTTCACCGATTGCGGCAGCGTAGCGTCCTACTCGCAGCGAATGCCCGTGAATGTTGACATGCTTTACATCGATTGCCGTGGCAAACGCCTCGAGCGCCGTGTCGTAGAAACCGTGCAACGACGCCATGAGCCGCAGATTCTCCGTCACCCGCTGGGCCAGCGTTTGCGACAGCGCGTGGTTCTGCACAGCCAGCCCGATGTAACTGCACAGCAAATCCATGGCGTCGAGCTCGCTTTGCTCGTAGGGCGCATCTCCCGGCCTGCGTCCCAGCGCCACAACTCCAGCGAGTTTTCCTCCCGCTTTCAGCGGAGCTAGGCACTTGAAGAGCTCGGGTGCGACATTGCCATTCGAACTGAGAAAAATCGAATAAGTCGAAGCATTCATTACGATGGGCCCGCGCGCTGCGGCAAGGGCGTGAGCGTGTTTCGGCAAGAGTGGAATGAAAGCGGGATCGGGAAGCATGGCGAACCCGCTCGCCGCCACCGTGGTAAGCATTGCAGGTTTCTCGTTGAAAATGAAAAGGGCGCCTTCGCCGGCGCCGGCCGCTTCCATCACCGCCGAAAGCATCCGGCTGGCTGTCTCCGAGAATTCGCGCTCTGCCGTCAACTCCGGCCCCAGATCCGAGAGAGCCTCGACTGTGCGCAACAGCCTGCGGAAGTTTTGGGTTTCGACGGTCACGATGAGCGGCGCATCAACACGGACCAGAATTGAGCGTACCACGCGGAAAAGGGGATCGAGCGAGGCGCTGTTGGTTAGTTTGGTGCAGTATTGGCGCGGGTAATAAAGGGCCATCCTGCGCCGAGGCTCATTAGAAATGTTCGCGCAGTTCGGCGAACCGGCCCACGATAAGCAGACGCTGCAACGCGGGGGCCGCATTCAGTTCTTCATGCTCCAGGACCCAGGTGTCGCCGTGCGGTACAAAGACCGCGTTCAATCCCACAGCCAGCGCCGGATTGATATCCGACCTGGGGCTGTTTCCAACCATCCAGGTTTCCTCGCGAACTAATTCATATTTTTCGACTAGCGTTTCATAGGTGGCGAAGTTTTTCTCGGCCACAATTTCGGCTGCGGCGAAATGCTGCCTTAGCCCGGACCGCTCGATCTTTCCCGCCTGTTCGGCCAGCGCTCCTTTGGTGACGAGAATGAGCCGGTGCTTCGCTCGAAGATGTTCCAGCGTCTCAGAAACTTCCGGCAGCAGTTCAATGGGATGGTCTTCAATCACGTGCGTGAAGGTGCGAATTTGAGCCCGCAACTCAGAAGTGACGGGATTTACGCTCAGCCGTTCGAAAGTCTGCATCAGGGCATGCGCGAAGCTGTGCAACCCATAACCGTGGGTCACGATGCATTCCCGTTCCACGTCGTTGAGCACTTCGCGCACCTGCTCGGGAGAAAATTCGTGGTGATTTAAAAAGGAGATGAACTTTGCAATCGCCCGCTCGAAATAGACATTGTTTTCCCAGAGCGTATCGTCGGCGTCAATGAGAAGAGTTTGGGGAGGTACGTTCTTTGGGTTTGCTGGCTCGAAGCTCATAGCTCAAGCTCGCTGCTAAACCCACTCCACTTTCGCCTCAGGCAGAATCACTCCCGCCTTGTGCCCCATATCGAGCAAACGAGAGACTGCTTCGCGGCCGTCGGGACCATAATCGAGCGTGCGCTCGTTCACGTACATGCCGACGAAGCGATCCGCCGTCGAGCTATCGAGGTCGCGGGCAAACTGCATCGCATAAGAGAGCGCTTCTTCGCGATGATCGAGGGCATATTGAATGCTGTCGCGCAGCGCTTGCGTCACCGCAGACATAAGCTGCGGGCCGAGAGCGCGCCGGACCGCGTTGCCTCCCAAGGGCAATGGCAAGCCAGTCATCTTCTGCCACCAGCGTCCGAGATCGACGACTCGATGCAGGCCGGCCTTGTCATACGTGAGCTGCCCCTCGTGAATAATCAGCCCGGCTTCGTACTTGCCCTCAAGTACCTGCGGGATGATCTGATCGAAAGGCACGACGTCTGTTTGGACTCCCGGCGCGAAGAGCTGCAATGCGAGATAGGCAGTCGTCAATGTTCCAGGAACTGCAATTCGCTTCTCTTTAATCTCATTCTGCGTGAACGGCCGCGGAGAAACCACCATCGGCCCATAGCCTTCGCCCACGCTCCCGCCGCAAGACATCAGCGCATACGACTGCTGAATGTAGGGATACGCGTGAAAGGAAATCGCTGTCACATCGTACACGCCCTCACGCGCTTTTTGATTTAGTGTTTCAATGTCGCACAGAGTGTGGGTAAAACGCAGTCCGGGGACTCGCACTTTATTCGTTGCCAGCCCATAGAACATGAAGGCGTCGTCGGAGTCTGGACTGTGCGCGATTGTAATCTCGCGCGTCTGGGATGAAGAACTGCCTGAGGGTTTTGCTTCTTGCTCTGAAACTACTGTCATCTCTACTCCAAAATTCCTGCTGCGGGAAGGTGCTCCGTTATCTGCTTTGATAATGCTGCCAGCGCGCCGCAACTCCCGCCGCCATCATCACTTTGATGATCTCCGCAAAAACAAACCAATAAAGCCCCCAGCGGAATGCTTGCGCCATCGAATGGGTGAGAACGGCAAGCCAACCCAATCCTGATGCGAACAGCAGAACCTCGCCAAGAAATCCCGCCGCAGCAGCGCGGGCAAAACTCTTGCGGCCCCGCTCCATCACATATCCTGCGAGCCACGCGACAAAGGGATAGGCCAGCAAAAATCCCCCGGTCGCGCCCAATAACTGCGCGACGCCTCCTGGACCCGTGGGGTTGAATACAGGAATTCCCATTGCGCCTTCAGCCAAATAAAGCGTCAGTGCGGCAAATCCGCGTCGGCTGCCCAACATCAAACCGACCAACAGGACTCCGAAATTCTGCACTGTCAGCGGCACGGGCGTGAAGGGTAAAGGAATCGTGATCCGCGCGCACAGCGCGACAAATATGCTTCCCCCTAGGACTAAGGCAGCTTGGCGCGCGGCCTCAGACGCCAGCCCACGCTCTCGGAAACCTGCTCCGCTTTGAACCATGATTTTTTTCATGCAAGACCTCTCCGAAACCTGGCATAAGGTCTCGGCCCTACACTCGATCCGCCTGCCGCTCCGGTTCGACTTCGTCCGCAGCCCCGTCCCGCGCGGCATGGGCGCTCTGCAGGTGATGTCGCAATCGAACGTACAGAGCGATTGCCACGCACACGACCACCAGGGTACTCACACCCAGGATCACGAACCACCAGATCATGCGCACGACGAAGTAGGATAACAGATGAGCTTGCCGCTGAGGCCGCTAAATGGCGCGAGAGTGTGACGGCTTTTTTAATTTTTGCCGGAGGCCATTCGTTCGCGCATGGTTGCGACTCGCTTGATCATGAATTTCAGGCGATCTTTTCCCCATTTCGTGCGAGTCACGGCTTTCTCGACGCCGGCAAAAAAATCAGGGTCCTCGAGCTTTTCGCGCAGTTCTTTAAGAAAGGGATGAATCTTGGCGTATATTACGAAAAGTTCGCCGCTGAAACCGGGCTGTAGAAACAGTTCTTCGTTCAGGGCGCCGTGCAGAACAAACGACGCAACCATTCCCCAATAACCGCTCACCTGTCGCAACCATGCATTCTCTTGCGTCCCGTAGGCTCGCGCGACCTTTAGAAAATCCTCCGCGCTCTGTGGGAAAAATTCGCCCGTCCACCAGTTGCGCGCCTTGCGCATCTCCGCTTCGCGGCGCAAGTCGTAAAGTTGCATGATCAGTTGTGCATCGGCAGCAGTCGCTTTCTTAGCCATGAATCACCTCGGGAGGATTGAGATCACTGGGCGACTGAGTGATCGGAAATGTGGTTGTGAATCGCCCGATCACCAACCGCGCAATCGCGAAATCTTACGCGCTGGTTGAAGCCGCTTCGACCGCGGGTGCAGGCCGCTCGTAATCGCACTCCTTATTCGGACACGCAATCACCGGCCCAGCCTTCAAATTTTTCTCGACCAGGTACTCACTGCCGCACTTCGAACATTTTTCCGCGATCGGCTTATGTGCCGAAGTGAATTTGCACTTCGGATAGTTGCTGCATCCATAAAACGTATTGCCTTTGCGTGCGCGCTTTTCGACCAGTTCCCCGTCCTTGCAGTCTGGACACTTCACGCCGATGAAATTCTGTTTCACGTATTTGCATTCGGGATATCCGCTGCACGCCGTGAATTCTCCGAATCGCCCATGGCGAATCATCAAATTCCGTCCGCACTTCGGGCAAGGCTCATCCAGCGGAATGTCAGGAACTCTTTTGCCTTGATCCAGCCGCCTTGTCGTCTTGCAATCCGGATAACCCGTGCACGCCATGAATTGCCCAAACCGCCCGCGCTTCAGCACCATCACGCGCCCGCAGTTTTCGCAATACTCTTCCTGTGCCCCGGTTTCCTGCATGTCTGCCGAATCGAGATCGGGCAGATTGATCGGGTTTTCTTTCGTAAACGTACATGTATTCGGATCGTCTTTATCGTACGTGCTGCACGCGTAAAACGACCCGTGCTTGCCCCACTTGATTACCAGCGGCGCCCCACAGCGCTCGCACTTCTCGTCTGTGGGCTTTTCCATCCGCTTGATGTTCTCCATATGCTTTTCGGCATATTTGAGATCTTTCTGGAATTTTTTATAGAACTCGGCGAGCGCGTCGGTCCATTTTTCTTTGCCTTCTTCGATCTCGTCGAGTTCTTCTTCCAGCCGCGCCGTGTATTGCACGTCGAAAATATCGCGGAAGTTTTCGACGAGAAGATCGGTGACCACCAACCCAATCTCCGTGGGAGTGAACTTTCCGCCAACTTTTTGAACATATTGCCGTTCCTGGATTGTGCCCAGAATCGCGGCGTAGGTGGAAGGGCGGCCAATGCCGCGCTCTTCCAGTTCTTTCACCAGCGATGCTTCGTTGTAGCGCGGAGGGGGCTCGGTGAAATGCTGTTCCGGCTTCAGTTCCTTGAGCGTAAGTTTCTGTCCGGCTTCGAGGGTAGGAAGTTTGTGCTTCAGTTCTTCGTCCTCTTCGTCTTTGCCCTCTTTCGATTCTTCGTAAACCCGCAGGAACCCATCAAACTTGAGCACCGATCCCGTCACGCGAAACCAGAATGCATCACCGGTCTTCGTTTTCGCGTCGATGTCGACTGTGGTCTGATCAAAGACTGCGGGGTTGATCTGCGATGCTACAAACCGCTGCCAGATTAGCTTGTAAACCTTGTACTCATCTTCTTTTAAGTATTGTTTGATCGAATCGGGATGGCGCATTGCCGAGGTCGGGCGAATCGCTTCATGTGCAGCCTGCGCTTCTTTCTTTTCTTTGAATGTGTTGGGCGTCTCGGGCAGATAGTTTGGCCCGTACTCTTTCCCAACATACTCGCGGACCTCACCAATGGCCTCGGGCGCGACTCGAGTCGAGTCGGTTCGCATATAAGTAATGAGACCGATCTGCCCTTCATCGCCAAGTTCCACGCCTTCGTACAATCGCTGCGCGATTATCATGGTGCGCTTCACGCTGAAGCGCAGTTTGCGGGAGGCGTCCTGCTGTAATTTGCTGGTCGTGAAAGGGGGCGCGGCGTTGCGCCGCCGCTCTTTCCTGTCAACCGACCGCACAATCCAGTCAGCAGTTTCAAGAGCTGTACGGATCTTTTCGGCTTCTTCGCCGCTGTTGATTTCGATCTTCTCTTCACCCTTGCCAAGAAAGCGCGCGTCGAATGCAGGAGGCTTGTTCGCTGCGAGGTGCGCGTCCATCGTCCAATATTCTTTCTTCTCGAACGCCTTGATCTCACGCTCACGCTCGACGATCAGGCGCAAAGCGACCGTCTGCACACGGCCAGCAGACAATCCACGCCGAACCTTATCCCACAGCAGCGGTGAAACCTGGTATCCAACGAGGCGGTCGAGCACACGGCGCGCCTGCTGTGCATCCACCAGATTCTGATCAATTGCCCGTGGATGCTCGAAGGCCGCCTGCACCGCGCGTTTGGTAATCTCGTTAAAAGTTACGCGCTGGATGCGCGGGACGCTGTTGGCATCGGTCTTTTTCTTTGTCTTCTTCACACCGCCGTTGCTATCGAGTTCTTCCGCCAGATGTGCCGCAATGGCCTCGCCCTCGCGGTCGGGGTCAGGTGCAAGATAGATAGAGTCCGCTCCGGCGGCAACTTTTTTCAGCTTGGCCAAGACTTTTTCTTTGCCGGGGATGACGACGTAATCAGTGGCAAAGTTTTCGTTGGTGTCAACACCAAGGGTGCTCTTAGGCAAATCCTTCACGTGCCCTAGTGAGGCCTCGACAGAGAATCCCTTACCCAGATATTTCTGGATGGTTTTTGCCTTGGCGGGCGATTCAACTATGACCAATTCTTTAGGCAATTCTTCCTCAATTCTTTTTGAAGCTAGCACGAATGGGAGCGACCCAACAAGTAACGGCCGGAAAGCTCTCAGCTATCCGCTCTCCACTTCTGCAGTAATGATGCAAGTGTCCTCTTAACCTCCTACACCTTTGTTTCAGGAGATTCAGATCATTCGCTAGTAGAAAGTGATACTCCAATTCAAAAGCTCTTCACAAAATTCTTTCCCGGCATCTGCCTTAATTTGCCGGCCAGCTCCAGCTCGAACAATGCCGCGAAGATTTCTGAAGACGACATTTCAGCCTCCAGCTTTTCCACGAGCTCATCAATGTGCGTGGATTCGTCAGCCTTGAGCAGGCTCAAGATTCGCTTCTCGTGAGGGGGTAACCCGTCGTCCGGGAATAGAGATGACGTTGTGTGGCCCTGGGATTCACCGCCCATCTTGGGCGTCAACGCCAGTTTCACCTCCGGCGGCAGGTCTTCCCACACGTCTTCCCACGTGGCTACGAGCTTTGCTCCCTGTTTTATCAAGGTGTTTGGACCCCAGGAGTTCTTGTTAGTTACATTGCCCGGTACGGCAAACACATCGCGGTTCTGCTCCAGAGCGCAGCGCGCCGTGATGCGCGTTCCGGAATACTCCCCGGCTTCGACAACCAGCACGCCCAGTGACATGCCGCTCAGAATTCGATTGCGGATGGGAAAATTCTGCGGGGCGGCAAATGTCGCTAGCCGAAATTCGGAAATGATTGCTCCGCCCAGTGCGAGGATCTGTTCTGCCAGCCGCGAATTCTCTTTGGGATAAATCACGTCCACACCCGTGCCAAAAACAGCGATTGTCTTGCCTTTGGCTGAGATCGCCCCGCGATGGCTCGCCGTATCCACGCCGCGTGCCATGCCACTAATGATGACCAAGCCCTGATTGGCCAGATCGCATGCCAGCCGCTCAGCCATGCCCGACCCATAGGGTGTGGGGTGCCGCGTACCCACCATGGCAATTCCCGGCTGGCAAAGCAGGTCCACGCTTCCTCTCACATATAGCGCCAGTGGAGGGTCGTAAATTTCTTTTAACCGCTGCGGATATGCGGGATCTTCCATCGAGATCACCATCGCCTGGAGCGACGCAGCTTTGGCTAACTCTTCTCGCGCCAACTCTGCCGATTTTCCTGTGGCGATCGCTTGCGCAGAAACGGCTTGAATGCCGGCGCCCTCCAGTTCAGTCAGCGACGCCCGGAAAACTGCTTCCGGGCCTCTGAATCGCTCGACTAATTTCCGCGCTTTCGTCGGCCCCAGACCGGGGGTCAACGAGAGCGCAAGCCATTCGAGAAGGTGAGTGGCGGATGGCGATGCTGCGACGATGGCGGTCATAGTCGGCACTCCAGTTCGTATGCGATGGCGCGGACTGTACTTACTCGCTAAATCCAAAGTCAAGGACACTCGTCACAAATCCCTGTCAAAATCCTCTGCTAGAATCAAAAGCGGAATGTCTCGCCTTCGCATCTCAGCCATTTCTTATCTCAACACGGCCCCTCTCATGTGGGATTTCGAACACGGCGAGGCCGGACGCCACTTCGATATTTCCTACACGATTCCCTCCGCCTGTGCGCGTTCCCTGCAGGCGGGAACCGCCGATATTGGCATCATTCCGGCTGCCGCTTACGCGCAGATTCCCAACCTACTAGTTCTTCCAGAGATCGCCATTGCTTCGCGGCAACCCGTGCGTTCCATTCTGTTGGTGAGCAGGGTCCCGCTGGAGGAAATTCGCGACGTTGCTCTCGACACCTCTTCGATGACTTCTGTTGCGCTTACCAAGGTCCTGTTTGCGAAATGGCTGGGTGGGGGAAGGGAATTCAAGTCGATGGCGCCGAACCTCGACCGGATGCTTGAAACATGTGATGCCGGGCTATTGATCGGCGACCCGGCGTTGCAAGTCGATCGTTCGCGCTATTTCGCACTCGACCTGGCCGAAGAATGGATTCGCCACACCGGAAAACCGTTCGTTTTTGCTTTCTGGGCAGTTCGTGCCGTAGCGCTCGGAGAACGCGGATCGCATTATGAGGACGCTGCGCCGCTGAACCTGGCATGCATCTTTCAGCGTTCGCGCGACCACGGCCTGGAACCCGAAAATCTGGATCACATCGCCCGCGAATGGGCTCCACGAGTGGGCATCTCGCAGCAGGACGTTCGTTCGTACCTGACCGAGAACATCTATTACCACTTGGATGACCGCTGTCTCGAGGGCCTGGAGCTTTTCTACCATTATGCGGCTGAAATCGGCGCGCTGCCTCCCGCTGCGCCGCTTAGGTTCTTGAAAGCAAAGGTTCCGCATTTGAGAGCCGTAACTGTCTCCTGAAACTGCACCTAAGCCCCCATGCTCGCGCACATTCATCCTCTGCTCGCGGCGACGCTCTGGCAACATCTCCGGCGCATGGGAGGACCCGGCTTGATTGTGCTGGGCATCGTCGATAATTCAATAATTCCAGTCACCGGCAGCATGGATGTTCTCTGCATCTGGCTCGCGGCCCGCCATCGCGAGCCCTGGCCTTATTACGCATTTATGGCCACGCTCGGCGCACTCATCGGCGGGTACATTACTTACGCGCTCGCACGCAAAGGCGGCGAAGAGGCCATGGAGCGTAGGCTCTCGAAGAAGAAAGCCGATCAAATCGAGCAAAGATTTGACCGCTGGGGATTTTTCGCCATCGCGCTACCTGCGCTGCTGCCGCCGCCATTTCCATTCGTTCCGTTTCTAATCGCTGCCGGAGCGTTGCAGTATCCGCCAAAGAGATTTCTCGGTGCACTCACGCTGGGCCGGGGAGTGCGCTATACGATCGAAGCCTTCCTCGGATACTACTATGGCCGCCACATCCTACGTTTCTTCCGCCAGTACTATAAGCCGGCGCTGGGGATTCTGATTGGACTAGCGGTGCT
>JASHNX010000041.1 GCA_030041415.1 Candidatus Sulfotelmatobacter sp.
TTCGGGTCTGAGGGATCTTCCGGCAGCGGCCCTGCCAGGGCATTCAGGCCTCCAATATCGTCCGCCGAAGGCGCGACCGAACGATCAGTTATCCCGGTCAGATATCGCGCGGCTCGCGAAGCCGTTTCCATTAACAGATCTTTCACGAGTACCTCCCCAAAGAGAAGAGGCCAACAAGGATTGGTCGGCGCCCTCTCAGCGAATCCAAAGATTTTAGCCTGTGATTTATTTGGCCCGCTAGGAGGGGACATTCAAGCGGAAAACTCGACTGTCAGCGCGTTGAGCACGAGCTTCATTCCATGATCACGGGCCAACTAGAAGTCAGCGAACCGCATTGTCAGTTTCTTGTTAGCCGACCATCTGCCAGTGACATCGCTACTTCCATCTGACCGAATATGTCGGGGCGAGCCAGAACACCATTCGTTGACTGCTGAATGACCCGTCCGTAAGATGAATCGATCCTAAAGGGTGGATTCTCTGAATGATCGGACAGACCATTTCGCACTATCGCATCGTCGAGAGGCTAGGCGGCGGTGGCATGGGAGTGGTCTACAAGGCCCAGGACACGAAACTGGACCGCTTCGTCGCTCTGAAATTCCTTCCTGACGATGTGGCCAAGGATCCACAAGCTCTGATGCGGTTTCGCCGCGAGGCCAAGGCGGCTTCCGCGCTCAACCATCCCAACATTTGCACGATTCACGAGATCGACGAGCAGGATGGCCAGACTTTCATAGTGATGGAGTATCTGGAAGGCGTCACCTTGAAGCAACTCATCGGCGCCCGCCCATTGGAGATAGAAACGTTGCTGTCGCTGGGCATCGAGGTTGCTGATGCGCTCGACGCCGCACACAGCGGAGGAATTGTTCATCGGGACATCAAGCCCGGGAATATCTTTGTGACCAAGCGCGGCAACGCGAAGATTCTAGATTTCGGACTGGCCAAGGTTACGGTCACGCCAAAGCCCGCGTCGCTTGTGGCCACGGCGGCAACCCTCAACAGCGAGGAGTACCTCACCAGCCCCGGCTCTGCGGTGGGCACGGTCGCTTATATGTCGCCGGAGCAGGCGCGAGGAAAAGATCTTGACGCGCGCACTGATCTGTTTTCCTTCGGGACGGTGTTGTATGAGATGGCGACGGGGGCCTTGCCGTTTCCGGGAGAAACCTCCGCGACGATCTTCGACGGCATCCTTAATCGTGCTCCGGTGACGCCAATACGGTTGAATCCGGCAGTTCCTCCTAAACTCGAAGACATCATTAGCAAGCTCTTGGAGAAGGATCGTGATCTGCGTTGTCAATCGGCGGCTGAAGTCAGGAGTGATCTCAAGCGGCTGAAGCGCGACACCGAGTCCGGAAGAGTGCAGGCCCATGATTCCACGCCTGTTTTTGCATCAGGCGTCAGGTCTGCTGCCGGCGCCGAGCATGGCTCAAGCAGTGCGGTGCTGGCCGAAGCAGCGCGCCATCATAAAGCCAGCCTGGGTGCTATAGCGGCTGTGATGCTGCTGCTGATCGCCGCCGCCGGTTTCGGCGTTTACAGCCTGTTTTTCACTGCCCGCGCCCAGCCTTTCCAAAACGTAAAGATCACCCGCATCAGCGGTACTCACAATGCCCGCCTCGGGGCCATGTCTCCGGATGGACACTATCTCGCCTACGTGCTGAACAACGAGGGCAGTGAATCTCTGTGGCTACGGCATCTCTCGAGCGAAAGCAATGTGCAGATCCTTCAACCGCAGCGGGTGCAGTTTCGGGCATTACGCTTCTCGCCCGATGGGAGTCATATTTATTATTCGCACACGCAACCAGTCAGCGGGCCGTCATCCCAGGAGTACGATCTCTACCGCATTCCCGTGCTGGGCGGGACGCCGCAACTTCTGATCAAGGATATCGACACCAATCCCAGCTTCTCTCCCGATGGGAAGCGTCTGGTTTTCTGCCGGGCCAATGATCCCGAGCCGGGCAAGTATTTTGTGGTGATCGCTAATGTGGATGGCGGCGAGGAAAAGACAGTTTTTACGGGTGCCATGGCCGAACCAATGATGGATCTGGCCTGGTCCCCGGATGGAAAGACGATTGCCGGGCTTAACTTCGAGCACGTGCAGAATAGTTTGGTGGCCGTTGATTCGATAGACCCCAACACTGGCAATCGCAAGGCCATGCCGGGGCCGCCGTACACAGTATTCCAAAGCGCGTCGTGGCTACCCAGCGGAAAAGCCCTGGCGGTGACCTATTCGAACACGGAAACGAATTTCACACAGCAACAGCTTGGCCTCGTCAGCTTTCCGGATGGCAAATTCCGAGCCATCACGGCCGACACCAATGACTACACGAATCCCAGCGTTTCATCTGACGGCAAAACCGTCGCCACTGTGATGCACCAGTCGGTGCGAGATGTTTATGTGAGTAACGGTCAGAAGTCTGACTATTCTGATATCAAACAAATAACTTCTGGAGAGCCGGTACAGAGCGTTTCCTGGACCAACGACGGGAAACTTCTAATCGACCAAACGCCCGTCATTCGCGTCGTAAGTACAGAGGGCGCGGTCAAAGGCGGGATCACGCCCGAAAATGGCTCCGCAGCGTTCAATTCGCAAGGGTGCAGCGACGGTCACCTCATCTTTACCCAAGGAACAATGAAGACCATGTCTTTGAACATTTGGCGCAGCGAAGCCGACGGCACGGGCCTGCGCCAACTGACGAACGGCAAGAACGATCAATTCCCAATGTGCTCGCCCGACGGTAAGACGGTCTTTTTCGTAAATATGACTGCCAACGCGTATATGCAAGTGCCCATCGATGGAGGCGAGGCAAAACGACTTGCCCCTGTTTTTGCAGACTTTAATGGCGCGTATGACATTACCCGCGCTGGAAAGACCGCGGCCCTCGGCACCTACGATTTTAAAGCACAGAGGCCGATTATCTCGCTGGTTTCAGTTGAATTGGGAACAGTGTTGCAAACTCTTGAGTTCGACCCTCGGCATGTCGGGCTTTTGCGATTCAGCCCGGATGGCAACGGGATCGTATATCCTATCCGCGAAAAAGGTGTTGACAACCTGTGGCTGCAACCCCTGGATGGCGGACCCGGCCGGCAAATTACGAACTTTTCTGCACTGAAAATTTATTCTTATCAGTGGTCGCATGACGGCAAGAGTGTCGCGTTTGTGCGCGGAGAATCACCTTCGGATCTAGTGCTGATTCAGGACGCGCAAAAATAGGCTTCCAGGCGGGCTGGGCCAACCCAACCCAGTTCCTGCCCCCGCAGCAAGCGCGCCCTCGAATCGGAAGCCTCCTGGATAACGGGCAAACCGGAAGTTAATCACAATGGACAACTATTCGGCCCGTTAGCCAGGGAAAAGAGACAGGGCCAAGGATTCGCTTCGAATCCTCAATACAGTTTGTCTGGCAAGTCAAGTCGGATTCGCAAATGATTCGGTTTGTGATCGCCGGGCATTCGCCGGTCAGTTTTGCAAAAACGGACCTCCCGTCGGCCGCCAGAGAAAACGGCTACAAATTCCTCATTATTTATATGGGCAGACGGTTTCTCTGGTCCGGCTTCGAGGGGCAATATCGCAATCTCCGGGCAAAATTCCTGCCACTTGTCGAATATCGGCTGAGATTTCTCTGCACCGGAGACTGTTTGGTAGCGCTACCGGGAATCGAACCCGGGTTTGAAGATTGAGAATCTTCCGTCCTAACCCCTAGACGATAGCGCCATTGGCAGAAATCGATTATAGCAAAGCAATCCGGCGCAGATTCTTTCGATAAAAAGCGTTCCACAGACGAAGACGGTTTATACTAGAAACAATCCAACAGCTACCACGTCCTCGTAACAGCTTCGATTGTTTTGGGGCGAGCTGTATGTGTTCCGCTCAACAACTCAACCAACATTTCTAAACTTTGGGGTGAAGGAGTAATTGAATTATGGCGAGGTCGAAGTCTATCCCAGGCAGCAAAACGAACCGCACAAGACTAAACAAAGGACAGGCCGAACCCGGCGTGGCTACCAATGGTCCCGAAGCGGGTGCCGCCGCTCCAACGCCTGCGGAGGCCGCCCCCGCAAGCAGAAATGATGCGCTTGATCCAGTCGCAGCAAACAGTGCCAGGCCGGAGGGTACGAACGGAGCGGAGAGCCGGTTGGAATCAAAGGCTGATTCGGACGTGCGCAAGTTAGAAGTCGTAAAGAACGAGCCGCGAAACAATCTTGTGCCGATCAACCTGGAAGATGAGATTCGGCGTCGCGCGTACGAGATCTACGAGCAGCGTGGCGCGGGTGCGGGCAGTGAAGCTGACGACTGGTTAGCCGCAGAGCGGGAAGTGCGACAGCGCTATCGCCAGCAGAGCGCATAGACAAAAAGAAAAGCAACTTTGACGGGCCGAACATCAACTATCAAGTTCCAGGCATGGAGGTACGCTCCTCCAGTGCGGCTCGTTATTAAGCGGGAGAGCTACCGATGAAATACGTCCTTTCGGCTTCGTTGATGAGCCCGCGGAGTTGCCTCGCACCATCGTTTCTGGAAAAATAGTTTGGGGTTCGCCCACATGGCGGAAATTGGTAGTTTCGCGCTGCTGCTTGCTCTGGCGCTGAGCATTTATTCCTTCGCTGCCGGAATTGTCGCGTTGGTTTTTCAACGCCGGCCGACCTCTGGTTTGGCCTTACCTGGCGGCCCGAAGCCTCAGCGCTCGGGCACTTCCCTTGATGACGAAAGCTCGCTAACCGCGATGCTTCGCCGAAGTTCTGAGAGGATCGGAGAAACGGCTCGCCGCGCCGGGATCGCGACTTTTGTCGCGGTCTTTCTTGCCTCGATCATCCTCGTCATTTGCGCCTTTCATGATGATTTCTCGATCGCCTACATTTTTCACCACAGCAATCGCGATCTTCCCGGACCTTACAAGTTCGCTGTGTTGTGGTCTGGGCAGGAAGGCTCTCTGCTTTTCTGGTCTCTGTTGCTTGCCGCCTACGGATTCGTTCTTCGTCTCCGTTATAAGACGGATGCCAGGCTTTTTGCCTACGCGTCGGTGGTTGTGGCCAGCGTGCAGATCTTCTTTCTTCTGCTTCTGAATTTTGCCGCTCATCCTTTCGCGATCATGCAGGGGTCGATCCCTGCCGACGGCAGCGGCTTGAATCCCCTGCTGCAGTATCCCGAGATGGTGATCCATCCGCCCATGTTGTATTTGGGCTACGTGGGATTCACTGTGCCCTTCGCGTTCGCGCTGGGCGCCTTGATCATGAAATACCCCGGCGAGAAGTGGATCCACATCACGCGCCGCTGGACGATGGTCACTTGGGCATTTCTCACCTGTGGAATTTTTCTAGGGGCGCACTGGGCTTATTCCGTCCTCGGCTGGGGAGGATATTGGGGATGGGATCCCGTCGAAAATGCATCGCTCATGCCATGGCTCGCAGGCACCGCGTTTTTGCACTCGGTGATGATGCAGGAAAAGCGCGGCATGCTGAAGATGTGGAATATGTGGCTCGTGTTTGCCACGTTCTGGCTGGCGATTCTGGGAACGTTCCTGACACGCAGCGGCATCATTAGTTCGGTTCACGCCTTTGCGCAATCCTCTATCGGCGATTGGTTCGCGTGGTTTCTGCTGATCACTCTGGTGGCATTTGCCTTTTTCTTCTTCAAGAACAAGTCTCATCTGCGAAGC
>JASHNX010000346.1 GCA_030041415.1 Candidatus Sulfotelmatobacter sp.
ATGGGCTCACTTTGCGACTTGCAGAAGAGTGTCGGACATCTGCGGTTCTGTTTGGGCGATGTTCGTCTCCGTTGTCTTTGCGTGCGCAACATCATCCAGGTGAATGATCGTGGCGGCCGCTGCGAGTCTCACTTCGCGTTTGCAGTCGGAAAGCCGAGGTTCAATTCCCTGCAACAGAGCGGGATCGCCGCGCTTCGCGATGGCTTCCAACGCGGCAACCCGCAAGACCCAGTTCTGGTTCTGGCTAACGGTCAACAATAACTTGCCGGTGCGAGGCTCAGGATCGGTTGCGAGAGCCGAAAGCAAGACAGCCTTCGCAGCCACGCCGTTCTTCCGATCCTTCATGATGTTCTGGTAGGCTTCCCAGGGAATACCGCCGAACGGGACATATCCGACTCCCTCGTTGAATGCCATCTGAGCCAGTTGCTTTGGGTCATGGAGTATCTGCATCTGCTGGGCGATCATGCTCGAATTGTTCTTGCGTTCCCCGATATAAACCTCGTAGTAGACGTCGTAGGATGCCCGATCATTCAATAAGAGCAAAGCGTGGGCGGCGGCCATTACAACGGAAAAGTTCTTGTCGTTGAGTGCAGCCTTCAGGCTGGAGTCGGCAGAGGATGCGTGCATTTGGCCGAGCGAAGTTGCTGCCGCCGTGCGAACCAAGCTGCTTTTATCTGTGAGAGCTTTTTCGGCGAGCTCAATCGCATGAGAGTCGTCCGGGATGTGACGGAGAACGCGGACCGCAGCCACCCTTTGTGCGGCGCTCTTTTGCGCCAACCCGATTTCGAGAACAGACCATGCTGGATCAGGCGCCGCTTGCGCACATGCCTGGACAGTGAAGACATTGATCACGAGTTTAATAACGACGATCGCAGCGGAACGCCGCACCTGTCGTCTATTCAGTTTCTTATTTAGAAAATTGCGAATCATTTTCCGAACTCCTCGGCACTGGCGTTAGCGCTTTGTCTTGTGGCATGCGGAGCGCCAAAACCAACTACCTGAAAAAGAAGGATTTATGCGGCGGGGATATTGCTTACCGGTCGGGAATTCACGGGTTTTCGGGACAGCCGTCTCAACAATGAGCTCTGATTCAGGGAAACGCGCGATGTTTATCTGGCAGACACAATATGGGATGCGATCAACCTTCGGCTGAATTGCCGGGGATAATTCGTTAGCACCAGTGCGCATTAACGACTTATAAAGCGCCTACAGGCTCTCGCGCAGGTTGAGGGCGAGCGGCGAGGCAGCGTAGGCATCGGTAACGACTTCGATGTAAGCGCTGCTTTTTGCGTAAGCCACCGCGTTCAGAGCCGCATCGAGTTTTCCGATGCCATATTCAGTAGCGTGCATGTAATAAGATTGTTCAAACATTTGGGCAGCTTGGCGAAGGTTCGACGATAGATGTCGGAAACCCCCGTATGAAACCAGCATCAAGGCTAATCGTGCTGCAGCTGCAAGTGGTGCTGGCGGGACTTGGGTTGACGCTGGGCGGTTGCAAATCGCAAAGCCACGAGGGTGCAGCTTCCATTGAATTTACCCAAGTCCCGCCAGCGGCCCAGGGTGGCGACGAAAGGGTAGACAACATCGCGGGACGCGTTCATGGCTCTCGTCCAGGTGAACAGATGGTTATCTATGCACACAGCGGACCTTGGTGGATTCAACCCGATCCCGATCATCCATTTGTTTCGATTCGGTCCGACTCGACGTGGAGCACGCCAACTCATCTCGGATTCGACTATGCCGCCCTGCTGGTAGAGCCGGGTTACCACCCGCCCCTTACGTTGGATGTAACTCCCACCGTGGGTGGTCTGGTGACTTCGATTGCGATTGTGAAGGGCTCTGGCTCACCTACCTTCGCTCCGACAAAACCTCTGAAGTTCAGCGGATACGACTGGGCCGTGCGCATGGTCCCCAGCGATCGCGGAGGATCGGAAAACCTTTACGACCCCGATAATGCCTGGACCGACGCCAACGGGGCATTGCATTTGCGGATCAACCGGAGGTCTGGTCTGTGGTACTGTGCCCAGGTCGAGCTAGCCCACAGTCTGGGATATGGCACTTACATTTTCAGGGTGCGGGATGTCTCCCATTTGGAACCAGCTGAGGTTTTTAGCCTGTATACCTTCGACGAATGGCACGGAGACCAGTATTACCGTGAAATGGACGTTGAAATGAGCCGATGGGGAGACGCCGCCGATCAGAATAATGCGCAGTATGGCATTCAGCCGTTTTATGTTCCCGGAAATGTATATCGCTTCAAAGCTCCAGCAGGCCCACTGACGTATACCATCCGCTGGAAATCTGGAAGCGTCACATTTACAACGACCCATTCGTCACACGACGGTGCTGCCGGTAGTCTTGTAGCTAAGCACGAATTCACAACAGGTGTGCCGACGCCGGGCCAGGAAAAAGTCAAGTTGCAAGTTTACCTGGTTCCAAGCGACAAGTATCCGCTGCAGGAGGGTGGTGAAGTTATCATCGACAAATTCGAATACCTCCCGTAATCCCGGGCGCCTGGCGCGGCAATTGCTGGGATTTGGGGTCGCCGTGCTGGTTGTTGCGTGTTATTCAGTTTCTGCATTTGCGATTGATCCCAACCGGATGCTCTCGCAGTACATTCATAATTCCTGGGGAATGGACGAGGGATTCCCAGGTGGTTCTGTTACTTCTATTGCGCAAACTCCTGATGGCTACCTCTGGATTGGAACAGACAGGGGAATAATCCGCTTTGACGGGATCAATTTTCATACCTTCGAAGCAGGGTCTGCAACACCCACGTTCGGTCCTGTGCGCAAGCTTCTCGTGGATGGGCAGGGGACTCTGTGGATTCTGTTACAGAATACGAAACTCCTGCGCTACCGTGATGGAACTTTCAATCTTGTACGGGGTCAGGCCGAAAACGGCATTACTGCATTAGGGGAAGGGGCGGGAAATGCAGTCCTGCTCTCCTCGCTCGCGATGGGTGTATTGGTTTACAAAGACGGGGGCTTTGTGAGCGCGTCGGAATCGCTCGCGCCCGGGCAAAATGCAAGCCAGACTTCCTTTGACTTTAGTTGGTCAACCAGCATTGCTCCACATCGGCTGACGGAACCGACGGCCTCGGTGATTTCGGTCGGAGCAACCAGCGACGGAAAGATCTGGCTCGGGACCGAGGATCGAGGTCTCTTCCTTCTTAACGGAGGGGTCGTTCACGCTGTCGCACCGCAGCTGCCCAATTTGCGCGTGAACTGCTTTCTACCGATAGAGAACCACAAGTTGTGGATTGGAACGAACCAGGGTGTTCTGCTGTGGAACGGAGCTGAACTTACCCGCGAAGGGATACCTTCGTCTCTCCGCAGCGTCGAAGTTCTTTCTATAGTTCGGGATCGCGATTCGAATATCTGGGTCGGAACGACGCGGACGCTAATTCGAATCAACGAAAGCGGTGTCTCTTCCTTTGCGCAAGAAATTCATTCCCCTGAGAGCCGGGCGACGGCACTGTTCGAAGATCGGGAAGGAGATCTGTGGATAGGCGGCGCACAGCATATTGAGCGTCTGCGCGACAGCACATTTGTCACATATTCGCTTCCGCACCGGCAAAGCGCGGGAGCGTTGTATGTAGGAACCGATGACTACACCTGGATTGCGCCGGCTGAAGGGGGATTGTGGCGGCTGAAGGATGGAAAATATGAGGCCATCAGTACGCCCGGACTTGCGGGTGACGTTGTCTATTCCATGGCCAGCGGGGTAGAGGATGGCTTGTGGCTTGGACGGCAGCGTGGAGGGCTGACTCACCTCCAGTATCGCGGTGGTGTACTCACGGCCAAAACGTTCACACGACACGACGGCCTGGCCCAGAACAGCGTTTATGCAGTTCTCGAGAGTCATGACGGCACGATCTGGGCCGGAACTCTTACCGGGGGCGTAAGCGAGTTGAAGAATGGACATTTTACGAATTACACCACCGCGAATGGTCTGGCATCGAACACGGTTTCTTCGATCGCCGAAAGTTCTGACGGAACGATCTGGCTCGGCACTCCCGAAGGTCTCTCTGAGAAGTCGGCAAACGGATGGCGGACCTATCGTGTACTTGATGGATTGCCGGCGGCAGATATCGATTGTTTGTTCCAGGATTCAGGCGGGGTGATGTGGATCGGAACGGCGGAAGGTCTCGCGTTTTTCAGCGCCGGCCAGATACATACTCTCGCATCGGAGCCAGGATATTTGCATGAACCAATCTTCGGAATTGCCGAGGACAAAGCCGGCTGGCTCTGGATTGCGACGGCCGATCGCATTCTTCAGATAAGAAATCCCACTTTAAACGGTAAGGAAATGATAGATGTGCGCGAGTATGGGCTCGCCGACGGCCTGCTTGGTACCGAGGGTGTGAAGCGGGACAAATCTGTGGTAGTAGATTCGCACGGACGCATTTGGTTCTCGACCAACCGTGGCCTGTCTGTTGTCAGTCCGGGTCGGGGCACCGTGAATTCGACACCGGCACTTGTTCAAGTCGAAGCTGTCCTCGCGGATGGAGTGCCCCTCGACCTAGCATCCCGAAAAGTTCCGCCGGGACGGGAGAAGATTACGTTTCGATTTGTCGGTCTGAGTTTGGCGAACGAGGAGCGAGTCCGATACCGCTACAAGCTGGATGATTTTGACAAGAGCTGGAGTGAACCGGAGGTGGCACGAGAAGCGACCTATAGCGGTCTTGCGCCGGGGCCGTATCGGTTCCGTGTAGTCGCGAGCAATAGTGACGGCCTGTGGAATGGCGCGGAGGCAGCGGTCGACTTTAAAGTCGAACCTCAGCTCTGGCAAGCATGGTGGTTTCGGTCGGTCGTGGTGCTGTTCTTGGGACTTACGGCGCTGGTTGTGTACCGCGTTCGGATGAGGCAACTGACGCAACTACTGAGTGTCCGTTTCGAAGAGAGACTTGCGGAACGCACGCGGGTTGCCCAGGATTTGCACGACACGCTTCTGCAGGGGATCTACAGCGCTTCCATCCACTTTGATCTGGCGAATAATCGGCTTCCGGGGGACTCGCTGGCGAAGCCTGCTATGCAACGCGGTCTGGATCTACTGCGCCAGGTCAGCCAGGAAGGCCGCACTGCGCTCCGATCTCTTCGTTCGCGAAACACGAGCACTGACGGACTGGAACAGGCTCTCGCTCTTCTTCCCAAAGAATTTGCTCTGCCGGGGAACATTGATTTTCTTGTGGCGACCGAAGGCCAGCCTCGCGTGCTGCGACCGCTGGTTCGAGATGAGGCTTACCTCATCGCCCGCGAGGCAGTTATCAATGCGTTTCATCATTCTCACGCCACGAAGATTGGGGTTGAGGTTGATTATGCATCGCGCAACTTGCATGTTCTGGTGCGAGACAACGGTTGCGGAATCGACTCCCAGCTGTTGCGCATTGGCCGGGATGGACACTGGGGCCTCGCCGGAATGCGGGAGCGTGCGGAAAAGATCGGCGGGAAACTGGAAGTGTTGAGCGGTGTGGATGCCGGAACCGAAGTTGAATTATCGGTCCCCGGCCCGCTGGCGTTTCTGGATGCCCCCACCAATCGATTCTGGAAGTGGCTGCTACGGTTGTATCCTGAGAGACATGGGAAGGGCGTTCAGCAGAGGAAGTGAGGATCAACACCAATGAACGACCAGGTGAAGATTCGTGTTCTCAGCATCGACGATCACCCACTTGTGCGTGAGGGGCTTGCGGCACTGATCAACGATCAAGTCGACATGCGAGTTGTAGGGCAGGGCGCGAACGGCCACGAGGCAACCAAGCTTTTTCGCGAACTAAAGCCAGACGTGGCCCTCATGGATGTACGGCTGCCAGACATGAGCGGCATCGACGCGATGATCACTATCCTCAGCGAGTTTCCAGAAGCCCGAGTCATTATGGTTACGTCTTCCGAAGGAGATGCGGAAATGCAACGTGCGCTGGAGGGCGGGGCCAAAGGCTATATGCTCAAGAGCATGCCACCCAAGGAAGTGCTTGAGGCGATCCGCAAAGTGCATGCCGGCAAAAAGGCAATTCCCCCGGAGATCGCCACGCATCTGGCAAACCACATGAGCGACGAAGCACTGACTGCTCGCGAGGTCGAAATCCTGCAGCAAGTAGCTGAGGGCAACCGCAACCGTGACATCGCCGACCGGCTCTTCATCTCCGAAGGCACAGTGAAGGTGCACATCAAACACATCATGGAAAAACTCGGCGCCAACGATCGCACCCAGGCGATCACAATTGCCGTTCGCCGCGGCATTATTCACCTCTAGCCGGGAAATCATTCTCTCGCTACGACTTTCCAGGGATATCCCGGAATACCACTTTAGTAGTATCGAAAAATTTTAAATTTGGGCGATTCGCGCCCTTCCGGAAAACGGATATGTTTTGTGAATGCGGTTTCTTCGCCGCACGGTGTATGAGGAGACGAGAGATTGCAGCGGTGGTACAAAACATTTCCGCATGGCTTACCCGGCATCGGGCTGCTTGTTTTGCGAATTGCGATTGGCGCAAAACTTTTCATCGAAGCGTCCACCTGCCTCTCTGAATCTCAAGGCCTGAAGCTGGGACTCTGGCTGGCTACACTCGCGTTCGGAGTCGGAGCTTCGCTTATGCTGGGCTTCCTGACGCAGCTAGTGGCGGGCATTTCGGCGCTTGCCGGAGCAGCCTTCTACTTTTGGCACCCGTCTTGGGCTGCCTTCCTTCCGGGCCAGCTAAGCTTCGACACCATCATCATCGTGACCGCGATTGCCATGGTGGGCCCCGGTGCGATTTCCCTCGATGCTTATTTCTTTGGCCGGCGCAAGATCGTCATCCCTCCAGTTGCAAGGTCCTAGGCTGTTCTTTTACCTGACATGAGTTTTTTCTATTTGTTTCTGGCTGTGCAAAAACGCCGACTTTCCCCAAAATGCCTTCTGCCTTTATATCCGAAAGTGGTATTTCACAACTTGCCTGCAGCAATACTGAAAAAACTATATATCGCAAGATGCGCAGTGGCCCAACAAGGCGGCATAGTAGTCCCATCAAAAACGAAACTCACTCGCTTTGGAGAGTTGCTATGAATTGCCTGGTTTCGGACGTTGAAACGGTTTCGATTCCCGCGGTAAGGACGCAGGAATTTCGCGTCCCCTACACTGACCAACCCGTTGCCCCAGTTCTGAGAGGCCAAGGTTTCGCGAGACTCATGCATACCGATTCGGCCGCGTACCTGAGCCTCCGGAGCCTCGAGCAGGTTATGGACGCCGTGCCCCAGCACATGTTCATCCTTGAGACGGATGGGACCCTATCCTTCGTAAACCGTGCCGGGCGCGAATACCTTGGACCGATTGACATCTTCACGCCAACCGAGCGGCTGCGGGCAATTATTCATCCCGACGATTTTGAGGCGCTTTGGGTCGCATACCGGGACGCCATGACCCACGGAATTTCCGTGGAAGCCGAAGCTCGCGTCCGGAATAAGAGTGGAGAGTATCGCTGGTTTCTACACCAGTTGCTCCCACTGCATGATGAAAACGGGCAGATCGTCCGCTGGTGCGGCACGCGGATCGACATTGAGGAGCATAAAGGATCGAAAGAGCAGGCCCAGCGCGAGAATCTGGCGCTGCGGGAAGAGATCGATGCCGTGGCGATGTTCGAAGAGATCGTCGGTGGCTCGCCCCGCTTGCAGGCCGTGTTGGCCCGCGTTACGAAAGTAGCACGCACAGACTCGACGGTTCTGATCACGGGCGAAACTGGCACCGGCAAAGAGTTGATTGCACGCGCCATTCACAAGCGCTCGGACCGTGCGAATCGCCCGTTTGTGAGCGTAAACTGCGCCGCCATCCCCCGCGAACTGATCGCCTCAGAACTGTTCGGACACGAGAAGGGGGCTTTTACAGGAGCCCTGCAGCGCCGCATCGGCCGGTTTGAGCTGGCCGAGGGAGGGACACTGTTTCTTGATGAAATCGGAGAGCTTCCTGCTGAGACCCAGATCGCTCTGTTGCGCGTTCTCCAGGAAAGAGAATTTCAGCGCGTCGGCGGCAATCAGACCATCCGGGCCAATGTTCGGGTCATCGCCGCTACGCACCGGGACTTACCCGCTGCGGTCGAAGCTGGCACGTTCCGCAGCGACCTGTACTATCGCATCAACGTATTTCCTCTGGAGGTTCCCGCGCTGCGCGATCGCAAAGAAGACATTCACCTATTGGCGGAACACTTTATTGATCGCTACGCGAAGAAGACGGGAAAGCGCATCCGGAGCATGGAGAAGAAAAGCATGGACCGGCTTCAGTCCTATCCTTGGCCGGGCAATATTCGCGAATTACAGAATGTGATCGAGCGTTCGGTGATCTTGTGCGACTCCGAGAAATTCTCACTCGATGAGAGTTGGTTGTCCACTGTTATTCGCTCCAGCCGTCCGCTAGCGCAAGAGATGATTTCACAGGAAAAGGAACTGATTGAGGCGGCACTGGCGGAGTGCAAAGGCCGAGTTTCCGGCCCCGCCGGCGCGGCAGCCAAGCTCGGCATGCCACCATCAACTCTGGATTCCAAAATCCGCGCTCTCAAAGTTGACAAGCACCGCTTCTACACCAACTAGCATGAGACAGCGCTCATGCTCCTGCGGTCGCAGAGCCGAGATCATCGCAATCGATTTCAACGAAACTCTGGTAGCGCTGCCATTTTTTAAACGGCTCACTACCCAAACCCTCTCCAAATATTCGGAAAGTCCTTCCGCGCTGAGTATCCGATATGCGGAATTTCTCTTCTTCCCTGGTTCCGAAAATCGATTATCGGAAGATCCGGATAGAAGTCTCACCGTCTGCCAGAAGTCGAACTCCAACGCGTCTGCTTAGAGCCCACCTGAATCAGAAACACTGTTGAACTAGGAGGAAGGGACAGTAACAGCTGCTGCGCGTCCGCCTTCGCAGCTGGGTTCTTGCGCCCAATCGTCGGCTTCACGAGCCGGAGACTGACACGGGCTCGGCCCCTTTGGGCGGTAGCTCGAGACCAGACGCGCAACCACGACCGCAACGAAGAAAATACCGGACATACTCTCCATAGCGGCGACCATCCGCACGTAGGGATTCACCGGCACAATCCCGCCATAGCCGACGCTGGTTAGTGTCACCATGCTGAAATAGAGAAGGGTTGAGCCCTGCGTTGAGGAGATCGTCTGGTTGAATGCATGGTCGAGGAAGTTATTCAAAAGGCAATAAAGCTGGGAGAAAGCTGTTGCGATCACCAGGTAGCTGATGAATGCTTCCGAAATCGCATGGCGTGGGTTGTCGAACTGGGATTGGAAATGGTCAAAGATCGCCCAAAGGATCGAACATGAAAACGCTAAACCCACCAGCGGAGAAAGATTGGCATAAGGCTTACACGGATTTGCGAATGCTTCGATAACTCGGGTGATCATCCAGACTACGGCGAGCGGAACCACCGTCCTGTAAACGACGGTGCGGTTTGCGATGGAGCCGATGCCGGCGAGGACCATCAACAGCACCGCGAATCCGAGCAGAATACCGGCGCGCGGATGCGAGTTCGCAAGCGGCGAGGCAAGCATTTCCGCAACCAGCGCCCACATCACGATTACGATCCGATGCCGGGCGAAGAACCGCGAATGCAACCTTTTGACATTCATAAGAAAGCTCCAGTCTGATTTCGACCTCGTGGGCCCGCTACTCGACCAGTGACCAATCGTCGGTCGGATTGAAGTCCTGAATGGACGCAGCAATCTTTCTCGTGTCGGGACCGAGATCACGCTCGTACACGACTCCGTTGACCCCAGTCATGAAAGTCATGATGCCGGTCTCTGCATATGTCGCGGGTGTCGCCAGGATGGCGTAGCCGCCAGTCATCTTGCCATCCTCGATGTAGCTTCTGGCGCCGCCGGGAGCGTCGTCTCCCTGCGCCGTCAGGATGCGCAGTTCGTACCCATCGATCACTAAAGGCTGATCCGGAGAAAGGGCCGCGAGCGACGACTGAGGTAGTTTGCTAAGGGCTGCGAGTGGACTCGCATCGTGCTTGTCCGACACCGGCCAATACAACCCGTCCTGCTTGCCGGCCGTGCTGATAATGTGCTGAGCGAAGCCCGTGTAGCCGCTATCGGCAAAATACATTTCCTGCGCATCGGCGAGGGCGGTGCAAGCGTCAATCGTCAACAGTTCATTGCGGCCGATGTTGCGCGCTCGAATTTCTTCGGCTCCAGCCACAGCGTCGAAGTACCACTTGCCTGAAGAATTTTTTGCCAGTGGCACCGGGAAAGCGAAATTGTCGGCGCCGATATAGAGCACGCGGCTGCCATCGGTCATGTCGACCCAGCGGTTCATCCGCTCGTACTTGTAGGCAAAAGCCTTCAGTGCGTCCGTGTCCGCAGCTTTATCGCCTGTAGCCAGAAGAGCTTTCGTCCTGACACCCAGAATTTTCGCGACGGCAGACTGATCGTCGCTCTGGGCAGCTTGCGCCAGCGCTGCACCGGCTTCGGCCGGCGACTGGAAAGTGGTCTGTGTGTCTTGGAGAGCAAAGTTTCTTGATTTCACGGGCACAATCGCGATCATCAAGACGGCGACCGTCACTGCGGCAAATATACCGATCTGCTTCCAGCGATTCGTTTTGTTCGCATTCGAGTTCATTTTCAATCTCCTTCAAGAATTTTGGTGTTGTCTGATTGCGTGGGCCAATTTACCGACGGCGGCCGCCGCCCCCGAAAGAGCGGTGTTCAGCCGGTGCATGCATCCTCGCCATGCGTTGCTGGGGACGGCGGCCAGCCATGCTTTGCCGTCCGCGATCGCCTTCCATGCGGTTGGCAGCGCCGTCTCCGCTAAAGCGGGAACGGTTTTGCTCTGCGCCCGCGAAACGGTTGTTATTGTCAGGGCTTTGACCGAGCATCTGGCCGCCACTGTTCGCGGGTGTGTTTGTGCGCTGCACACCGCCATTTCCGCCAATTAGCCCATGATTGCCGTTATTTCCGCCGTTGGGCACATTGGCTGGCCCTGTGCCGGGCTTGTCCTGATGCCAACCGCCGTTGGGGCCGAAATATCCGTTGGGGTGATAGCCGCCGTTCGGACCGTAGTGAGTGTCCGTGCCGGGATGATAACCAGGGTCGGGATGATAGTAGCCGTTGTTACCGTAATACCCACGGCCGCCATTCATGGCCGCTCCACCGCCCCAACGGTGATAGCCGTTGTAATTCGTGTTGTTCCAGGTATGGTTGTTAATGTAGGTGGTGTGGTTATAAATAATGGTCGTCGAGCCACCGCCGCCACAACAGCCCCAGTGCAGGCCCCACGCATGCCAGCCCCAGCCGAAACCACCGCCCCAACCGGCCCCACCGAACCACGCTCCAATCGTGATAGGAGCGCCGAAATAAAGGCCGACCGAAGCAACGGGTAAGGGTGGGGGCACGTAGTACGGCACGACGACTGGCGCACCATAAACCACAGTTGGGTTGTACTGTGGAACGTAGATGACCTGAGGGTTCGCCGGCTGGATCACGATCGTACTCGGTGACGGCGTCGTGACCGTGATCTGCGAGTTAGACTGCAGCGTTCCCGACGACTGCGCTCTTGCGCGCATCGTTTGCACGGCTGCCATTACATCGGACTGCTGATTGGCGAAGGCCTGGCCGAGGCTCGATGTCCACGAGAGGTTATGCGCCATGTTATCCAGCACTGAGGGAAACTGAGTCAAAGCTTTAACGCTGGGATCCCATGACTGCTGGTCTGTAGCCTGTGCCAGTGCCTGCCCGGTCAGATTCCTGTTCTGCGCGAGCCAGTCGTCGGCGTAGGCGACTTGCTCCGGATTCGTCGAAGCCGCGAGCACCTGCGCTACCAACGCGTCGGGATACAGCGCGATGGGAGCCACAAGCGAATTTAGTTGATCGGCTGACAGCAGTGCGGGAGCGGGCGCTTGCATCGCATTGCCCTCCTGCGGGTAATTGGTCGACAGTTGTGCCTCAGGCTGAGCTGCGGGTACCTGCGCTGGGGATTGATACGACTCCTGAGGCTGATAAGCAGGCTGCGATTGGTACGACGGCTGAGCCTGATACGTCGGGGCCTGATAGGAAGGCGCCTGATACTGAGTCTGCGCTTCTGGAGGACTCAGAACCGGCTGTGACGAATAAATCGCGCCGGTGTTCGGGGGAACGGGAGCCAATGCCGTGGTCGTGGGTGGACGCGTTGCTTGCCACGGAGCGTGCCGGCTATGAATGCCACACATTCCGGACATGCTGTCTCCGAAAATCTCGCCGTGAAAATGAAGAACAGTGCGCGTCACTGTGTCGAATCGAATGTGATGTCCATTGACCTCCCCTTGAATCGGACCCGACTGGTTGGGACCTTCGAAATATCCGGTAATGCGGTTGTCGTATTGGGCGATCTGAACGTGTTTGATTTCGATCGTGCCGTTC
>JASHNX010000347.1 GCA_030041415.1 Candidatus Sulfotelmatobacter sp.
ACGCTTTCTTCAAGGCTACGATCTGGTCGTTACGATGCCTTTCTGACAGGAGGAAGTCCCATGCGTTTTCGCTGGATGCTCGCCATTTTCTTTCTTACTTTTTCCGTTTTTAGTTTCGCGCAAAATCCGCCCGAAGGCCGTTTGCTCCGGTTCCCGGACGTTTCGAAGACGAAAATCGTTTTCAGCTACGGCGGCGACCTTTGGCTGGTTTCCCGCGACGGTGGCACGGCCGAGCGAATCACCACCGCGCCCGGTCAGGAGTTATTTGCGAAGTTTTCTCCCGATGAAAAATGGATCGCGTTTAACGGCGAATATGACGGCAATCACAACGTCTACATCATGCCCGCCGAAGGCGGCGAGCCCAAACAGTTGACCTTCCATCCCGGCGGAGATCGCATGAACGAGCGCATGGGCGTTCACAACGAAGTGATCACCTGGACCCCCGATAGCAAGCGCATCGTCTTCCTCACCCGCCGCGACACGTTCAACGGCTGGTTCGGACGGCTCTACAGCGTTGGCATCGACGGCGGATTGCCCGCAGCCCTCCCGCTCGATAAAGGCGGATTGACCTCTTATTCTCCCGATGGAAACAGCATCGCCTACAACCGTATCTTTCGAAACTTCCGGACCTGGAAGCGCTACACCGGAGGCATGGCGCAGTCGATCTGGATTTACAACCTCAAATCCAACCACATCGAGGAAATGCCGCACACCGATTGGACTGACACCTTTCCAATGTGGCACGGCGACACGATCTATTTTGATTCCGACCGCGGCCCAGAGCATCGCCTGAACCTTTACAGCTACAGCTTGACTTCCCACGAAATCAAGCAACTCACGCACTTCACCGAGTTCGACGTAAATTGGCCCAGCCTCGGCCCGGATGCAATCGTTTTCGAAAACGGCGGTTATTTATATCTCTTCGACCTCGCCACGCAAAAAGAACACAAGCTCACGATTTATCTTCCCGGCGAGCGTGACCTCGCTCGCAAACGATGGGCGAACGTCAGCAATCTGATTACCGATTTCGATATCGCGCCCGATGGCAAGCGCGCCGCCTTTACCGCCCGCGGCGATATCTATACCGTTCCCGCCAAAGAAGGCAGCATTCGCAACCTCACCCGCACGCCCGGAATCCGCGAGCAATATGCCGCCTGGTCGCCCGACGGCCACTGGATCGCCTACATGTCCGATCGTTCGGGAGAAGAAGAACTCTACATCGCCCCACAGGATGGCCTCGGCCAGGAGGAGCGCATCACCTCCGACGGAAAGGTCTATCGTTTGCCGGCGGTCTGGTCTCCTGACAGCCAGAAATTACTATTCGCCGATAAAGACGTCCGCCTCTTTTACGTCGACGTCAAAGAAAAAAAACCGGTTCAGATCGACCAGGGCCACTACTCCGATTTAACCGATTACAACTGGTCTCCCGACGGCAACTGGGTTGTTTATTCCAAGCAGTCGGAAAATCACAACGGCGTGATCTATCTTTACAACCTCGGCGATCGCAAAACCTCTGCTGTTACCACCGATGCTTTCGACAGCACCGGGCCTTACTTCGATCCCGAAGGAAAGTATCTTTACTTTCTCTCGAACCGCGATTACAACGAGGTGCTCGGCGTCTATGACATGGAGTTCGCCAATCCGAAAGCTGGCCGCGTGTATGTCGCAACGCTGCGCGCGGACGAACCTTCTCCATTCCCTGTTCTGAGCGACGAAGTCATGGCGCCGCAGTCACTCGACACGCTTCTGGTTCCCACGCCAGGAACCGAAACTCCCGGCGAGAAGCCCGAGACGCCTGAAGCAAAGCAAAAAACCAAAGCCAAATCGCAACCTGAATCGAAGCCGGCTTCAACCGAGGCCGAAAAAACCCAGGCTGAGAAAGAAGCAAAGCCGGGCACGCGTCCGCCGTTGAAAAATTTCCGCATCGATCTAGATGGCATTCAGGATCGCATCGTCAGCCTGCCGATTCCGCCCGGCAATCTGCAAAACCTGGCTGCAGCGAAAGGCATCGTCTTCTATATCTCCTCGCCGATTCAGGGTCTTTCCGGACCACTCCCTGGCGAAGATTCTGCCATTCACGCCTATAACCTGAAAGACCGCAAGGATCACGTGTTTCTTGAAGGCGCAGACGGCTATGCGCTCTCGTTCGACGGTAAGAAGATTCTTTACGCCATTCCGAAGAGCGGCGGAGAGGACATGGAAGAAGGCGAAGTCGTTGCAGAGCACACTTACGGCATCGTCGATGCAAAAGTCCCCGAAGGGGATGAAGCTTCGAAGCAGGAGGACCAAAAACCGCTCGCGCGCGCCGGTGAAGGCGCGTTAAATTTCGCTACCATGCAGGCAGAAATCGATCCGCCTGCCGAGTGGAAGGAAGTTTTTAACGAAGTCTACCGCCAGGAACGCGATTACTTCTACGAGCCTTCGATGAACGGCGTGAATTGGGAAGCGGAGCGCGACAAGTATGCGCAACTGCTGCCCTATGTCGCCGACCGTCTAAGTCTCACTTATATTTTGGGCGAGCTAATCGGCGAGCTTTCCAACTCTCACACCTACGTGGGCGGCGGCGATTATCCAAAAATTCCGAAAGTCAACGTTGGCCTGCTCGGTGCCGATCTCGAACCCGACGAGAAAGCCGGAATGTACCGAATCGCCAAAATCTATCACGGCCAGAATTGGGATCGCCGTCTCCGCTCTCCGCTCACGGAGCCGGGCCTAACTGTGAAAGAAGGCGACTACCTTCTTGCTGTCAACGGCCGGCCCTTGCGTATTCCGCAGAATCCCGATGAACTCTTCATCAATACCGTCAGTCAGGCCACTACGCTCTCCATCAACAGCAAGCCCTCCGAGCAAGGCGCACACAACGTGGTGGTTCGGCCGCTCTCCAGCGAATTTGGCCTGCACGAGCTCAACTGGATCGAAACCAACCGCCGCAAAGTCGATGAGGCCAGCGGCGGCAAGATCGGATACGTCTACCTTCCCGACATGGGCGCTTCCGGATTAAACCAGTTCGTCAAACAGTATTTCCCGCAGATTCGCAAGCAGGGAATCATCTTCGACGTCCGCTACAACGGCGGCGGCTTCGTCGATCAGATCATTTTCGAGCGCCTGCGCCGCATTCTCGCCGGCATGGAGTCAGCCCGCAATTTCGCCTCCGACACCGAGCCCGCTCCGGTCTTCCACGGCTACATGGCGTGCATCACCAACCACTACGCCGCATCCGACGGCGACTTCTTCAGCTATTTCTTCAAGCAGTACAAACTCGGTCCGCTCATCGGCGAGCGCACCTGGGGCGGGGTTCGCGGCATCCGCGGAGAGATTCCTTTAATCGACGGCGGCTACATCACGCGTCCTGAATTTTCGCTCTACGGCCTCGACAGCAAGTGGCTGATCGAAAATCGCGGCGTCGCACCGGATATCGAAGTCGATAACCGCCCCGACCTGGTTCGCGACGGTCACGATCCGCAGCTCGAAAAAGCGATCGAGATGGTCATGAAGCAGATTCAGGAGAATCCGATGAAGCTGCCGCCTCGTCCTCCCGATCTGCCTCCGTATCCGGAAGGACCAGGCATGTAGAGGAGGCAAGTAGCCGGACGCAATCAAGTTGCGGCCGGCTTACTTTTCGATTGCGTCATCCCGAGCGAAGCCGCCTTTCAGGCGGAGAGAGGGATCTCGCGCGGAGCGGCACGGGGAGATGCGCGAGCTCCGTCCGCCTGCGGGTGAAAGCGCTGGCGTTCGGGATGACGCCCGCCAGGTGGAGTCACTACCGACGCTTGGTACTGTCCTAAACATTTAAGACACCACCCGACCCTCGGTACTGTCTTACCAGTGTGGCATGACTTCGCAGTCTGGTTATCCCGGGCCTGAAAGCCGCTGTCGCTTTTCACTTCACTTATTACAACTTCTGCCGCGTTCATTCGCCGCTGAGAGTCACCCCTTGCATGGAATGCAAGATCTCAGACCACGTTTGGAGCATTGCTGAACTGCTAGGCGCGGCGTAAGATTGCCGCGCCTTCGGTTCTTTGGGCAATGAGCACTTTACTGCCTAAGCATGTCAATGCTCCCAATCATCAGGGGCGTTGGAATTGGATCAAATCGAATTCTCGAAAAGCCGCCGCGCTCGTGCTTGTGCTCGCATATGCACCTGCCGTCGTAGCTACATGTATTGCTGTGTTTGTCAGAACGGATCGCATCGTTATCGCTGCCGACTCCATGTCTACGATCACGAAAGAGTACGGGGCCAAGCGGATTAAGATCTGCAAGATTTACCGGACCGGCATTACTTTTTTCACGTTCGCGGGACTGGATCAGGACGATACGACCGGGTACGTGGCTTCGCATATCGCTGAAGAAAACGGCACTCTTGGCGTTAAAGCACGTGCCGTGCAGTTCAGAGATCACGTTCAGAAGCCCCTCCTTGAGTCCCTCCAAAGGGCCTACAGGGCTTCGCCAGTGGAGTATCGGAAACTCCTCCCCGGTAAGACGGCTCTCGAAGCACTTTTCGCTGGCATGGAAAATGGCGAAGCCGCGTTCTATGTCGTCGGCTTCATCAAGATTGAAGATGCGAACGGGCAACCCTTGGGACTCGCTGTCCAAGAGCATTCGTGTCCTGGATCGTCTTCGTCTTGTCCCACGCCCGGACAACCTCAGTTCATTTGGCTCGGCGAAAATGATGTAATCAGTGCTGGCTATCGTCAAATGGTCCGATCCAAGGACGCTAGGCTGGACGACGACGCGGCTACCCTCAAGCATCTGGTGGAACTTGAAATTCGGGCGCATCCGGAAGATGTAGGTCCGCCTGTGGCCGTACTTACAATCGACCAGGGCGGTGGATACTGGAATGTAGCTGGATGCTGCAATGCACCCAAGAAGAAAGCCACCCCGAAGCCATCGAAGAAGCAGTAAAGCTTTCAAAGCTTGTGCCACAGCGTTTAAGACACCACCCGACCTTTCGCCGCTTGACTTTCTCCTCCCAAGCTGGCAATCCTATTAGCTTTTACCTTGCGGCCCGAAATACGCAACTTCGTGTTTTCAGACGCGGGGAATCCGGATCAAACTGGGGCAATCATTGAAAGTTAGAGTTTTCTACCACGACAAATGCTTCGACGGGGCTTCGTCTGCCGCGCTTTTTTCCCGGTTCTATCGTGAGCGTATTCGCGACGACGCCGAGTTCGTTTTCTCCGGCCTTTTGCATCGCGCCGGCTCGCTTTTTAACGAATCGGATTTTAACGGCGACGAAAACGCCATCGTCGATTTCAAATATTCCAGCTCGCCCAAAATCACATGGTGGTTCGATCACCACCAGAGCGCGTTTCTTTCCGAGGCCGATGCTGCTCATTTCGAAAGCGACCAGAGCAACCAGAAGTTCTACGATCCCGATTTCAAATCCTGCACCAGCTTCATTGCCATGATCGCGCAGGAGCGTTTTGGCTTCAACGCCGCTCCGGTTGCCGATCTCGTTCACTGGACCGACGTCATCGACGGCGCTCTTTACCCCAATGCGCAGACCGCCGTGGAAATGAAAGCCCCGGCGATGAAGCTCACCATGGTCATCGAGTCCGCTCCCGATCAGCGTTTTGTGCCCAACCTGATTCCGCTGCTGGCCACGAAACCGCTTGCGGCAATTCTTGAAGAGCCGTTCGTCGCCCCGCTGCTGCCGCCGCTGCTCCGCCGGCACGAACTTTCCATCGACATTCTCCGGCAGCGCACCGAGTGCATCGACGGAACCATTTTTTTCGATGTGACCGATCACGACCTCGAGGGTTACAACAAGTTCGTTCCCTACTATTTGCATCCCGAATCGATCTACAGCGTAGGACTCAGCAAAAGCAGCTTCCGCGTGAAGGTCTCGGTGGGATCGAACCCGTGGGCGCCGGAGGAGCCGGTGGTCAATCTGGCAAAGATTTGCGAACGCTACGGCGGGGGCGGTCACGCCCGCGTGGGCGCGATCTCTTTCAATGTGAATCAGCATGCCGCGGCGATCAGAGCCGCCCAGGAAATCGTGACTGAGCTTCGTGCCGCCGTCCGGGGCCGCAAAAACTGAACGCCGCATGCTCCTGCCGAAGAACATCGACCGGCACCGTGCCAAGAAGAACCTGCTTCGTGCGGTTGCCATGCTCGAATTTGCCAAGGGGCTCGGGGTTCTGATCGTCGGCGTTGTGGCGATCCTGCTCCTGCACAAAGATGTCTGGGTCATCGCCGAAAGTATTCTGGCGGTTTTTCACATCAGCACCGACCGGCGCTCGGCGCAGCTTTTTCTTGACTGGGCCGACGACCTCACCGATGCCAGGCTCTGGCTGGCGGTGAAACTCTCTTTTGTTTACGCTGGACTCCGGTTCGCGGAGGGGTACGGCTTGTGGAAGGAACGCACCTGGGCCGAGTGGATTGCCTTCTCGTCAGGAATGCTGCTGGTCCCATTCGAGATTCGCGAGCTTTTGCGCGGAATTACCTGGCTTCGTTCCGGCATCTTTCTGATTAATATTGCCGTCGTTTTATATATGGGATTCCTGTTGCGCGAGGGCCGTCGTCTACGGCGCCTTCAGTCCCAGCCGCAGTGATTCACGCAAGGGCGAATGTTTATATCGTAAAGCGATACGACGGAAAATGTCCGGGTTTCAGGCCCACTTCTGACGGGGATGCTTGAGAACAGATTACGGTTTAGAAGGACTTACCGGATCATCTCCATGACAGACGCCAAAGCAGATGATCGCAGCAACCATTGCGCCTCCCAGGATCTGTGCGGGAAGAGTGTCCAACATTCCTCCAATACCAGGCTCCTTTTCGAATCTCGTCCCGCACAAATCGGGGCGGCTGGCGTGCTCGCCAGGATGGAGAACCGCGTCACCCGGCACACCTTTTGATTTTTGCGGAATTGCGTTGTGGGTGTGAACCTTAACGTCGTTTTTCGAAACCGAGATCGTCACTGTGCCATGAGCATCGGTTACATCGTAAGCAGTACGCTCGGAGTTCACCGGGCTGATTGTGACGCAGCCCACAATCACGTCCATCTCGCGTGCGGTGTCCACTTGTACGGTGCCGTGATCGACTGCCAGTGTCAGGCCCTGAAACTGCATCATGGTCTCTGGCAAAATCAAAACGCTGGATCCTTCGACTTCAATTCTCGCGGTATGTCCCGCCTGCGTTTGCACCAGAGAGTCAGGGAAGATTGCCGCAACGTTCGGTGCCGGCGCCTCATTTAGCCAAGTCCCGCCATCGCTGTGCAGCAAGCCACGCGTCGGATCCTGCGCTGCCAACGATGCCGGCAAGATGAGAATCAACAGGCGGCAAACGAAATGGCTCCAGTCAGGCAAACACACCTCTGCCTCCGCACATCGGCTTGCGCAAGAATATCTTGTGGACTCTCCTGTGGCTATTGACTGCAATGATGCCAACAACTGGCGAGTCAATGATTTATGGGCAAGAGCCGAGCAGATTAAGCAGAGCGGGTATCTAAGTCAAACCTTGGCGAAATCGATATATCCATGCTGCACGTCCGTGCGGATGAGTTTCACGCGCAGCCTATCTCCTACATCCAGTCCCTTGTCGCCCTGAGCTAGCAGCCCTTCGACGTGAGGTTGCAAGGCGCGAACAAATGTTCCGTTTGAGGTCACGCCCGTGACCACTGCGTCGAATACCGCGCCGGTGCGGTTTTGCATCGCGACCGCAGCCAGCCGCTTGGCCATGTCGCGCTCGACTTTTCGCGCAGCGTCGCCCTTTTCCGTGCAGTTGGATGCAATCGCCGCGAGTTCGTCATCGGAATACGGATTCGGCTTTCCCGCAAGCAACGTTTTGAGGATTCTCTGCGCAACCACATCCGCGAATCGCCGGTTGGGCGCAGTGGAATGCGTGTAATCCTGCACTGCCAGCCCGAAGTGGCCGGGAGCAGGCTCGCCGGGCCGCTCCAGCACATATTCTCCCATACCGACCAGCTTGATCACCGCGAGAGAAAGATCGGAGAAGTGGTCTGGATCGGCAGCCTTGCGTTTAATTAGAAAAGCATTCAGAGCTTTCGAATCCGGCTCGGCCGGAAGTCTCTCGCCATAGCGGGCAGCGAGCTCCACGATCCGATCCCAGCGTTTCGGTTCTCTCACGATGCGGCGCAGCGACGAGACTTTTTCCAGCCTGCGCGCCACCACGCCATTGGCGGCAATCATGAAGTCTTCAATCAGTTCCGTCGCCTGATTTTTTTCCTGCTGTACTACTTCAACGACTTCGTTGTTCAGCAACAAGGGAAGAAGTTCGTCGGTTTGCAGATCGAGCGCACCGCGTTTGTAACGCTGATTTCTTAGCTTTTGCGCAACCTCGTTCTGCAGGTGAAGTTGTGCCTGTAGGCCCGGTGAAGCGGCGACCTTCGCTGGCGCGGCTGCCGTTCCTTCCAGCCACTCTCCCAGCGAGTTGTACTGCAGCTGGGCATGGTTACGAACCACCGCGCGATATACATCGCTTGCGCCGACATTCCCGTCCCCATCAACGCTGAATTCCACAACGACGGCGAACCGGTCCTGATTTTCCAGCAGGGAACTCCGGTCGGTAGAAAGCGGTTCGGGCAGCATGGGAAAGTTCCGGACGCCGGCATAAACCGTGGTGGTTTCGCGCGCGGCATGCTGATCGATGGCGGTCTGCCGGCCAACGAATGCATCCACGTCGGCGATGCCGACGCGAATTTTTGTGTCGCCATTTCCCGGCTTTTCCGCGACTTCGACCTGGTCGAGATCCCGCGAATCATCATTGTCGATGGAAGACCACAGCAATCCACGCAAGTCCCGCACATCACCATCCACGCTGACGGACGGCGGGTGCGCGAGCAATTCCGCTACCTGTTGAGTTACAGCGTGTGAAAAATCCGGGTCGAAGCCACGCTGCCGCATGATTTCTTTGGCGACGGCCTGCAGATCGAGGTGAGAACTGCTCTTTGCCATGGACTTTATTTTCGAGCTGAATCTGGACAGAGTTGAAGCGCGAGCAGAATTGGCCAGTTACTCCGTGACCACCGCCTTTACCAGATTGCGCGGCCGATCCACGTCGTATCCTTTTTTCGTGGCTACGTGAAACGCGAATAATTGCAGTGGAATGACTTCCACAATCGGCAAGAGCAACTCGGGTGCGGGAGGAACAAAAAATACATCGTCCGCGATGCTCGTAACTTCCGCATCGCCCTCGGTCGCGACGGCGACCAATTGCCCGCGTCGCGATTTCACCTCTTTCATCACATCCAGCGTGCGCTGATAGCGCAGCACCGAGTCGGGATCGTGTTGGTCAAACGTCGCCAAAACCACCACGGGTAGTTTGTCATCGACCAGCGCGTTCGGGCCGTGTTTGAGTTCTCCCGCAGGATAACCTTCGGCGTGCGCGTAAGAAGTTTCCTTCAGCTTGAGCGCGCCTTCCCGCGCAATGGCGTAATGCACGCCGCGTCCGAGATATAGAAACTTCTCCGCCCGGAAATGTTTTTCCCCAAACTGCTCGGCCAGCTCATCCCAAATGCGAAGATGAGCGCCGATCGCTTCCGGCAAGCTCAGAAGCCGCTGCAGATAAGACCGGGTAACTTCCGAAGTCATCCGCCCGCGCTTTCGCGCCAGAAACAACGCCATCAAGTAAAGAATCGTGAGCTGGGTGGTGAAGCTCTTGGTCGCGGGTATCGCTAACTCCGGGCCGGCTCCGGTGATCAAGGCGGCGCTCGCCTCGCGGGGAATCGTCGCCTCCGCCACGTTCGAAACCGCGATGGTTTTCACGCCGCGGGTCAGAGCCTCGCGCTGCGCCGCAATCGTATCCGCCGTCTCTCCAGATTGCGTCACGACCATCACAATCGGGTCAACCGCGGCGTGCGTCGAGCGGTAACTATACTCACTGGCGTATTCCACATCGACTGCAACGCCCGAAAGGTCTTCGATCATGATTTCGCCCGCCAACCCTGCATGACGGCTCGATCCGCTGGCGGCGATGATCAGCTTCTCGAAGCTCAACAGTGAGCTTTCGAGCGGGTGCAGTTCGCCCGGAAAAATAATATCGTCCCGCAAATGTTGTTCGATGGTTTTCGCGATCGCCGCCGGCTGTTCGTAAATCTCGCGGCGCATGGCTTGAGAAGAAACGTCGGTCGAAGCTTTGGTTTTACCATTCCCCGGATTCATGTTTGACTGCGGGTGAGAGTAAATCATTTGCCGTACTTGGGGCAAACCGCCCAGATCCTCGGTAGTGGCTGAATTTGAATTCTGAATTTTTCTAGGCTGTGCAAATCCCCAAAAACTGAAAAGGAGAAAAAATGCAGACTGCCACAGAAAAACGCTTGACATGTACGAATACGTATCGTACATTGTCATTGGTAAATAGGACAATTCGACAAATGGACGCTACCGCTAAAAAACTTGTAGAGGCAATGCAGGATATCCAGAAGAAAATTGGAATCCTGCAACGGCAAGCTTATGCCTTAGAGTCGGCGCTTGAGGCCATCGGCCTGAGAAACCCGAATATTGAGAAAGACGACCCGTTTAGCGAAGCCTCTGACGAGCAATACGCAAGAGACACTCCCTTCGCCAACATCACCCTTGTCGCTACCTGTAAAAAAATTCTTTTCGACCACATGGGCAAGGAATTCACAAAGAGCCAAGTTGAGTATCTAGCCGCAGTAGGCGGTTATAAATTTGATGCGGAGGACTCCAAGAATTCGGTCGAGGTTACGTTGCGGCGGTTGGCCGAAAATGGATTCTGCGAAGTGAACAAACAGCGCGGCCCGGAAGGAAACAAGTATTACTTCCGCACAGACGGGCCTATCTCGGACG
>JASHNX010000348.1 GCA_030041415.1 Candidatus Sulfotelmatobacter sp.
CATCATCGACCTCGATCATTTCAAGAGCTTTAACGACGCTTTTGGCCACGACGCCGGAGATGCGGTATTGCGCGAGACCGGACTTCTGTTAACGAAGTACATCCGCGCGGAAGATTTCGTGTGCCGCTACGGCGGCGAAGAATTTGTCGTAATCCTGCCGACCGCGAATCTCCAGGCCGCTCGTGGGCGCGCCGAAAACCTGCGGCTAAGAATGAGGCAATTGACTATCCTTTATCAGGGAAAGCCCATGGGCATGATCACGATTTCGGCCGGAGTGGCGGTTTTCCCCGACCATGGAGGGTCGCCCCAGGAAGTAATCGCCGCCGCGGATGCCGCCCTCTACGAAGCCAAGCGGAATGGACGCGATCAGGTGGTGATCGCCTCAACCCAGGCAGGAGAAGAAACCGATCTGTCGACTTCGTCTAAATCAGTTCAGGGTGACTGAAGTCCGCAAATTTCTCGCTCGCGGTCAAACTGTTTTTCTTCGTTCGTCTCTCTCGACTACGCCATCCTTGATGTTGATGATGCGATGCGCATATTCCGCGATGTCGTGCTCGTGGGTCACGAGAACGATGGTGTTGCCTTCGCCGTGCAGCCGGTCGAAGAGGGCCATGATTTCATTTCCGGTTTGAGAGTCGAGATTGCCGGTGGGTTCGTCGGCGAGAATGATCGAAGGCCGGTTGACCAGCGCGCGCGCGATCGCCACGCGCTGCCGCTGCCCGCCGGAAAGCTCGTTCGGCTTGTGCATCATGCGCTGTTCCATGCCAACCGCCCCCAATGCCTCTTTGGCGCGCTCAATGCGTTCTTCGGTGGGAACTCCGGCGTAGATCAAAGGCAGTTCCACGTTGTGCAGAGCTGTGGCGCGAGCGAGCAGGTTGAACGTCTGGAAAACGAAACCGATCTCCTTGTTGCGAATGCGGGCCAGTTCGTCGTCATCGAGTTCGCTCACCAGCTGCGCGTTGAGCCAATATTCGCCCTTGGTGGGTGTGTCGAGGCAGCCGATCAGGTTCATCAGCGTCGACTTGCCAGAGCCCGAAGGTCCCATGATGGCAACGTATTCGCCCTTCGCGATGCGAATGTTCACTCCGCGCAGAGCATGCACCTGCTGCTCTGAACCCATGTCGTAGGTCTTCCAGAGGTCTTCGGCTGCGATCATGCAGGACTGCGGCGGCGGAACCGCAACAGACTGCTGTGGCATGTTTATGACTTCGGCGGTTGCCATTTTTTTCTCCTGCTCCGGCGCCACTGGGTTCTCCGAGATTAATTTCGACTTCGAGGGGCTCCGCTTTGTGGTTCGAGTTCCTTCAGTCCAAATCTCGCTGCTGCAACTGTTGTCTAAACCCAGACTAGCCCATCGTTGGACGGATGAAGCCGGCAAAGGTTATGTTTCGTCTTCCTTTTTCGGTATAGAGTTATCAATCTTCACTCCGCTTCCAGAACGAATCGTGCGCAAAACCTTGTAGCTGCCCGTGATGACTTCGTCGCCTTCTTTTAATCCGTCGATCACCTCAACGTCGCTAACTCCAGCGATCCCCGTCGTGACGGGAACAAACACGGCCTTTTTGTTCCGTACTACGAAAACCCCCGGCACTTCCTGGTCTTTCTCCTTGGATGCGACTTCCTTCTGCGGGGCAGCAGCATGCACCGATCCCGGGGTTGCCTTTTCCTGTTCGAGTTGCGCTTTGGTTCGCACCGTCAATGCCTGAATCGGAATCGACAGTGCATTTTTCCTGGACGCGGTCGTGATCTTTGCCGTAGCCGAAAGTCCGGGACGAGAATCCTGCGGCGGATCACTCAACCTAACCATCACTTTGAAGTCTTTGGCTTCCTCGCTAGCCGTCGTCTGTTGCGATGTAGCAACCCCGGTCGAACGCACGATGGCGTCGTCGCCGATCTCAGAAATCGTCCCGTGAAAAGTTTTCCCTGGAATTGCGTCGATACTTATCTCCGCGGACTGACCGAGACGAACGTTCACAATGTCGGTCTCGTCAACCATGACTTCCGCTTCGATCACCGACATATCGGCAAGAGTCATCAACGTGCTGCCCGGAGAGTTCTGAATCCCGATCACTACCGTTTCTCCTTCGCGCACGGGCAGATTCGTAATCACTCCATCGAATGGCGCGGAGTAAGAGGTTTTCTTCAGCACGTCGGCAAAACGGGTCAGCGTGGCCCGGTTCTGCGCGATGTGCTGATCAGATGAGTCCTTCTGGGCTTTGGCTTGGTTCACCCGTGCCTGCGCCTGATATAGCCCGGCATCCGCGGTTGCCCACGCATTCTTGCGGCTGTCGAAATCCGATTTCGAAATCAGTCCGTCGCTGTACAGATTCTGGGCGCGGGCCCAATCGAGCTTGTTCCGGTCGTAGTCGGCTTGGGCGCGCAGCAAGTCGGCCTGGGCCGTTTTCAGCGCCGCATCGGCAGCCAGCGCATCGGTTTCCGCGGCCTGTAGGGAAGCCTGATTGGCGTTTACGTCAGCCGAAGACTGCACGTTTTCCAGTTGCGCGAGCAATTGCCCCTTCCTTACGCGGTCGCCTTCTTTTACGAAAATATGGGTGATCTTGCCGAATGCGTTGGCCCCGATATTGACGTAGGTTTTCGGCCTTATTTCTCCCGAGGCGCTGACCACGGCGGTGAGGTCCTCGCGCGCCGCCTTGCCAGTCTGCACCGTGGCGACATTCTTAGCGCTCTGGTGAACCGTAATGCCTACGATCGCGGCCAGCAAAACAACCGCGCCACCGCCCAGCGCAATTTTCTTCCACGGTTTCATCGTTTCCCGTCACACTCGCAACGTTGGTATCGGAACGAACACGCGAACGCGTTGAGCAGGGCACCGCGCTGGACACCCGGGCCTAGCTGACGGGCACATTACTGGAATACGGTCCCGAAGTTAGGAAAGTTCCAATAAGAAAATGGCTTGCCCGATACCAGGAACGCCGCAGGGATAGCGCAGGAGACCCGAACGGAAGATTATAACAACTGCGAGAACTTTGGGCGGATGGCCGCGCATGGTGTCAGGATGGACCGAAAAATTGCGGCTTGCCGGGCAACTTAGCCGGAGCGCAGCCGCGTCCAACCGTTCGGGGCGTTAATCCGTTCTTTTAATGTGACTTAACCTTGCTTTCGCCCGACTGAGGGCCTAAAATACGGCAGCGGAGTTTGTTTTCGGGAGTCCCTCTCATGGTCCGGGTTGGTTCACGAAATTCCTTATTTCTGGCGCTGTTGAGCGCGACCGCGGTTTTGTGGAGCACGGCTGTCGCTCAAAGCGACAAGCCTGCCGATGCCGGGAATTCGCAGTCCAATTCGGCGGCGGCCGGTTCCAGCCAGCAATCGCAAACTTCGGATCAGACCGATCCCCTGAAGCGTCCGCCTACCGAGAAGCTGAAAAAGCAACAAAAACGCAACCTCAATGTCGAGTTGAGCAAGACCTACAAAAAGTGGCTGAACGAGGATGTCGTTTGGATCATCACCGACCAGGAGCGAGCTGCGTTCAAGCAGCTTACCAACGATGAAGAGCGCGACAACTTCATCGAGGCTTTCTGGCAGCGCCGCGATCCCACGCCGGACACCGAGGAAAACGAATACAAGGAAGAACACTACCGCCGTAT
>JASHNX010000349.1 GCA_030041415.1 Candidatus Sulfotelmatobacter sp.
CTCCCACCGAAAAGTTCGCCCCATACAACAATCCCGTGCCGCGGTCCTCAACCATCTTGCGAACCCGATCAATCTCTCCGTACCATCCGGTCGTGCCGACAACCATGCTTTTGCCTGCGTGCACGCAAGCTTCGATGTTGCCGATCACGCAGGAAGGCGCGGTAAAGTCGATCACAACCGCGACGTCAGTGAGCTTACCTGCCGTCAGAGCCGCGCCCGCGGGATTATCCGCCGAGCCGGCAACCCGCACCTGGTGCCGCCGCTCACGCGCGACCTCCGCCACAAGCGACCCCGTTTTGCCGCGGCCGAGAACCAATAAATTCATAAACCGACAGTCTCGCGGCCACTCCCAGTCCGAAGATGATTCGAACGTGTGTGGCCTACGCGAACACTTCCGAATCCAGCTCGGCAAAGAACTTGCCGTGCAGTCGCTGGATCACATCCTGCACTTCGTCTTCCTCGACGACAAATGTCAGGTTAATCTCCGAAGCGCCCTGTGAAATCATGCGAATCTTCTTATCGGCCAGTTCACGAAACACCACCGCTGCAATTCCTGGGGTTTCGCGCAAGTTCTCGCCCACCAGGCACACAATCGCTTTCCTTCCTTCATACTTTACATCCGCCATCTTCGCCAAATCTGCTGCCAGGGCGGGAATCGCGTTGTTCGAATCGACGGTGAGCGAAACGCTCACTTCAGAAGTCGAAACCACATCCACGGCGACTTTGTGCCGGTCGAAAGCCTCGAAGATTGCGCGCAAAAATCCGTGCGCCAACAGCATCCGTGGCGCGGCAACATCGACAATCGTGATTCGCTTCTTCACCGCGATCGCCTTGAAAATATTTTTCCCTTGTGGTGCGCGTGTGGTAATCTTCGTGCCTTCGCAAGAAGGATTCCGCGAGTTCAGCACATACACCGGAATGTTCTTTTGGATTGCCGGCAGGACTGTAGCCGGGTGCAGCACCTTCGCGCCGAAATACGCCAGTTCCGCCGCTTCATCGAAGCTGATTACCTTGATCCTTTTCGCCTCCGGGCAAGTGCGGGGGTCGGTAGTCAGGATTCCATCCACGTCGGTCCAGATTTCGATGCGCTCCGCTCCGAGCCCGGCGCCGACAATCGCCGCTGAATAATCCGATCCGCCGCGCCCGATCGTAGTTGTCACTCCAGATCGATTCGCGCCAATGAAGCCTCCCATCACCGGAACCTTGTCTGCCTCGAGCAAGGGCTTCACTTTGCTCTGCAGGCGCTGGTCAGTTTCTTCCTGTTGCGGCGCAGCTTGTGTGTAGTTGCCGTCGGTGACCAGAACATCGCGCGCATCCACGTGCACTCCACCCAAACCGTGAGCCGAAAATGCAGCGGCCACGATCTTGCTCGAGAGCATCTCCCCGAAGGCTGCAACGTGATCGGTCGTGCGCGGCGTCAACTCACCGACAGCAGAGATTCCCCGTAGGAGTTCGTCAAGGCTTTCAAAATCACTGCCTAGTTCGGAGTGGAAATCAGTAAACAACGCGGTGCCCAGCAATTCACTGGCGGTATTGTAGTGACGCTCCTGCAGCGAGCGGCAAAGCTTAAGCGCGGTTTTGCGTTCGCCCGCACCCGCCGCCCGTGCCATGGTCAGCAACGTGTCGGTCACCTTCGCCATCGCGCTGACCACGACCAATGGCTTCTGAGCCAGTCGACCTCTTACGATGCTCACCACGCGCTCGATGGCCCGCGCATCTTCCACCGAGGTCCCGCCAAATTTCATCACGATCATCGGCGTGGCTTCCTGGCGAGATCGCGTAAGTGCGGTTCAGACTTAACATTCGGCGCGGATTTCATTTCCGGCCGTCCTTGTCGAGATAGCCTTTGGCTTTCAGCAACTCCGCGTTTAACACGGCTGCGCCAGCCGCGCCGCGAATTGTATTGTGAGAAAGGACCGTGAATTTCCAATCCAGCACGCCACACGGTCGCAGTCGACCCACAACGGTTGTCATGCCCGCTCCCATATCCACGTCGAACCGGGGCTGCGGGCGATCATTCGCTTCGAGATACACCACCGGACGCTCCGGCGCGCTGGGCAATTTCAATTCCTGAGGTTCACTTCGATATTCATTCCACGCGGCAATAATTTCTTCCGCCTTCGCTTTGCTCTTCAGCCGTACCGAAACCGATTCCGTGTGCCCATCCTCTACTGCCACGCGATTGCATTGCGCGCTCATGGCAAATGCGGCCGGCAAGATTTTTGTTCCGTTCACCTGCCCGAGCAGCTTCAGTGTCTCTTCCTCCATCTTTTCTTCTTCATTGCGGATGTAAGGAATCACATTGCCCAGAATGTCGAGCGACGCCACTCCCGGATATCCCGCGCCACTTACCGCCTGCATAGTCACGGCCATCACCGTCTCAAGGCCAAAGCGCTTATGCAGAGGCGCCAGCGCCAGCACAAGCCCGATCGCTGAACAATTTGGATTCGTCACCACGTATCCGCCCGACTTCTTTCGCCATGCTTGCGTATCGATCAGCTTGATGTGCGCCGGGTTAACTTCGGGAATAACCAGCGGCACGTCCGCTTTCATACGCAGCGCGCTGGAATTCGAGACGACGATGCACCCGGCTTCGGCGAAGCGTGGTTCAAGTTCGGCCGCAATCGAAGCATCGAGCGCCGCAAAAATAATCTTTGGTGCGCCTTCCGGCGCGGCCGGTGAGACCTTCATTCCCGCCACGCTTGCCGGAATCGCACTTTTCAATCGCCAACGAACCGCTTCGGCATAGCTTTTACCTTCAGAACGGTCCGACGCCGCCAACCACGCCACTTCGAACCAGGGGTGATTCTCGAGCATCTGGATGAACCGCTGTCCGACTACACCGGTAGCGCCGAGAATGCCGATAGGGAGCTTTTTGTTCATAGGAATATTCGATTTTACAACAACCGTTTCGGTCTTCCGGGCTCGCCTATAGGCAGGGATAGTGAGCCTGATGAATCAATGGCAGGGAAGTGTCGCCTATTTTTGCCGTAGATGTGGATCAAGCACATACTCGTTCAACGGCCCGAATTTCTTCTTCTCGGCGTAGAGTCTCCAGCGACGGAATACGATCCGCAGGCTTGCCATCACGGGAATTGAAAGAAAAATCCCGAGTATCCCTGCAATCTCTCCACCCGCCATCACACCGAAGATTGCTGCCAGCGGATGCAGTTCCACGCTGTGGCCCATGATTCTTGGGCTATTCACGTAATCCTGAATTACCCGCCATGCTCCTAGAAAAATCAGCAGAATGATCCAGTGGGAAAACCCGCTGAGCACAGCTACCATCATGATTGTTATGGCCGCGGCGAGCGGTCCTAAAACGGGGACGAATTCAAGCATACCTCCAAGGCTGCCCAGTACCAGAGCGTAAGGCATGCGCATGATTCCGAGTGCCGAAGAATAGACCGCGAAGGTCAGCGTCGCCAATATCAGTTGCGCGCGGATGAAGTGCGCCAGCATCTGGTTCAAATCGCTGAGCACCCCTTGCAGAAATTCGCGCTGCGGCCGCGATTGCACCAGCCCCAGCAGGACTTCGCCGAACTGCCGGCCATCGCTCAGAAAGAAAATCGACAAGAGCGGCACAACAACTAGCAGCCATGCTTGCTTGGCGATATCGGCTACCCACAGCCCAACGTTCTTCGCCAGCCTGCTGATTTCGCGGCTGTGGCTGGAGAGGTAACTTTGCAGCAGATCGACGATTCGCGAATTCCATCCGTGTTGCTCGCCCAGCCGTTGCGCGATCTCTCCTGAGCTCAGCTCCGCCACAGCGGGAAGCGACTGCACCAGATGCGCTCCTTCGCGGTCAATTCGCGGCCCGGTCGAAACAAAAAGCAGCACCAGCAATCCCAAGAGCAGGAGGTAAATCACAGCAATCGCACGGCCGCGTCCATGCAGAAGTTTTTCCAGGGAGGAAACCAGCGGGCTCATCAGGTATGCAAAGAAAATCGCGAACAGGAAGGCAATTAGAGTAACCCGCGCTACATACAGAAAACCCAGCCCCAGCGCAAACAGAAGCACCGTGATCAGCACCCGCGCCGTGCGTGCATCTGTAACCGGCATGATAGCCCCCAAGCTTGCTGCCAGTGTCTCGCATTTACCGCGCTACCGCTAGTCCCGGATTACTTCGGTGTTAGCGTCCGGAATCTGCACCCGGATCAATTTGAAATGATCCTTCTCATCGATCCACAAAGCCCACGAGAATTCTTCGCCCATCAGGTTCAGGCGCATTAACTCGCGCTCCACGCCGCGAATCGTGACTTTCTCTCGTCCCATCAGTTGAATTCTTACCCGCAACGATGTCCGGTCCTGGGGCACCAGCACGCCGAATTCCAGGGGGCCTTCCTGGCACTTCAAGCCGCTGGCATCGTCCTGGCAATTAGTTGCAAGATAGCGCCAGGCGAGCACCTGCCGATGAATAAAAAAGTTGTTGTCCATAATCGCGGATGTGCTTGGCATCAGAAATGGCCGCTCGGCAGGCTTTGCGCCGGGAGAAGGCGTCATTTTTTCCAGCAGAAAGTCGTTATTGGGAACGACTGTCAGTGAGCTTGTGCTGTCGCTCCATTCGTAACGGATCAATTCACCTGAACTAGTGATCTGCAAGGTCGACTTCTGGCTCACCGCCCCAGCTGTATCTTCTAGCCTCGATTTCACCACGCTGATTCCGTTTTCCTGCTCGATGCTGAACTTCTCGGTCATCACCCGCTGGCCCCGTACGAAAACTCCGAATGCTCCCGAATCGACCTGGTCGGACTTGGGTTTCGATTTGTCTTTCTTGTCGCCCGCGCCGGCTATCGAGACACAAGCCAGAACCAGAATTGCTCCCCATCCAACCCTCGAAATCGAGATCAATTCTTTCCTCCTCGCTCACGCGGCTTCAAGATTTTCCCTTTTGCAGCAGTCCGCGTTGACCTGGTCGAAGACGGCCGGTTCGAAGACGACCGGCTGCGTAATATTCCCATCGCTTCTAAGATCTCCATCGCAACCTCTTGCACTGTCTTCCCAACGGTTGACTGATGGAACAATGCTCGCGCGTAATGCGGCTGCCGATCTCTATAGAGATCACGAAAATTCGAAAAACTGCCAAGCAGAGGACGTTCCGCACCTTCCCGATCCGCCTGCTCCCGGCAACGCCTCCACAACTCCTCGACGCTGGCATCAAGAAAAACCGTTG
>JASHNX010000350.1 GCA_030041415.1 Candidatus Sulfotelmatobacter sp.
CAGGTTTGGTCCTTCGTCGTGAGAGATGTAATATGCACGCTTGTCTGACCGGAGGGTCTCGAGGAATGTTCATCCGAAAAGCAATTCTTGGTTTGACTGCGATTGCAATGCTCGCCGTAATTTCGGCGCGCGCTCAGCAAGCGGACTCAGACGAAGAAAGTCAGTTTCGCTTCCGTTTTGTCGGACCGAAGGTTGGCAATCGCATCGCGTCGGTTGCCGGCATTCCGGGTGATCCCAGCACGTATTACGCAGGCGCTGCCTCGGGAGGGATCTGGAAGTCAGCCGACGGGGGCAACCACTGGGCGCCAATATTCGACAAGGAACCGGCCGCCGCAATCGGTTCTCTTGCGGTAGCGCCTTCCGATCCGAGTACAGTCTGGGCGGGAACCGGCGAGGCGTGGATGATCCGGGACAGCGACGTGATGGGCAATGGAATCTATAAATCCACCGACGCCGGCAAAACGTGGACAAATGTGGGCCTGCCGGAGAGCGGTCGAATTGGCCGCATCGTCGTTCACCCTTCGAATCCCGATATTGTTTTTGCCTGCGTGCTCGGACGAGCCACGGGGCCGCAAGCCGAGCGCGGTGTTTTCCGCACCACAGATGGCGGTCAGCATTGGGATCGTGTTCTCTTCGCCAATGAGAACGTAGGCTGCTCTGGGCTGTCGATGGATCCCCACAGTCCGCATACTTTATTTGCCGGAATGTGGCAGGTGGACATGCACACCTGGGGCGAGTTCAGCGGCGGACCGGGCAGCGGAATTTATGTTTCTCATGATGGCGGAACGAAGTGGGTTCGGATCGAGGAGCATGGTTTGCCGCACGCACCCATTGGCAAGATAGATGTCGCAGTTGCGCCCACCAATTCGAATCGGGTCTACGCACTTATTCAAACGAAAGATCAGGGATCGGTGTGGAGATCCGATGACGGAGGCAAAAACTGGAAGGCGGTGAATTACCAGCGCGCATTGATCGGGCGCGCCGGCTATTACATTCGTATTGCGGTTTCGCCGCAAAGCGATAACGAAGTTCTCGTCGCCAACAGTTCCTTTCACCAATCGCTCGATGGCGGGGAAAACTTCAGGGAGGTTCCTTGGGGCGGAGACACGCACGATATCTGGTTCGACCCAACCAACGCCGATCGGTTCGTGATCACCGATGACGGCGGCATCATGATCACCACCGTTCATGGCCGAGGCTTTCACCGCGTAACCTTGCCGATCGGACAGATGTACCACGTCGATGTCGACAACCAGATTCCCTATTTCTTCTACAGCAATATGCAGGACGACGGAAACATGCGTGGGCCGAGCCTGCCCATTGACTCAAGAGAAACCGGATGGGATCACGCGATGGGTGGATGCGAGTCGGGTTTTACTGTGCCAGATCCAACTGATCCAAATATTGTTTGGGCTACTTGTTATGGCAATAAGGTCACACGATGGGATGCCCGCACGAAGCACGCGCGCTCGGTTAGCCCGTGGCTGCATACGCTCGATTCACCGCCGAACGACATCAAGTATCGCTGCCATTGGACCGCGCCATTGGCTATCGACCCTTTCGACCACAGCGCTGTTTACTACGGCTGCCAGGTGATCTTCAAAACTACGAATGGCGGGCAAAGCTGGTCAGTGATCAGTCCGGATCTTTCGACGAACGATCCCAGTCGAATCGTCTCCTCGGGTGGGATTGTCGGCGACAATCTTGGGCAATTCTATGGGGAGGTTGTGTTTGCCATCGCACCGTCCAAAATTCAACGGGGTTTGATTTGGGCCGGTACCAATGACGGGAAGGTTTGGTACACAAAGGATGGCGCGAACTGGACCGATGTCACCAAAAATATCACCGGGCTGCCCGCATGGGGAACTATCACGAGCATTGCGCCCTCGAATTTCAGTCCTGGCGCCGCCTATATCAGCGTCGATTTCCACCTGATGGATAATCGCGATCCATTTATCTACAAAACCACCGACTTCGGCAAAACCTGGAAACAGGTTAGCGGCAATCTTCCGAAGAACGCCTTGTCTTATGTCCGCACCGTTGCCGAAGATCCCAATTGCGAAGGCCTGCTGTTTGCCGGCACGGGAAATGACCTCTTCTACTCACTCGATGACGGAACGCATTGGACCGCATTGGATGCAGGACTACCCCACGCCACCGTAAGCTGGGCAGTTGTGCAAAAGGATTTTCATGATCTCGTAGTTTCGACATACGGACGAGGACTTTACATTCTGGATGACATTTCACCGTTGGAACAGATGGCAAAGAATCACTCCGATGCCTCCGTTGTTCTGTTCGAGCCTCGCAAGACCTATCGTTTTACTCGCGGCGGACACGCGATGCTCAACTTTTCGATGAAAGCCACAGTCAAGGATCCGATAAAGCTCGAGATTCTCGATTCGCAAGGCAAGGTCATCCGAACTCTCGAGACCAAGGGAGTGGTAGGCCTGAATCGTGTGCAATGGGATTTGCGCTATGACTCTCCGCGATTGATTGCGCTGCGCACGAAGGCCCCGGACAATCCGCACATCTGGGAGGAACCCCGCTTTCGCGATGCCGATTCGCGGCCGATTACGCATTGGGGAACCGAACCGGCCGAAGTTGGTCCGATCGTGACTCCGGGAAACTACACGGTCCGACTGAAGGTCGGTGACCAATCCTATACGCAACCGCTGACCATTCTGCGCGATCCTCGCGCGCCCGGCTCTGATGCCGATATAGATCTCTCAGTGAAAACTCTGCTCCGAATCAATGCCGATATTGACCGCGTTTCGGACGCAGTCAACCAGATCGAGTGGTTGCGCAAGCAAACGGAGGTCATCGAGAGCATGCTGCGGCCTCCGAAGAAGAAAGAAAAGGAGAAAGCTGCGGGCGACGAAGAGGATGACTACGAAGGTGAGGCAGGTGCTCCAGCTCCTCCGCCGGTGCTCGACGCCGCTGCGGCAAAGCGCAAGGCCGAACTCTTGAAAGCGACAGAAGATCTGGATAAGAAACTGAGCGCCATCGAGTACCGGCTGGTGTCGCCCGCGTTGCTCAACAGCGACGATAAATATTTCAGTGAGTCATACAAGGTCTATCTCAATTTAATCTGGCTCAATGCGCAGGTCGGAACCGGGGGTGGGGATGTAGCCGGGGGCGCCGACTTTGCTCCGACCGATACCGAGCTAGACTTGCTGCAGACATTCGAAACAGAAATCGCGGTGATTGATGCGGACTACCAGAAGGTCATGAAAGAAGATCTTCCGGCGTTCAATCGCTCACTCGTCGATAGCCGAATCGCCGGCCTGATTGCTCTGCCAAACCCGGGGGCAGGTACGCAGTAGAGGCCACCAGCCACGATTGCGTTGTGACCCCGCGAGTTGTGTCTTTGAAAATTGAGTGAGCCCCTGAGCCACGAAGATTGTGTCGCGAGATGCGGGCCATCGCATTCGCGACCACTCGCAAGTGCAGCGAACCAAGAAAATCACTTTGACCTTTATCTTCAATCTTCGACAATCGCAGGAAGTTCCAATCCAATAACGCTAGTCAGCGCGCCATCGTCGAAGTTCTTTTCCAGAGTGCGGTTTTCACGTAGCTCATACTCGGGAGAATTCTATGTCCGGGCAGGTCATTTTGTATTTCGACGATCAAGCCGACGCGTTGCGCTTTGCTTTGGCCGCGGGATCGGTGATGGCAGGGGACGGAGAAGGCGTGACGAGCGCCCTTCTTCAGGAAACTGCGCGCGCCAGCCGCATTCGCATCGACGCGGCAAACGCAGGAAAACTGCGCAAGTCTCCGGAGCGGATCGCATCATAACCGCCGCATCGTGGCGACAAATTGCAAATGACCGGTCGTGGCTTCAACCGGTTTTGCGGTTCGTCGAGAGGAGCTCCAAAATTTCCCTCAGTCCTTGGCGGATGCGCTGGATTTCAGCGGGCGACTGTGCGGGAAAGGGAATCGCAACCTGTCCCTTGTCGCTTTTGGCCTCAGAACGCAGGTGCTGGCGCGCGCCCGCGATCGTGAAACCCTGACTGTAGAGCAGTTCCTTGATTCGCAGCACGTTTTCCACGTCCCGCCGCCGGTACATCCGCTGGCCAGTGTTGCTCTTCACGGGCTTTAGTTGCGGAAACTCGCTCTCCCAGAAACGCAGAACGTAAGCGGGCAGCCTGCACAATGTGGCTACTTCTCCAATGCGGAAGTAAAGCTTGTCCGGGATCAGGATTTCATCGGTCTTCTGCTTGCTTGCGGTCTTCTTGCGGGAAGTCATAAG
>JASHNX010000042.1 GCA_030041415.1 Candidatus Sulfotelmatobacter sp.
CTGCAGAAGCAAGTCAGCGAGGAGTTTTATCCCGTATGGGGGACGAATGCCGAATTGAAAATTGTGAACAAAGGCGCGCAGCCGCCGAGCGGAAGCTGGTGGCTGGTGCTGCTGGACGATTCCGACCAGGCAAATGCACTGGGCTACCACGACATGACATCGGAAGGATTGCCGATCGGCAAGGTGTTTGCCGCAAGCGACCTGAAAGCAGGGACATCGTGGACGGTGACTGCAAGCCACGAGCTGCTGGAAATGCTGGGCGACCCGAACATCAATCTCACCGTGTTCGCGCAGAACACAAATACTGCCGGAATGCTCTATGCGTACGAAGTCTGCGACGCGTGCGAAGACGACAGCCTGGGCTACAGAATCGAGAATGTCCTGGTGTCGGACTTTGTCTATCCGGCCTGGTTCGAGAGCTTCCGCGGCGAAGGCACGACCCAGTTCGACCGCATGAACAAACTTCACAACCCATTTCAGCTTGCGGCGGGCGGATACATCGGCATCTTCAACGTGACAGCGGGGGGTGGATGGACGCAAAAGACAGATCAGCGGCCGTCGAACCTGCTGCACCGGGGCGCGGTGGGCACGCGGCGGGAACGGCGCACAATCCCGCACGATCAATGGATCGCGAGCCTGCCGCAAAGAAAGATCGTGAGCAACGCGCAGAAATACCGCGAGCAACTGGAGACGATCCAGCAACGACGGGAAGCTGCGTAAAGGTCTCCTCTGGTAAGTCAACTCAACCCCACGTCCCAAGCGTGGGGCTTTTTGTTTTGCGGCATTCTCGTTGCGAGTTCCTGGTTTGAGCTTTTCTGTTTTTCTTCAAGACCAGGTTGCTCCGAGATCGGGTTTCTCCAAGACGAATTGCAGGTTGTGTATGCTGTCTGGAAAGAACTGACTGCCGAGGAGACTGCGATCGAAGTTACAACGTTGCTGGTGGTGGTGATCCTGTTCGTTGCTTCGCTGATCCGGTCAGCCTTTGGTTTCGGCGAGGCTTTGGTTGCGGTTCCGCTGCTGGCCTTTTTTGTTCCGCTGGAAGTGGCTGCGCCTCTGGCCGTGCTGGTGTCGGTCGCGATCGCGACGGTCGTGGTCATTCAGGACTGGAAAAAAATTCATTTGCTGAGCGTTGGTTGGCTGGTGCTGGCAACGGTCTTCGGGATTCCGCTGGGGCTGTTGCTGCTGAAAAGCCGCCATCAATTGTTGGCGAAGGGGATGTTGGGGGCGATCATCGTTGCCTTCGCGATCTACTCGCTCATCGGCCGCGCGCCGCTCGAACTGAAACGAGACCACCGCGGATGGCTGCTGAGCTGCGGGTTTCTGGCTGGTGTGCTGGGTGGGGCGTACGGGATGAACGGGCCTCCGCTGGCGATTTATGGAACGATGCGGCGCTGGACGGCGCAACATTTCCGGGCAACACTGCAGGGATATTTTCTGCCGGCGAGCGTGGCCGGGATGTGCGGCTACTGGCTGGCGGGGCTGTGGACGGGCAAAGTTACGCATTATTTCCTGATTTCAATTCCCGCGGCTTTGTTGGGAGTGGCCGCCGGCCGAACCATCAATCATCGGCTGCGGGGAGAGGCTTTCCTGAAATATATTTATGCCGGGCTGGCGGTAACGGGAGCGCTGCTTTTGGTTCAGGCGATCAAAGGCGGGTTTTGAGCGGGCAACCTGCGAGGCACAAGAATCAGATGCCCAGCTTTTTTACTTCCTCGTTGTAGTACTTACGATAGAGAATGTCCCACTCCTGCGAACCTTCGAGGATGGTGCGCTTCTGGCTTTCGATTTTCTGGCGAGCCATCTGGTCGATCCTGGCTTCGTTGTTCAGGAGGTCTTCGAGAATCTTGCGGGTTTCCTGACGGATAGTGTTGGGGTCTTCGATGAACTCGACCTCATCCATTTGTTTGAGGGCGTCGGTGACGGAGCGAGCGAGCACGTTCACTTTGTCGCGACTGAGTCTCACAGGACCGCCTTGTATTTGCGAACCAGTTCGCTCTTCACTTTGCGGAACATTTCCTGATAGTTGGCGCCGGTTTTGTTCATCTCTTCGGAGTAAGCTTCGAGGATGACGCGGACTTCGTCATTGATGCGATCTTCGAGAGTGAGCTCGTCGAGCAGGGCGGTATGGACACGCTCAGTAACTTTGGGCACGGCCGAGGTTTCGATAGCCTTGGCAGCGATCAGTTTTTTGGTAACCTCGCGGGCCAGGTAGCCCACATATTCCTTGGAAAGAAGCATGCGGATGAAGCGCCGATTCCGGCAAATAATTTGTCTGTGAAATGTAGAGTGTAACACAGAGAGACGAACTGCGGTTCGGGCGAAGGAGAGAGAAGAATGCCTCTAGTGCGAATTGATCTGATTGAAGGCAAAACGGAAGGATATCGCGAACAAGTTGGCGAGATCGTGCATCAGGCGATGATCGATTGCCTCAATGTTCCGAAAGACGATCGCTTTCAGGTGATCAGCGAGCATGAGAAGGGCAGCCTGGTCTTTGACCCGAATTATCTTGGCATCCGTCGCTCCGACGATTGTATTTTCCTGCAGCTTACGCTAAACAGCGGACGCGCGATGGCGCAGTATGCAAACCCGGCAAGGTAGCGCCGCGAAGGAAGCGACTCGGGGTGACAAGAATACCGCGAAAGCAGTTCCCAATCTATATCGGCTTACGATATAGTGTTAGGTTGGCAGGCACCGGGGCACCGGCCAATCGGCGGCATGAAAAAGCTCACCTTGTCGGACTATCAGGCACTGGCGGAGTTTCGATATCAAATCCGCTCCTTCCTCCATTTCAGCGAGCAAGTGGTGAAGGAGGCCGGACTTGAGCGCGGCCAATACCAACTGATGCTGGCGATCAAAGGCATGCCGGCGGGAGTGCGGCCGCGCATCCGCGAATTAGCCAACCGCATGCAAATCCGGCACCACAGCGCGGTTGAGCTGGTGAATCGCCTGGAGGCCGGAGGGTTCGTCCATCGTACCCGAGCCAAGGATGACCGCCGTGAAGTCTTGCTGGCGCTGACGGCCAAGGGCGAAAGAGTGCTGGCGAAGCTGGCTCTCCACCACCACGATGAATTGCAATCGACCGCGCCAGACCTAGTGACGGCTCTGCGCCGCATCATGCGCGGAGGACCGGCCTGGTAGCGCGTCGCGTTGAACGCCTGAAAAGTCAATCATGACAAACGTGAAGAAAGAGAAAAGTTCGCGAAGGGCATGGCTGTTCAAGCAGCGGGTGCTGAACCATCGTTTGATCAGCAAGTACGCTGCGATGATTCACGGCGATCTGGCCGAGGTCTACGCTCGCGACCTTCGCAAATGGCTGATCGTGGCGCCGATTATCGGACTGACGACCGGGCTGATGATTACCGGGATTGTGGTGATCATGTTGGGCAAAATGTGGCCGCCGATTCTGCAGTTCTATCTGAACCATCACTGGAGCATTATTCCGGGATTGGTGCTGGCGTTTGTCGTCACCGGGCTGATCATGCAGTTTTTTACTCCCAATCCAGATCAGCATTCCACCGAGGAAATCATTCACGCCTACCACGAGGAAGACGGGGCGGTGAATGTGCGGTCGTTCGTGCCAAAAATTGTGGCGGCGATCACCACCGTAGGAGCGGGAGGTAGCGCGGCGCTGGAAGGCCCCAGCATTTACGGCGGAGGGGCGATCGGATCATGGTTGTGGACTAAGCTGCGGCGTTTCCGGCTTACGGAGCGCGACCGACGGATCATGCTGATTTGCGGAGCGGCGGCCGGAATGTCGGCGGTGTTTCGCGCGCCCCTGACGGGAATTGTTTTCGCGCTGGAGATGCCCTATCGCGACGATCTGGCACATGAGGCACTGATGCCATCGCTGATCGCTTCAGTCGTTTCGTTCGTGACGCTGAGTTCGTTTCTGGGCGCGGCGCCGCTGTTCGATTTCAGCGGCTGCAACACTTTTACGCGACACGATGTGTACTGGAGCGCGCTGCTGGGGCTGATTATCGGGCTGGTGGGGATGGTGTTTGTGGTGATCTTTCGCCGCGTGCGCGGATTTTTTATCCAGTGGCGAATACAGCACTGGATGAAGATGGCGATTGGAGGATTAGGGACGGGAATCTGCGGGGTTCTCTTCCTGTATCTCTACCCGGGGAACCTCGTCCCACTGGGACCCAATTATGAAGCGGTGGGACAAATTCTCGGTCAGGCTCATAGCACGGGAGAGCTGTTGGTGTTCAGCGTGCTCAAATTGGCTGCGACGCTGTTCACGCTGGGCGTGGGCGGCGTGAGCGCGATGTTTGTGCCGCTGTTTCTGACGGGTGGAAGCCTGGGAACAGCGTTTGGGCAGTCGATTGCGCACAGTTCTTGCCTGAACCTTTATGCCGCAGTGGGCATGGCGTCGTTTCTGGCGGCGGGATACAAGACTCCGCTGGCCGCGGTGGTGTTTGTTGCGGAAGCGACTGGAGGGCATGCATTTGTCGTCCCTGCGCTGATCGGAGCAGCAGTTGCGTACGCGGTTTCCGGAGATGCTTCGGCTTCAGCCGATCAGCGCCTGCACGAAGGGGCAAGAGTGCACGAAGTTTAGAGGCGTTCGATTCTCAGCAGGACTTGCTTACGGCGTGAGAGCCCGTGCAGGTTAACTGGTCTGCTCACCGGCTACGCAATAAGTATTGCCAACGCGCATTGGTTTTCAGTATCCTTCCGCAATCCCGACAAGGGCCTCTTCCTGTGAATCTGATGCCCTATCTAAACCCATCGCTTATTTACGCGCGCCATCCACTGCCGCGCGGAATAGCGCCCAGCCGGTCGCACACGCTCTTTGGTTGTTGTCGACTTGCCGGTTTTCCTCTTACGCACTAAATCAGCGACACAAGAAAAAGATCGAACTCATGGAGGGGGCAATGCAGAAACTACAACGTGGTGTTATTTGGACTCTTCTTCTGGTGGGCGCGTTCGTCGCCCAGAGTCTGGCGCAAGGTGGCGCGACGGGAGCGATTACCGGGACGGTACAGGACGCGAGCGGAGCGGCCATCGCTAACGCCCAGGTGCGCATCACCGATCAGGCGACGAAGACGCTCGAGCGCAGCGTGCAGAGCGGACCGGACGGATCGTTCACTGCGCCGCTGTTGCCGGTGGGCACGTATTCGCTCGACATCAGCAGCGTGGGCTTCGCGCCGAGAGAGTTTACCAACGTCGTAGTACGCATCACGGAAACGACACGCGTGATCGCCAAGCTGAGCCTGCAGGCGGTGAAAGAGAACGTCGAGGTGCAGGCGGAAGTGCAGGAAGTGGATACGAGCGATGCGACCACGGGACAGGCAATCGATCATGGAACGATCAACAACCTGCCGCTGGCGACGCAGAACTTTCAGCAATTGCTCACGCTTTCAAGCGGCGCGCAGAGCGAGTTGAACGCCGCTTCGCAACTGGGACGCGGCAACGTGCGCATGGAAGTGAACGGGCAGCGCGAAGATAACAACAATTACCAGATCGAAGGGATCAGCGCGACGGACTATAACGTCGCGGAGCTGACGACGACACCGCTGCCGAACCCGGCGACGATTCAAGAATTCCGGGTGCAGACATCTTTGTATGACGCTTCACAAGGGCGCAACGGCGGGGGAGACATCAACGCGATTCTGAAAACAGGCACCAACACGTTTCACGGCGAAGCCTATGAATTTTTCCGCAACACGGACCTCGACGCGAACGAATATTTTCTGAACCAGGCAGGCGAGGCGAGGCCGGTGATCCAGCAGAATATTTTCGGCGGCGACGTGGGTGGGCCGATCGGACCGAGAGGCAAGCTGGGATTTTTCTTCGTCAATTACTCGGGAACGCGGCAGCGGAGCGGCGATTCGCCGGGAACGATCATCAGCACGCTGATTCCGTATATTCCAGCGGCGGACCGCGTACCCTCCGGATTCGCGAATCTGGAAAAGGCTTTTAACATTGCGAGCGTCGACCCGGTTGCGGCGGCATTGATCGGTTTCAAGAGCAATCAATTTGGAGCCGCGGGGAACGGGTATCTGTATCCACTGACGAATGTGGCGGCGGGAACACCGGCGGGAACGGTCGTGCCGTTTACGGTGAGCGAGCCGGGACAATATACCGACGATCAGTTCACGACGACGTGGGACCGCGAGTTTCGAAATTCGCAGGATAAAGTTTCCGGCACTTTCTTTTTTCAGAATTTTCAGTCGAATGTGCCATTCGGCGCGGGAGGATTAACGGCGTCGCTGGGCGGAAGCATCAGTAGCGGAGATCTGAACTTCCCTTACCAGCTTCCGGTGCATGACCGCGTTTTCTCGCTAACCGAGACGCACGTGTTTTCACCGATCCTGGTGAATGAGTTTCGGCTGGGATTCGTGCGGATCAACAATAGCGACATCAACGTGCCGCCGGTCACCGCAGAGCAAGCGGGAATTGACCGCCCGACGAATAACCTGACCGACAACATCTACAAGTTTACTTTTGTGAGTTCGGGATTCCAGTTCGGACCGACGCCGCAGGCGAATCAATACCAGGCGCAGAATATCTACAACTTTATTGACACGCTGGGCTGGACGAAGGGCAAGCACAACTGGCGGTTCGGCGGAGAGTTTGTGCCGGTGCAGCTCAACAAGAAATTCCCGCAGGTCTTCAACGGGCAGCTTTACTTCGGCGATTCGACGACGGCTCCGATTACAGATATCGGGAATTTTCTGCAAGGCGCGCCGGAATTCAGTTTTGGCGGCGGCGGCGTTTACAACCACAACTACCGGCAAAAGAATTCGGCGGTGTTTGCACAGGACGACTGGAAAGCGACGCCCACGCTTACGTTGAATCTGGGGCTGCGAACGGAATTCTTCGGGGCATGGAGCGACAACGCATGCCACATCGGCAACATGGAGTCGGCGCTGACGAAGACAGGGCAGTATCCGTTTATTTATCCGAAGTGCGTCGACAAATTTGACATCTCCGGCCTGACGGGAACGGCCGCAGGATCGACTTTCAACAATAGCGTCTCGACAGGCATCGGGCCGCGCGTGGGCTTTGCCTACGATGTATTCGGCCATCACAATACTACGGTGCGCGGAGGTTATGGCATCTTCTACGTACGCGAGGACGTAGGAGCGGTCGATCAGCTCAGCTTCCAGTCACCATTTATTCCGATTGTGTTCTTCGGGCAGACGCCGGGATTTACGATGTCGGATTTCTTTACCGGAACACCGAAGACAAATTCCAACGCAGTGCCGGCCGCGGGACAGTTATCGGCGGCGTGGCTGCCATGCCTTTCGCAATTCACAGGATTTGTGAACGGCAGCGGTAATCCGACAACCGACACCACGCAGACGGGAACGTATAACGCATGCACCGGGCCGGGAGTGAATCCGACGCAGAACCTGTTTGTGCTGGAAGTGCCAAGGCATTTTGTGGTGCCTAACACGCAACAATGGAACCTTACGGTGCAGCGCGATCTGAGCCGGAAATGGATGCTGGAAGTCGGATATGTGGGCACGAAGGGAACGCACCTGCGCGAAACGCGCGATGCTATTCAGTCGGTGAATGCGAGCCCGGCGCATCCGTTTGCGGTGACGGATACGGCGGGACAGACGTTCGAAATCACTGCGAACACATTTGATAACGCGATCGCGCGCACGCCGACGCCGGGATTGAACGGATATTCGGGCTACCAGATCTTCGCGAACGATGCGTTTTCGATTTATCACTCCTTGCAATCGACGTTGTCGCGGCGATGGGAGCACGGCTACATTCAGGCTGCGTATACATTCTCGAAAAACATCGATGCAACCTCGACGGGAAATACGGCGAACAATACGGCGTTCAATGACGAGAGCACAATTGCAGCATCGAGGGGAATTTCCGATTTCAATCGCCCGCAGGTCTTCAAGTTCAGCTACGTCTATGAACTTCAGTTCTTCGCGAACGGGAACGGGTTCATGCATACGGCGCTGGGGGGATGGTCGGTGAGCGGAGTGACCAGTTTGCAATCGTCGCTGCCTTTTTCGGTGCTGGATTCAAATGGCGGCAATGCGTTTCTGGGAGCGGGGACTTCGCCAGTCAGCGCAAGCCTAGCTTCCGGCGAGACGATTGCGGAGGGCCAGAGCCACGGCAGCGTTACGCAGCGGCTCAGCGGCTGGTTGAATCCGGCGGCATTTACGACGGCGCCATTGTTGTATCCAACGCAGTGCGCGACCGATGCCAACTACTGCACCACTGGATTTGGCAGCCTGGGGCGAAATATCTATCGCGGGCCGTTCCAGCAGAACTGGGATTTCTCGCTGATCAAGCACTTCAAGCTTACCGAGCGGCAGGATCTGCGATTTGCCGCCGACTTCTTCAACCTGTGGAATCATCCGAACTTTGGAACGCCGCTGGTGACGGACTATGAGCAATACCTGGCCTGGGCGTCCGGGCCGCAAACCAGTCCTGATCCTTTCGGCGAAATCGTAAACAGCACAGGAACGCCGCGGCTGATTCAATTCTCGCTGCGCTGGGCCTTTTGAGTCGAGGCTGAAAAATCAAACGGGAAGCTTAGGCTTCCCGTTTTTGCCTTAGAGTGAAGTCTTAATTACATCCCCACTCGAATTTGATTCGTTTGCGAACGCGAGCGCTCAGGCAGCCTCGGCGAGAAAATCGTCGATCTCACTTACTTCTTTATCGTTGAGCCGGAGGTCGCCGGCGCGCATGACGCCCTCCGCCTGCCGCGCGTTGCGCGCTCCGACGATTGCGCCAGTGACGGCGGGATTCCGCAGCACCCAGGCAATTGCGACTTCGCCGACGGAGCGATGATGGCGGTTGGCGATTTCGCGCAGGCGCTCGACCAACTCGAGATTGCGAGACAGATTGGGCTCGGTGAAATCCGGATGGCTTTTGCGCCAATCGTCGTTGGGCATCTTGGCGATGCGCTCGCGCGTCATTGCGCCCGTCAGAAGGCCGGAAGCCATTGGCGAATAGACGATCACGCCGATGCCCTCGCGCAGGCAATAGGGAAGAACGTCTTCCTCGATCTCGCGATGAATCAGCGAATAAGGCGGCTGCAACGAGGTGACAGGCGCGATTTTTTTGGCGCGCTTCAGCTGACCTACGTCGAAATTCGAGACGCCGATATAGCGGACTTTGCCTTCACGCTTCAGGTCGGCGAGAGTGGACCATCCTTCTTCGAGGGCGGGCGAATCGGGATCGGGCGGCCAGTGGATCTGATAGAGATCGATGACGTCGACGGAGAGGCGGCGCAGGCTGTCTTCGAGTTCACGGCGAATGGAGTCACGGCTGAGGACTTTTTGCACATTGCCCTGCGCGTCACCGCGCAGACCGCATTTGGTGAAGACATAAGGCCGAGGGCCTGACCACGACTTGAGGGCGCGGCCGACGATTTCTTCGGAGTGGCCAAGGCCGTAGATTGCGGCAGTGTCGATCCAATTCACGCCGAGTTCGAGCGCACGGTGAATGGCGGCGATGGAGTCGTTGTCGTTCTGCGCTCCCCAGGCGAATTGCCAGCCGGAGCCGCCTATGGCCCAGGCGCCGTATCCGACGGGGGTGATTTTCAGATCGGAATTACCAAGAGCGCGAGTTTGCATGATCGAATCTCCTTGTAAGATTGGATTGCCGATCAGGTTCCTAAGTGACAAATGAATACAGAGATTATCCGCGAATTCTGCCTGGAATTTCCACAAGCGAGCGAGAAGCTGCAGTGGGGCGATGAGCTGTGTTTCAAGGTTGCCGGGAAGATTTTTGTGATGCTCGGGCTGGATAATCCGCGGCTGTGCCTGAAATGCTCACCAGAAAGTTTTGCAGAGTTAATTGAGCGGGAAAATGTTCGTCCGGCGCCTTACGTCGGGCGTTACAAATGGATCATGCTCGACCGGCTGGACGCGGTTCCATGGACCGAGCTTCGAGAATTGATCCAGCAATCGTACGAGATGGTTGCGGCGAAGGCGGTGAAGGGAGCGAACGCTGGAAAGAAGCGAAAAAGGGCAGCGAAGAGGCGGGTGCGAAAGTGTTCGCGGCGAACGTGAAGACAGCGCGAGCCAAACGCGGGTTTCGCTCAGGATGACAACAAGCCACTCCGCCATAGTAATTTGACTCGGCTTGGTGGGGTCGGCTAGCCTCAAGAGTCCGCCCATTCCTGGACGCCTCGACATCTGCATGGGATCCCGAAACAGGTCATTCATTTTGATGGTGATAGCGTGCGTGATCGCGCTTGCGCCGGTGGCGGCAATGGCGTCTCCGCAGCCGGTGCATGCGCAGCATGGCATGGTGGTGAGCGTTCACGAACTGGCGTCGCGGGCCGGCGTAGAAATGTTGCAGGCTGGCGGAAACGCAGTGGACGCAGCCGTGGCGACGGGGTTTGCGCTGGCGGTGGTGCATCCGGTGGCGGGAAATTTGGGCGGAGGCGGGTTCATGCTGATTCGCATGGCCGAAGGCAAGGCCCACTTCATCGATTACCGCGAGAAAGCACCGGCCGCGGCGAAGCCGGACATGTATCTCGATGCACAGGGAAATGTGATTGAGGATGCCAGCGTGATCGGATACAAATCGATCGCTGTGCCGGGATCGGTTGCGGGGATGGTTTACGCGGAGCAGAAGTACGGCAAGCTCGGTTTGAAGCGAGTCATGGCGCCGGCGATCGCGCTGGCCAAGGATGGATATGCTTTGAGTTGGAGCGGAGCCCACGATTTTCACGATAAATATTTAAGCGAGTTTCCCGAGTCGCGGCGGGTATTTCAGAGGGACGGGAATTACTATCAGCCGGGGGAGATTTTTCGCCAGCCGGATTTAGCGCGAACGCTGGAGCGGATCGCGGACAAGCCAGACGACTTTTATCGCGGAGATTTGGCGCGAGAGCTGGCCGCGGCGATGCAGAAAGGCGGAGGGCTGATTACCGTCGCCGATCTTGCCGATTATGAGGTGAAAGAGCGCGAGCCAGTGGTGGGCACGTACCGGGGATACGAAGTGATCAGCGCACCGCCGCCTTCTTCCGGTGGAACGGTTTTGATTGAATCGCTGAATATTCTGGAAGGCTATGATCTGGCGAAGATGGGCGACCGATCGTCCGAGTCGATTCATTTTACGATCGAAGCGTTCCGGCGCGCTTTTTTCGATCGCGCGGAATTCATGGGCGATCCGGATTTCGCGAAGATTCCGGTTGCGCAGTTGATCGACAAAAAGTATGCGAGTGCGTGGCGCGATTCGATCGACGCGAATCGCGCCAGCGCCAGCAAAGATTTGAAGCGTCCGGCGGTTTTCAGCGAGCTGGAGCAGTATGCCGAGGCACATCCCCAGCCGCGGGAATATCAGGAAGGACAGCACACTACTCATTACTCAGTTGTGGACGCGGAGGGGAACGCGGTCGGGGTGACGACGACGATCAACGATTGGTTCGGGTCGCATGTCACGGCCGATGGATTGGGATTTCTGCTGAACGATGAGATGGATGATTTCTCGGCGAAGCCAGGCGTGCCGAATTCCGACGGATTGATTCAGGGAGCGGCGAACGCGATTGGGCCGGGGAAACGGCCGCTTTCGTCGATGACGCCGACGATCGTGGCGCGGGACGGGAGGCCGTTTCTGGTGCTAGGTTCGCCGGGAAGTTCGAAGATTATAACGACGGTCGCGAATGTTCTGATGGGAGTGATCGACTACGGCATGAATATTCAGGAAGCCGTTGACGCGCCGCGCTTTCACAATCAGTGGATGCCGGATGTGTTGTACGTGGAACGCTGGTTTTCTCCCGACACCGTGGACGATCTGCAGAAGATGGGATATCAAGTGCAGATTGGCTTGCGGGAAGGATCAGATGTGGGCAGTTACTGGAGCGATGCGGAGTGCATCGCGGTGGATGCGAAAACGGGCGAACGGCTGGGCGCGAGCGACTACAGAAGCAATGGGAAAGCCATGGGATACTAGAAGATTGTTGATTGCGGGATTG
>JASHNX010000043.1 GCA_030041415.1 Candidatus Sulfotelmatobacter sp.
GTCGTGGTTCATCCCAGTCGATCGGTTTGGGGCGGCCTTTCGGCACAGCGCAGAATCCGCATCGCCGGGTGCAGATATCGCCCAGCAGCATGAAGGTCGCAGTTTTGCGATTCCAGCACTCGCCGATGTTCGGGCACTGGGCCGATTCGCAAACTGTGTGCAGTCCCAGCCCGCGCGCCAATTTCTTAAGACTGTGAAAGTTATCGCCCACCGGCGCCTTGGCGCGTAGCCAGTCGGGTTTCGGCGCACGCAGGGGCGGCCGCAGTTCGATCTGGATCAGTTGGGACGCCGCGGACATCGTTTCGATTTTATCAGTTTGCTGGTTCCCGGCGCCGAGGCTCGCATAACCATTGAGTATAAGGTTCCCAAAGGACAACATGACGGCGCAACTGGATCACGCCACTTCCACCAACCCATACGTATGCTGCCATCGCGCTCTCATAGCATAGAGCGCTTGGCTGATTTCTACTTGCGTGATTTCGGCATTGGGCGCCATCACCGCGGCGGCTTCGCGCTTCGCCAGTTCCAGCAATTGACGATCCCGAATCAAGTTAGCAACTCGAAAACTCGGCATACCCGCCTGCCGGGTGCCGAAGAATTCGCCCGGCCCGCGCAATTCAAGATCGAGTTCGGCGATCTGGAACCCATCGTTGGTGCGCACCATGGCGTCAAGCCGGCGCTCGCCGTCTTCCGTTACCTTCCCCCCTGTCATCAGGATGCAATAGGATTTTGCGGCACCGCGCCCGATGCGGCCGCGAAGCTGATGGAGTTGCGCCAGTCCGAAACGCTCGGCATGCTCGATCACCATGACGCTCGCGTTCGGCACATCGACGCCGACTTCGATGACAGTAGTCGCTACCAGAATCTGCAATTCGCCTTGCTGGAACCTGCGCATAACCTGATCTTTCAGGTCTGGATCAAGCCGCCCGTGCAGCAGCCCAACCTTCAGATCGGCAAACACTTTCGCGCTCAACTCACGGTACATTTTTACCGCGGCCTTTAATTCCGTCTCTTCGTTTTCCGCGATCACCGGATAAACCACGTAAGCCTGATGACCCTTTCCAACCTGTTTGCGCAAAAAGTCCCAGACCTCCGATGTCCGGTCATCGGTGATTCTTCTCGTCACGATCGGAGTCCGTCCGGGAGGAAGTTCGTCCAGCACACTCAGATCGAGATCACCATATAGCGTCAGCGCCAGCGTGCGTGGAATCGGAGTTGCTGTCATAACCAAGACATCCGGCTCGGCGGAGACCGCCTTGGTTTCAGCCGAGCTACGCTCGGCCGGACCCCTCGACTGCGCTCGGGGCAGGCTTTCGGGGGCGGCCGTCCCCACATGAGCATCGCCTCCATCGCTCGATTTCTTCATCAGCTTGAGCCGCTGCAGCACACCAAACCGGTGCTGCTCGTCGACAATCACCAAGCCTGGCCTCGCGAACTCGACCTTCTCTTCGAGCAAAGCGTGCGTTCCGATCACGAGTTGCGCGTCGCCTTGCGCGATGTGGCGGCGAATGTCGCGTTTGCGGTCGCTCTCCAGCGAGCCAGTGAGCAACACGATGCGATAGCCCGCATTCTCCAGAATTCTTCGAGCCGAAAAATAATGCTGCTGAGCAAGAATTTCCGTCGGCGCCATCAAGGCGACCTGATATCCGTTCTCGATGGCGATGATCGCTGCCTGAAAACTCACAATCGTCTTTCCGGATCCCACATCGCCCTGCAACAAACGGCGCATCGGATACGGCTTTTGCATGTCGTCGGCAATTTCTTTCAGCACCCGTTTTTGCGCAGCTGTGGGATGGAAGGGCAATATCTTCTTAATCGCTCCGCGCACTCTCTCGTTCAACTGGAAAGCGACGCCGGTTTGCGCCTTCAGTTGCCGCCGCTTGAGTTCCAGTCCCAACTCTACAAAAAATAATTCTTCGAAAATTAATCGGATGTGGGCTGCTGTTCGGGCCGATTGCAGATCCGCCAGGCTTTCGCCGGCCTCCGGCCAATGAACTTTCCGCAGTGCCTCGCGCTCCGAAACCAGCGCGAGCCGCTCGCGCACCGCGCTCGGAATGGTCTCGGCCAGGTCGGGAGTCAGGTCTTCCAAAGCCCGGCGAATTACCCGCCGGAACCAGCGTGCGGTTATGCGTCCCTGGCCGGCCGATTCATAAATCGGCACAATGCGGCCAACTTCCAGAGACGCCGCCGCCTTATCCTCCATGGAATCACCGCTGGAGTCTCCCAGCAGCTCGTACTGCGGCTGAATAATCTGCAACTCCCCGCTGCGCTGGTCCTGTTCGACCTTGCCGTAGAGCGCGATCAGCTGGCCGGGTTGGAATTTCTCCTGCAGATAGGAGCCATGGAACCACAAACAGCGCAGCCGTGATCTTCCCTGGCCAACCGTAAGCTGAAAAATCGGCATTCGCCGCGTCCGAAACAATCCTGAATTGCGGACCTCGCCGATGACCGTTGCCATTTCGCCCGGCCGCAATTCGGCGATTCCGCGTGGGTTCAGACGGTCTTCGTAACGAAAGGGCAGATAATGGAGCAAATCGCCCACGGTGGCAATGCCCTTGGTGGCAAGGATCTCCGATAATTTTGGGCCAATTCCCTTTACGTACTGGACTGGCGTTGTAAGTTCGAGCATCAGAGTTCTTTGAATGTTAGCAGTTACCGGGTATGAGCACGCCAACCAAAGCCTCCATTACGGTGAACCTGATCGAAGCTCTTTTCTCGGTTATTCTCGGCAACCTCGCCTACTTCTTCGTTGGTCCCTTTTTTCATCTTCCTCGCCATCACCCATTTCAGCTGGACTGGGGCCTGGTGGTCGATTTCTGGCTGTGCGTGGTTGCTTATGGCCTGATCCGGACCGCGCGAAAATGGAAATAATACCTCCTCCGCGTCTTGTTACTTTCGGAACCTGCCGAGCCGGGCGGAGGACGTTACCATACTCCTTAGGTCAATGAATAAAATTGCGGTCCTGTACGATGCGGGCCAGGCCGTTCTCTCCACGTTCGATCTGGACGAGGTGCTGCAGCGGATCTTGGGCATCGCGCATGACTATTTTCATTTGCGGAACGTGGCGATCATGCTGCTCGATCAGCAGTCGAGGGAGCTGTACGTCCGCTCGCAAATCGGCTGGGATAAAGGGCAGGACACGATACGGCTCCCTCTGGGACATGGAATCACCGGGGCCGCCGCCGTCAAGAAACAACCGGTTTATGCTCCGGATGTCAGCAAGGACGAACGCTATTTCTGCTCGGCTAAAACGACTCACTCCGAGCTTGCCATTCCCCTCATGCTGCGCGATGAGGTGGTGGGAGTTCTCGATTGTCAGAGCGAGCGCGTCAATCATTTTGACGACGAGACCATCGATCTGCTGACTCTCTTTTCAAACCAGGCTTCGATCGCGCTGCAGAATGCCCGCCTTTACTCTCTTGAGCGGCAACGGGCACGGCAATTGCAAGCAATCAACGCCATCGCCCAACAGACCACGGCGGTTCTCGATCTGGAAGAGCTTATGCGCCGTGTTTGCGAACTCGTTCAGGATGCCTTCCGTGTCTCGCACGTTTCGTTGTTCCTGCGAGAAGAGAACGATCTGGTCCTCCGTGCCCACCATGGAACCCTTACCCTGCACATTCCGCAGGGGGGCCGCTTCCCAGTCGGAAATGAACCCTGGGCCAGCATACTTGCGGGCAATCGCACTGGAATCGAAAGCGATCTCGGCAATGCTCCTGCGACCAAGTTTTTCGCAGAATCAGCCTCTCGCGTGCGCATTCCGCTGGTATCGTTCGGGCAGAGCCTGGGGGTTCTCGCCCTCGACAGTTCCCAGGCCGATGCCTTCCGCGACGGCGACTTGCAGTCGCTAGAATCGGTTGCCGACATCTGTGCAACAGCCATTCAGAACGCGCACTACGTTGAGCGGGTCAAGCAACTGGCATACCTCGATGGCCTGACTGGCATCTTCAACCGCCGGTTTTTCGAGCTCCGCATTCTGGAAGAAATTGAACGCGCCCGACGCTATGGCACCGGAATGGCGGTCATCATGGCGGATATCGATCAGTTCAAGCGGCTCAATGATGAGTTCGGTCATGTGCTTGGGGACGAAGTTCTGCGCCAGGTTTCATCGCTATTTCATCAGCAGGTGCGCAAGATCGACGTGGTCTGTCGCTATGGCGGCGAGGAGTTTGCCATTTTGCTGACGCAAACCAGTGCGCAACACGCCGTCAACATCGCAGAAAAGCTGCGCAAGATGGTGGCCGATTGGCAGTTCCCCGGTGTTCCGCGCACCGTGACAATCAGCGCAGGAGCAGCCGCATTTCCCGACCAGGGCACGACCCGTGATGAACTCGTAAAAGCAGCCGATAACGCTCTCTACGCGGCAAAACAGGCAGGAAGGAATCGCGTGTGCCTGGGAGTTGCGTCACGCGCGTATGGAGTCGGGCTGTAGGATCTTAAGCGGTGATCGTTAGATGTCGAGCCAATGCGGCATCTCGCGCCGGAGCTGTTCCATCTGCTTCCGCATCTGCCCTTCGCTCTTTCGCAGTTCTTCCCGGTATTGCTGCCGCATCTTAAGCGCCTGCTCTTTCATTTCTTTGCTTTTCTCGCACATCGTCTTGCGCATTTCTTCTGACGATTTCCGAACTTCCTGCTCCGCCAGCTCCATTTGAGGGCCTAGACGGGCAACCTGCTCCTGCATCTCGCTGAGTTCCATCCGCCTTTGCGCGTCCATTTCGGGCAAGTCGAAACTCTCTTGCAGAGTTTTCCCGGATTCTCTGCGCCCCGGCAGGGTAATGGTGATGCTCTGGGCTTTTCGGTCCCGAATGACTTCCACGTTTACCGAGCCCGCGCTGCGCGCGTGGAACACGTGGGTAAAGTCGCTGGTATCGTGAACCGCCTGATCGCCCACCCGAACGATCACATCGCCAGCCCGAAGGCCGGCCTTATCGGCACGGCTGCCCTTCTCGACCGACCTTATCAGAACTCCCTTTCCGTCCTTTGCGCCGAAGAACTCGGCCAACTGGGGCGTAAGATTTTCTACCATCAGGCCACTGCGCGCCGAGGACTGCACCACGACAACAGCGAAATTCGGAATGTCCACGTCTATATTCGGAATCGGGGGCATTTCGAAATGAAAATCGCCGTCATCTTTATCTTTCGCGACATGAAATTCGGACCGCCGGTCGGCCAGTTGCACCTTCACCGTTACCGGTTGTCCATCACGGCTTAGGACCAGGGTTACAGTGCGCCCTGGCGGAGTCTCATGAATCATGCGCTGCAATTGGCTCTTGCTGTCGACCTCAGTACCGTTCATTGACTGAATAACGTCGTGCTCCTTAATGCCGGCCTTTCCCGCCGGAGCATCCTGGTCGACCATAGTAACTTCGACGCCTTTTTCTTCTCTCAGTTTGAGCGCGGCCACGCGATCGGCGCTCACATCGGCGATGTCAACGCCCAGGTAGGATGCGCTGCCGGAATCCTCGCTCGGAATACCATAGGGCTGCCACGAGTTCACGCCCCAGGTCACCTGGCCAGCCTGGGCAAGGGCAATCAGCAAGGGCAGCGTAACAATTGACGCAAGAACTTGTCTTCGCATGAACACCCTCCCGAACTTCTGCGAGTCGGGCAGCATAGTGAGACGTCCGCTGACTCGGATGCTAATTCGCCCGCCTGAAACAAATGTCGCCGGTCGTGGTTCGAACTTTGAGAACCGGGCCGCCGCCATTCAATTTACCCTCGGCACTGATCGTTCGAGGGCCCCATTTATCGCCCTCGTTCGAAATATGGATATCGGGAAAATCGGACGTGATGTGGTGTCCGCTGCCGAGGTCTACATTGGCCTGCACCGACACCGCCACGTCCGAGGCGATGTACACCGTGATATCACCCGCCGAGGTCTCCAGCGACGAATTGCCCGGCGTAGCCTCGGTCTTCACCAGCTTCACGACGATTCCGCCGGCGCCGGTTTCTGCGCGCGCCGAAGGCACGCCGTAGAGCTCGATTCCGCCGCCGCCAGTGTGGGCTTCGACCGACCCTTTCGCTGACGCCAGGTGAATGCTGCCCCCGCCGGTCTCAATGTTGGCGGGGCCGCCGATGTCACCCAGGTCCACGCTGCCGCCGCCCGTTGATACTTTTATTTTTCCGGAACACTGACGGACCTGAACTCCTCCACCGCCGGTTTCCACGCTTGCGTCCTGCGAAGCAGACATGATCGCTATGCTGCCGCCGCCCGTCTCGGCCATCAGCTTCCCATTGGCATGGTGCACACTAATCGATCCCCCGCCGGTTTCCAAGCGAATGTCACCACCGATCGTTCCGACATCGATTGAACCGCCACCGGTTTCGGCGTGCGCTCCCGCGCCAATGTCATCCAGGTGAATACTGCCGCCCCCACTTTCGGCTTCGACCCGTCCGGCAATGCTGGTGGTGTCCACGTTGCCGCCTTCAGTTTCGATTTTTACCAGGCCGATTTCCCGCGGTACCTCGATGCGAAACTCCCCTGAAAAATCTCGTGCGCGGCCGCCTTCCCACTCGCCAGTAATCCAGGCTGTATCTCCACGGACATAGGCGCTGATCTTGAACTCCCCGTTTCTCCGGCGTGAATTGCAGCGGGCATGCACGTTATAGTTGATCCCTTGTTGTCCGCTGCCGCGAACCACGACCGAGCCGAGGTCGACTTTGACTCGCAAGTTTCGCGCCGCGGCGAGAGTACCATTGGTTTCCTGTGTGCCGTTGTCGCAGCTTAAGAGCGTTTCCTGCGCCGGCGCGAATCGAGCAAAGCAAGCAAGGAAGAACAGCATTAAGACGAATTGTGGCAAACGTTTCAAAATTTCTACCTGTTGTGTTTTATCACTTGTCACTGCGCGAGCCTTTCTTCCTCGCGGACGACCTTAGTCAATCTCGGGCAACTGCGCCAGCATGGTGCGGGCCTGCGATTTGATGTACTGGCTTTGATCCTTCGCCGCAAGCGTCATCAGCACGCCGCGCACGCTGCCGTCGGCTTTCACCGGCTCGATCAAACGCAACGCCTCGGTCCGCACGCCCGGATTGGAATCATTTACCAGCGCTTCCAATACGGCGTCGCGCACTTGGACGTCATCCTTCACAAACGGACCCAGCCCATCCAGCGCCTTCAGTCGCACACCCGGATTGGTATCGTAACGCAGCGCATAAATCAAGGCGTCACGCACCGGCCGCACATCGGGCTTCTGCGTGAGCAGGTCCACGGAATCCATGCGAACGCCGGAGTTGTAGTTACTGCGCGCCGCAAACAGCAGCAGCTGCTGGATGCGCTGGTCATTCAGCGATCCCTGGGCTTCCTGCGTCGAAACCGTGTTGTATTTGATTGCGATCTGATTGCTGCCCGGCTCCTGTGTGATCGACTGGATACCGGTAATGGACGCTTCCGCAGGTGCTGCCGCCGTGGGCACCACCGTGGTATTTGCAATCTGTGGAGAATGAGAGAAAACCTTGTAAGCTGTTCCGATTCCTGCTGCAAAGCCGAAAATAAGAATTACCGACGCGAGCGCGGGCGAGAAATGAACCTGGCGCAGCCAGTTGACCGGATCGAACGCCAGCCGATGCCAGAACCCTCCCTGTTGAGCCGTTTCGAGCGCCTCCTGCAACCGCATGCGCGAAGCAGCCAGCAGATTCGGCGAAGGCTCGACTGCGTGATCCTGCAAAAGCAGAGCATGAAACTCCCGCTCCGCCTTCAGTTCAGCCGCGCAATCGGAGCAGCGCGTTACGTGCTGCTCGAGTTCATGCCGAGCATCGTCGGCCAGCTCGCCATAGACATGCAGCGTTATGTTTTCCCGTACCCATTCGCACTTCATAGTTATTTCCTCATCTACCGCCAGGCTTCGCCTGACCGGACAGCCCCATTCGACTCGCTCCGCTCCCTCAGGGCAGGCTGGGCGGCTGTCCCTGCATAATTTTTGCCGCCTACCTCATATCCGCCAACTGCCCACGCAACTTCTGCGTCGCACGAAACAGCGTATTCTTCGCCGTTTCTTCGGTCGTATGTAAAATCTCGCCGACCGTTCTCAACTTCAATCCGTGATAGTGCTTCAATTCAAACACCATGCGCTCCCGTGGAGTCAGCTTTTCCAGCGCTCCCGAAATCCGTGCGCCCAACTGCCGCCGCATCAGATCGCGCTCTGGATTCGATCCCGCCCTTCCGTCCGCAACCTGCTCCAACAGGTCATATTCCTCGCCATTGCCGCCCTTTGCCACGGGAGCGTCTTCTTTACGCACAGTTTTCTTCCGCAAATGATCCAGGCAAAGATTGGTCACAATGCGGTAAATCCACGTGTAAAACGAACACTCAAAACGGAAGCTTCCAATGTTCTTGTACGCCTTCAGGAAGGCATCCTGATACACATCCTGCGCGTCATGCTCGGTGCCGGTCAGATGCAGCGCCAGGCGCAACACTGCCTGATCGTAGTGGCGTACCAACTCCTCGAAGGCAGCGGCGTTCCCGCTCTGCGCCTCGCGGATCAGGATCGTATCGTCAATGCGGCGTTCTTGAGCAGTCATGCAAACCCGCGCGGGGGTCTGATTCTCAACGAGAATGCAACCGCTGACTTTCTCCACTCGCTCGTGTTCTGCCTTCGAGTGCGCCCGTTCACCAACCGCAAGTGTTACCGCAAGTACATCGGCCGGCATGTTTTGTCATTTCCTGTTTGCCCGGTGTCAATGCCGTACCCGGGCTTGCATAGAAATAGACGGGGAGTCAGCGGAATCGTAAGCAGAAATTATAGGCTGGAGCGACGATTGCTGTGACGTAGATCACATGCTCACAATCATTTAACGGAAACACAGAACCGGCCCACAACGGGATTGACGCTTGACACACGATTTCCCCGTTGCACGCCAGATCCCGGACTATTCGATATTTGTTCGCCATCCCCGTTACTCGGGCCCACTCGGTCAACCCGGCAGTCCACTTTGGTAATCGGCCTTTTGTACCTCTGACCTTTCCCTTAAGGGTCTTTCCATCTCTCTGCGACCACGCCACAATAAGCTTTCGTATTGGAACTGCCCCGACCCATGGAAAAAGCCTTCGGTACTGCTCTGGCACCTGCGTTTGCTAAGAAAAAAGCTGCTGCTCGTGTTGCCCTAGTTGACGTCAAGGAATCGTCCCGTTACCTGCTTACCGAGTGCTTCCGACAGTTCGGCATCGAGACGGTTGTCACATCAGGCACATCCTCCGAACGGCTGAAGCAGGAGAAATTCGAGGCCTGCGTCGTCAATCTTGGCCCTGGCTCCGAAAAAGTGATGGAAGCCGCGCGTACGTCTCCATCAAATAGCAGGCTCGTCCTCTATGGACTCGGTGGCAGCGCCCATGATGCGATGCGCTACTCGAAGTATGGCATCAATGCCATGTTTCACGAGCCATTGGAGCGTCCGGCGGCCATGAAGCTCGTCCGTGCCACGCATATGCTCGTACTCCACGAATTCCGCCGTTATGCGCGCATTCCTATCATGACCGAGGTTACGGTGGCCAGTTCCGATGGCCATCGGCTCACGGCCTCCAGTATCGAAGTCAGTTCTGGTGGCATGTCGCTGAAAAGTTCCGAAGATATGCCCGCAGGAACAAATGTGGAGATTTCCTTTTCCCTGCTCACCTTGCCGCGAGTCAGCGTGCGCGCCGTCGTCAGCTGGCGCAAGACCAAATCTTTCGGTGTTCGGTTCGATGCCGGTGACGACCGCCGCCGTAAGATCAAAGAGTGGATCGACGGCTATCTGGAAAGCTAGCACCCGCGGCGGATCATCTCGCCGGCGGTCCAGCCGAATGACAGACTTCCCGATACAATATTTTTGTGCCAGAAGCTGCCATCCCGGAAGACTTCACAGCCACCACAGGTCCAATCTCCCGCCGGTTCAGCGTGCGGCAGAGAATAGTCCTGCGCATCATTATCACGGCGGGATACTGGCTCATTCGCATTATCGGTCCCACGCTGCGAGTTTCTATTTCCTACGAAGATGGCGCGCAGGGCACTGTTGAGCAGCGGCCAGTGATCGCTTCTTTCTGGCATGCCTGCATGATTCCCGCAACTTACATCTGCCGCAACCTGGGCGTGCGCGTGATGAGCAGCAATAGCTACGACGGCGAATACATGGGACGCGTCGTACGCAAGTTCGGATTCGTTCCGGTAAAGGGATCGAGCAGCCGCAACGCGGTGCGCGCATTGCTGGGGTTACGGCGAGCGCTCGAAGAGGGCTGGACCGTCGCCTTCACAATCGACGGTCCCCGCGGCCCTCGCTACAAGGTTAAGCCCGGACCCGTTGCCCTGGCGCGGTCTTCGGGAGTGCCCATGAGCGTGTTTCATATGGCCGTCGATCGCGCGTGGGTTCTCAACACTTGGGACCGGCTATTGATTCCCAAACCGTTTTCGCGGGTCTTAATGCGATTCGGGCAGCTGATTCCCGTTCCGGCTAGTACCAGCGATGAAGGACTCGAAAAGTATCAGCAGGAATTACAGGCGTCCCTGGATCGCGTTCGAGAGTTTGCGGAAGCGAATGTCGGGAAGGTCGGGACAGAGGAATTTTCCTACTCACAAAAGACCTCCTGAAAGGCCCGTGGCTCATCCTGCCGCTGTCGTGCGCCTTGGCACGCAACCTTATATCGCCGAAAAGGCTCTCGCAAGCGAGAGCCTTCGATTTCTCAGTTTCGAGTCGTGATTACTTTTTGGCTGTTTCTCCGGCTTTGGCGTACTTGCGGCGGAAGCGCTCCACGCGGCCGGCGGTATCCACAAGCTTCTGCTTGCCGGTAAAGTACGGATGGCAGGCTGAACAGATTTCTACGCTGATGTCACCCTTATGGGTCGAGCGGGTCATAAAAGTATTGCCGCACGCGCAATGCACGCGTACTTCGTTGTAAGCGGGATGAATGGCTGCTTTCATATGGCTTTAAACCTCGATGCGAATCTTTAGATTCTACTGGATTGGCGCGGGATTCAGCAACGGCGAGGACGCATCACGGCCTGAACATATACGACACTTTCAAGAAAACCTGACGGCTGTCGTTCATAAAACCGTTCGCCGTATAAAGTCCCGCTAGGCCCGCCGGATCGAGCGTCAGATTGCGGTTCAGGTTCTGCAAATCGCTGTTGTAGCCCAGGTAAATTGCCGTTCCCGGGTGCACGAGATAGGTAAGGAGAAAATCGGCGTTGAATTCCTTTTCCGTCGGCAGGTACGTATAAGGATAAAACGTGTCTCCCGGCGTGTTCGCCAGCAACGAATTGTATTGCAAAATCACGCGCAAGGAGAGCTGGGGCGTGAACTGCCAGTTCCATTTGCTGCGCACTATATCGTTGTTGAAGATGCCTTTGCCGATGGGTCCGGGCGCCTGCGCCAGCGCGGAAAAATACTCGCTGTTCGTCGCCCGCAGGCGCTCATACAGATATTCATTTTCGATTTTCAGACGTTCGACCGGACGGAACGTTAACAGAACCGTCGACGTATCCTCGCGAGACAGAAGAGTCTGCGGCAGATCGTGCGGGGCGGGGACGAAATTTGCCCCGTCTCCCCACGAGTAGATCGCGCCTAGTGTGAGTTTGCGAAAATATCCAGTGTAAAAAGAAGCGCTGCTCGAATGTTCGTGGTAGTCGTAGTTGCGATTTACCAACACGCCTATAAAGGCAAAATCCTGGGGGCGCAGTCGTTCGCGCAATTCGTCGTACGGTGAAAAAATAAGGGTAGTCTGCCCGCGTCCCTCGAGCTTGAGATAGGGATCGTAATAGGTATCCAGGCGGTTGCCTTCGTGGTCGAAAACGTACCGCTGTCGCATCGTCGGGCCCCAGGCGACGATCCAACCCTTCTTCGGCCGAAACCGGTAAAGAACCGTATTTTTGATTTCGCGGATATCCGCTCGGTTCACAAATCCCGGCATGGTCACAAAACCCGGGCTCACGTCCAGGTAAGTCCCGACGTAGTTAAAGTGAAGCCCGTTGTGGCGCACTTCGAATGAGTCAGCCGGTCCGGCGTAATGAGAACCGTTTCCGGCGTTTCCTGAGCTAAATGGAAAGAGATTGTATTCGCAGGTCCTCTGCAGGTCTCCACCGGGAGAAAGATATGCGTTGAGCCCCAGCAGATTACTTGAACTAGTGACCGCCTGGCCCTCGACCGTCCAATTGGTGTTGAGCTTCAGCCGGCCATCGACCCCGCCTACATGGTTGTACTCGCCGGTCGCGGGACACTCCCAATTGCTGAAAATCGCGCCCACGCTCGATTGTTTGAAAATGTCCCGGCTCGCGCGCGCCACTGTGAAATAAGAGCGGTCGCCTGATAACGCATTCGAGCAGATCGGCGAGGTCGGCGGGCAAAAATCGGGCACGGCCAGGCCGGGAGCCCGGTCATCTGTGCTGATGAGCCCTAACGAATAGGGCCCTCCTTTCCCAGTCAATCGAATTCCCGCCGAGGGGTCCTGAATATTGCGGGTGAAAAACAGATCGATCGGAGTGCGGAAATAATCTTCGTTCTCCAGAAAAAACGGACGTTTTTCCGGAAAATAAACTTCGAAGCGTTGATTGACGGTAATCTGCGGATCCTCCGATTCCACCTGGCTAAAATCGGGGTTGGCAGTCAGATCGAGTACAAAGTCGTCATTGATGACGAACTTGGCATCCATCCCAGTCTGGCCCTTTACAGTCGCGTTCTGGAAATATGGGTTGTAAGGGTCGCGTTCATCGAGCGCCCGAAAGCCCTGCAGGATTCCATATGGAATCAGCTCGATGTCGCGGCCCGGGGAGATTCCTTCCAGTCCGTTGAGCGTTGCTTCCTGGTTCAGCCTGCCTTGCACCTTTAAGGAAACCTGTGGCCAGAACGCATCCTCGCTCTTGCGCACGATCCCGCGATACAGAATGATCCCCCACTCTTGGTTTTTAGTATCGGGGAAACGCAAGCTCTTGAAAGGGATCGACATCCACACCACAAATCCCTGGCTGGTCACCTTGCCGCGCGAGTCCCATACGGTATCGAATGAGGTATCAAAATTCCCATTGACTTCCTGCCTTGAGGCTTCGGTCCAGATGGCGTCCCATTGCACACCGAGCGGAGTGGTCTGGAAGGCGTAGGCCCGGCGGCGGTCGTGAAACGTATCCAGCATCACCTCGACTTCATCGTCGTCAAAAATGTCCTCTCTCGGCGACATGCGGGCGCGCACTTTCTCCGGGTTGTCGAAACAGACAAATACCACATATAAATTCTTCTGGTCGTAACCTAGGTAGGCTGCTGTCGGCTCGGAAACGACCTCACCGTCGTGGGGATTGCGCTGAACGAAACCGTCGACTTTCGTCATCTGTTGCGCAGTTTCGCCCGCCGGCTCCATGGTAAGGAAGTCTTCGAGCACGGGAGCGCGCGTCAAGCGTGGGATTTTCAGCGACGGAGGCAGGCCCGCCGGCGGCAGAGCCCGTGCTGCGCCCGAATCCTCCGCGTGGGGTCGCAGCAGTTGCGAATTCGTCGCTTGAGAAGCCGAGTTTTGAGCGGCTCCAGCTACTGGAGAAGCAGTCCCGCTCGGGACTGCGGCCAGAAGTGCAGCCGAAGACAAAGCTATCGCTGCCATCCGATTGAAGCGACCGCGATGCCTAACCCGACCCAAGCGCACTAATCCCTCAGTTTTCCCGCGCCCCCAACCGGGAATTGAGCAAGATACACTATTTGGTGGCTAACATAACATCGAAGCGACGTTTGTACCGAATTGCGAAATAACGCATCCAACACGATTTGCCGCAGCTTCTCGCACCGCGGGCTTTTGTGGATAGAAGTTAGAAAAGCGAGGCCTGCCGCCGATTAGGAGTGATGCCGAAGTGCTCATACGCCAGCTGGGTTGCTACGCGGCCGCGCGGAGTCCGGTTGAGAAAACCAATCTGCATCAGAAATGGCTCATAGATCTCTTCGATCGCATCCGGCTCCTCGGCGAGCACCGCCGCCAGAGTATTCACTCCGACCGGACCACCCTGATATTTCTCGATGATCGTAAGCAATAAACGCCGATCGACCTCGTCGAAGCCGTATTGATCCACTTCCAGCATCTGCAGCGCTGCCTGCGCCGTCGGCAAGTCGATCTTTCCCGCACCCCGGACTTGGGCATAGTCGCGCACCCTCCGGAGCAACCGATTGGCAATCCGCGGTGTACCCCTGGACCTGTCGGCGATCTCCTTCGCGCCAGCGTCATCAATTTCAACTCCCAGGATTTCCGCCGACCGCTCGACAATCACCTGTAAATCCGCAGGCGTGTAAAACTCAAGCCGGAGCACAATACCGAAACGAGCTCTTAGTGGAGCAGAAATGAGTCCGGCTCGGGTAGTCGCTCCCACAAAGGTAAAAGGCTTTACTTCCAGAGTATGAGTGCGCGCCGAGGGCCCTTGGCCGATGATAATGTCGAGCTTGTAATCTTCCAGTGCGGAGTATAGAAGCTCTTCGAGCACCGGCTGCAGCCGGTGAATTTCATCGATGAACAACACCTGCCTCTCCTGCAGGTTGGTAATGATCGCCGTCAAATCGCCTTTGATCTGCAACAGCGGCGCAGCGGTAGGCTGGAAGCGCACTCCCAATTCGTTGGCGATGATGTTGGCCAGCGTCGTCTTTCCCAATCCCGGAGGCCCATATAGCAGCACGTGATCCATGGCTTCGCCGCGCGAACGCGCTGCTTCGATGGCAACCGCGAGGTTCTCTTTGACCTTTGCCTGTCCGATGAATTCGGCGAGCCGCTGGGGACGCAGCTTGAGCTCAAACGAAGAATCGTCTTCCACTGCCGCTGCCGAGACCAGACGCTCGGCCCTGTAATCTGGATCAGGAATATTTTTTGCGGCAGCCACTGGCCGGATGTTATCACGAACAAATGGTTTTTAATGTGGCAACCGGACAACGCTAAGCTTCAGTTAGGTTCTCCGGTTTTCGAGTGCTCGTGTTTTTTCTTCGCCTTCAGGCTGATCGCGATCTTTATGACCGCATCGTTTGTCGGATCGATTTCGAATACTGCCTCGCTGCGGTAGCCGGCATCATCCACCCGGTATTTGTAAACGCCATACCACTGAAAAATATCGTCATCGAACGGCGCGCCGTATTTTGCCTTCACTCGTAGAGAGGTGTAGTCCTTGCCCGCAAGTGCCAGCGTGAAATACGCATCCTGGCGCTTCTGACTCTTATAAGCGGCAATCTCAGAGAAGGGAAATGGCTGGCTCGCGAGAGTGTAATCTACGATGGCCATCTTGTCTCGCGTGACCATGGTCTTGGCAACGATGGCGTCAATCCGTCCAGTTACCTCTCGCTCAAGCGCAGCGCTGTCCGCGATTGCAGCGCATCGATTCTCATCGGATTTGCAATCGGCCCAAACCTGGTTCACGACATAGGCGCGCAGCACGCTCGAGTTTTCGAGCATCTCCTTGACACCCTGGTCTCCCGGTAGCTCCGAAGCTGCGGCAAGAGCTGGAATCATCTCGCGCCAGTCAAAATCGGCCGCAGTAAATGGATGCGCGGTGCTGGCGGGGGTTCCATCGCCACTGCTCAAGGCACGCGAGGGCAAGGCAACAACGATAGAAACAAAAACGGAAAAAAGTAATGAGAGCGCGAAGCAACGATTCGCTGGTTTCATCCCCATGAGAGAGCACTGAATGGTGCGTCTGGCCAATCGTTGAGGTTCAGCATAAAGTGCGAAACAACAGCGCAAGAGCAGACGTCCACACCGGACAGACTGCCCGCCCATACGAGGAGTTTGATTTAAATCTTCTCGAAGAAGTGGGCGACTCTCTTGCCCGAGGCTTCGGTCGAATATACCACGACTTTTGTACCCTTCTCGGTGCCTGCCGCAATGTCTTTGCCCGCGTCTGCCGCAGCGTGGCCCGAAAGCTGGAAAGTGTGTTCGGTGCCGTCCGCTGTCTGGACAACCAGCTTTTTCCCACCGCGATCGATTTCCTTGACTGTCCCTTCCGTCTTCTCGAGTCCCTTGTCTCCGAGCTTATCCACTTCAACCGCGGTATCTTCGCCGCCCCGCGCCGTCGAATGTGCCACGACTTCCGATCCTTCTTTCAATCCGTGCCAGGAATCTTTGGCCGCAGCATCCGTTCCGTGGACGGTAGTGTTTTTGGTCCAGTGAAATACGTGCTCCGTACCATCGGCCGTTTTAACCGACATTGTTTTTGCCGTCGTGTCGAGTTTGTCGATCGTGCCGTGCGTCGCGGTGACTACATCCTCCGCGGCAAAAGCCAGAGACGCTAGCGACAAGACGAGAACTGCGAGCCCGGTGAGTTTCATGGGATGCTCTCCTCTATTCTGGTGTGGGTAGGCTTCAGAATACATGAATTCGGAGAATCGAGTTCGCTTGCAGCGAATTTTCAGGCATACCTCAGGCGGCTCAAAATGAGAATTGCGGTCAAACGGCGGCGCTCAAACCCGGAACTTCTCAAGTCAACTACAATTCCTTGGGACGATTTACGCCGGCCCACATTACCTTCGGCTTCGCATCGGGGTTCCTGCCGGCGAATTTCTGCATCCAACATTCGGTTTCTTGGGCTAAACTCCCAATTCTGGGTGTATCAGGCCTTTTCAGTTGCGCTTTGCGCAGGCATTGCGATGTGGCTTTTGATCCTTAGCAAGCGAGAGCAACTATGCCATCGTCGGTCTGGTCCGGACATTTAACCTTCGGTTTGATCTCGATGCCCGTGCGCCTGTTTTCTGGCGCTCGCAGTTCCGGCATTTCCTTCAACATGCTGCACCGCCCTGATAAGTCGCGCTTGAAGCAGCAATATGTTTGCCAGTTGGAAGGCGTGGTCGTGGAGCGGGACGAAATCGTGAAGGGATACGAATTCCGCAAAGATGAATACATTGTGATCGAACCGGACGAGATCAAGAAGATTGAGCCGCAGACCGCCAAGACCATGGAGATCCTCGAGTTCGTCAAAGAGAGCGAGGTCGATCCCGTATATTTCGAGTCCTCGTATTACATGCTGCCGGAAGAAGCGGGACGGCGTCCCTACGCATTGCTGACCAAGGCGCTGGAAGAGAGCGAATACGTGGCGATCGCGAAGATTACGATGCACAACCGCGAGTACACCTGCTTTCTGCGGCCATCGGAAGGCGGATTGATGCTGCATACGATGTACTACGAAGAAGAAGTGAAAAAGGTGGAAGGCTTCGGCGCTCCGGACGTAGAGCTGAAAGAAGCCGAAGTGAAAGTCGCTCACCAGCTGATCGAGGCGCTCGCCGACGAATGGGATCCCAAGAAATATCACGATACTTTTCAGGACAACCTGAAAAAGCTGATTGAGACCAAGCTTGAGGGCGGGGAAGTCGCTGCAGTCGAAAAGCCAAAGAAACTGGCTCCCGTTGTGGATTTGATGGCCGCGCTCAAGCAGAGCCTGGCGCAGATGGAAGGAAAAAAGAAACCCGCTGCCGCCGCCAGACCGCAGGAGCCGGAAAGCGCCGCAGCCAGCGGCCGATCGCGACGAAAGAAATAACAACCTCCGTGGCTTCGTCGCCGTTCGCTCAAACCAGCTTCTACACTCCGTATTTTTCACCCCGCTTGGTCCTTCGATCCAACTTGCTTTGCGGGCCGTGCATCCCAGAAACGAAACCAACAGTTGAGGCTGAGACGGATTGTTGCATCTCCGTCTGCAGTGGCGGAGATTGTGTCCAGCCGTTAAAATGTACAATTCCTCGCAGGCGAAAATTTTCTTTGGGGTGCTGATGAGTTTCCAACGTGCGGGCCTATTGGCGGCCATGGTGGTTCTGATTGTGCTGTGGTCGGCTTG
>JASHNX010000044.1 GCA_030041415.1 Candidatus Sulfotelmatobacter sp.
ATGGTCTGTCCGCTGTCGGGGTCGGTGTGAACTTTGAAGGTGGGGTCTTCCTGTGCCAGCTTGCCTAGCGCCATCCCCATTTTTTCCTGATCGGCCTTGGTCTTCGGCTCGACGGCGACGGAGATTACGGGCACTGCAAATTCAATCGATTCAAGAGCGATGGGATGCCGCTCGTCGCAAATCGTGTCGCCGGTACCGACGTTTTTCAAACCCACGACGGCACAAATATCTCCAGCGAAAATCTCGCTGATCTCTTCGCGCTTGTTGGCGTGCATCTTGAGGAGGCGGCCAATGCGCTCGGTCTTCGTGGTGCGCACGTTAAGAACGGAATCGCCCGTCTTCAGATGGCCGGAATACAGGCGTATGAACGTCAACTGGCCGACAAAAGGATCGGCCATGATCTTGAACGCAAGCGCCGAGAACGGCTCTTTGTCATCCGCTTTGCGCGTGATGAGTTGGCCGTTGTCCGGGTTCTTGCCGTGCGTCTCGGGCACATCGAGCGGCGAAGGCAGATAGTCGACCACTGCGTCGAGCAGCGGCTGCACACCTTTGTTCTTGAACGCGGTTCCAACAACAACCGGAAACACCTTTAGCGCAATCGTCGATTTACGCAACGATTTCCGCAGTTCATCGCCGGTAATCTCCTCGCCTTCCAGAAACTTGTGCAGGATATCGTCGTCGTTTTCGGCTATGGTTTCGACCAGCTGCGCATGGAAAGCATCCGCTTTCTTTTTCAGTTCGGCGGGAATCTCTTCGGTCACATACGCGGCACCCATCGTGTCATCTACCCAGACGATCGCCTTCATGCCGATGAGGTCGACGACACCGCGAAACTTATCTTCCTGCCCAATGGGAATCTGAATAGCCACCGGTTTTGCGCTCAGGCGCTTGCGGATGGTATCAACCGCATGCTCAAAATCCGCGCCCATCTTGTCGATCTTGTTGATGAAGCAAATACGCGGGACGCCGTATTTGTCGGCCTGCCGCCAGACTTTTTCCGATTGAGGCTGGACGCCGTGAACGGCATCGAATACCGCTACGGCGCCGTCGAGAACGCGTAGCGAGCGCTCAACTTCGGCAGTGAAATCGACGTGGCCGGGAGTGTCGATGATGTTGATGCGAATGTCGCGCCAGGTGCAGGTTGTCGCGGCGGATGTAATGGTAATGCCGCGTTCCTGCTCCTGCTCCATCCAGTCCATGGTCGCAGTGCCTTCGTGGACCTCGCCGATGCGGTGCGTGCGTCCGGTATAGAACAGGATACGCTCCGTCGTAGTGGTCTTGCCGGCATCGATGTGGGCCATGATGCCGATGTTCCTGCAACGCTCTAATGGGACTGTTCTAGGCACGACTTAATTCTGCTCTTTCTGGGCTCCGAATCCTTTAGGTTCAATTCCTAAGCTTCTGTCTCTAGCTTTCAGCTTTTTGCTCGTTCAACTTCTCAAGAATCGCGTCTAGCTTGCCCTCCAACTTCGCCTGTCGATCCGCCAGCATCTTCTCGGTGGACATACCCGCACGCCCCACAAAGTACATGCAGGCTCCCATACAGGCCACTACCCACCCTTCCGGCGCCCAGCTCCACGCAGCACTGTCAAAAAGGAGGCGAACGGGCTCAACCAAAATCCACAGGCCGGCCAGAACCCCACCGGAACCCACGTCTCGAACCAGCCGCCACCAATCACGTTCCCGGCCATCCATTGGCGACCTCCGCAGGGTTCGCGAACATTGTCACTGCCTAGCGGGCTCCGGATACCTGCAAGGTCTTTACCACCGATAGTGCGCGAACGCCTTATTGGCTTCCGCCATGCGGTGTACATCTTCTTTCTTCTTAATCGCCGCGCCCTTTCCATTCGCGGCGTCCAGCAACTCGTTGCTCAACTTGTCGACCATGCCTTTTTCTGCACGGCCACGCGCGTAGGTCAAAATCCAGCGAATGGCCAGTGAAGTGCGGCGGTCGGCATTTACCTCTACCGGAACCTGATAGTTCGCCCCACCCACGCGGCGGGTCTTCACTTCGAGCAGCGGCTTCGTGTTCTCAACCGCTTTCTTAAACAGCACCAGCGCTTCGCCTCCGCCCTTTTCCTGCACCTTGTTGAGGGCGTCATAAAAGATGCGCTCCGAGGTGCTGCGCTTGCCCTGCCACATCATCGAGTTGATGAACTTCGTCACCAGGTCCGACCCGTAAATGGCATCGGGCGGCACGGTTCGCTTGACGGTATGTCCTTTGCGAGGCATTCAGCTCTTCCTCTTAACCTTTTTTGGCGCGTTTCGCGCCGTACTTCGATCTTCCCTGCTGGCGGTTCGCCACACCAACGGCATCTAAAGTTCCGCGAATCACGTGATAGCGCACACCCGGCAGGTCTTTCACGCGGCCGCCGCGGATCAGCACAATCGAGTGCTCCTGCAAGTTGTGGCCGACGCCAGGGATATAAGTCGTTACCTCGATTCCGTTCGTCAATCGCACGCGTGCAACCTTGCGCAACGCCGAGTTCGGCTTCTTGGGAGTCTGCGTGTACACGCGGGTACAAACCCCGCGCTTCTGCGGACATCCCTCCAGCGCGGGACTCGCCGTCTTGTAGCGAGGCCGCTTGCGCCCTTTCGCCACCAATTGATTAAAAGTAGGCACTTTTTGCCGCTCCTTTTTTCACGCAGCCCGCACTGCGCCCTGTCGTCCGCAATCCGCGTGCGGACCGGCGCGGGCCGCAGAGCGGAGTTCCCGGTTTTAGGCTTTCGCAATCCGGGCTGGCGGACTCACGGTCAGCCATGCTTCTCGCCGTAAACTTGTCACGGCAAGAGATTCTGGGAAACCCAACTTGATTTATGCTGCCGACGGTGGCACCCGGCCAAACTCCGAGGGTGCTCCGTATCGTCAGCCCTGTCCTGCATATCCTTTCGCAAGCTCCCATTGCGCCTGTAATCAGGCGCTCCAGAAACCCTCGTGAAAGGGCGAAAGGCAGCGCAGGAACGTTTCAGCGAGGAAAGTTTCCGGCGTTCGATTGCCACTCGCCAGAAACGCATTTCTCAAACTCTACCGTGGCTCCACGGCTCTCGCGGAACTCACAGCATACAACAAGCCTGGATTGACTCGCGGAACTTTATGAATATAGCAGCCCAATTGAAACATCGTCAACCCATCGTTTCGCATCTCACCTCTGAGCCGAAGAGATCAGGCAAATCCTCGCAGCTTCACAATAAAAAAATGAACTCCGACGGGCGATCCCAGAAAGCGCTCGCGAGGTGAGCTTGCCGAATCGGGCTCTGTTCTCTAAACTACAAGTTTTCCATACCATTGAACAGCACGTCCGCGGAATAGACCGTGAGGCGGCGAGAGGGTGCATGGGAAGGTTGCGTTCTGCGCGTCGGTTTCTGGCTTGCTGGTTCTTGATGGCGCCATCTTTTCTGTCATTGTCTGCATGCGGCGGGCATAAGCCGGCCGGCACTTCGCCCCTTCCTGTGCGAATCACTCTTACTCCTTCCACCAGTTATTCCATGCAAGTGGGATCGATCATCATATTTAGCGCCAGCGCAACGAACGCAGCCAATACTGCGGTCTCTCCGGCCTTCGCTTATTCCTCCAGCAATCCTGGTGTAGTCGATGTGTCGCCCGCCGGCGTCGCTTGCGCTGGCACTTGGGCGGACCCTCCCGTGTACTCGAAATGCGTACCTGCGCAAATCGGAACCGCTTCAATCACCGCCTCCGCTCTGGGCTCAACCAGTCCGCCGACTCTGGTCTTCGTGCATCCGCCGATTGCCAATATAACGGTAAAGCTCGTCCCTCCGGTAAATTCGACGCCTCCGGCGTGCCCCAGCCAAGGACCGTTGCCGGTTGCTTGCGACCTGACCTTCACGCCTTCGCCCATGTCTTCCGCCAGTTCCCCCAACCCTAACAGCTGTTTTTCACAGAATCAGATCGAGACCTTGCAGGCAACCGCACTGGATGACAACGGAAACGACATCACAGGCGCGGTTGGCCCATTTACTTGGAGCGAGGTCAACGCTAATGTTTCTAAGATCACGCCAATTATCACTGTGACGACGAATGTGCCGGCCGTTCCCACCAACGAGGCAACCTTCGGCCCGGGCGTTCCAGGACAAACGCAGATCATCGCCTCTGCGTCAGGGGTTTCGAGCCAGCCCTATTTCTTCGCCACCTGCCCGGTGCAATGCATTGCGATGGAACTCAATCTCAATGGCGAGCAGGTTAGCAATGAGACCAATTTCGTAACCACGAAGGGAACATCGGAGAGCATTACTGCGATCGCGGTTGACGTTCAGGGCTGCATCGTACCTAAGGCGCCACTCACCTGGGTGTCATCTTCACCCGCCACACTGACCGCAGGGGGCACCACCGGGTGCGCGGCTGGCGCAGCTTGCACCATTGCGGCCACGCAACCGGGTGCAGCGGCGATAACCGCATCGTGTTCGCCGCCAACTTGCAATGTCGGCTGGCCGCTCAATCCTGTCGGTTCCACCGCACCATACATCCCTCAGCCGGTTTATCCGGTCACCACCATTTCTGGACTTGTGACTCCGGGCTCCGCTTCATCCGGTGGTGGAACTTCCGGGTCGGGCAGCGGGTCTTCGGGCAGTGGATCTTCTGGGTCCGGTAGCGGATCTTCCGGTAGTGGGTCAGGCAGCGGCACTTCTGGAAGCGGGTCGTCAGGTAGCGGCTCTTCGGGGAGCGGCTCTTCTGGCTCGGGCAGTGGATCCTCGGGCAGTGGATCCTCCGGCTCCGGTAGCGGATCTTCCGGAAGCGGATCGTCCGGAAGTGGGTCATCTTCGAGCACAACTGTTGCGACGACTGTACTTGTCACCAGCCAGGATTGTTACAGTGAAGCCTTGTGCAGCGTCGGTCTTTACAATGTACCGACGACCACCAATATTCCTAATTCATCTACTCCTATTCCGACCCCACCGAACTCCCTCATGTTCGACCCCGCCGGAGACCGCGCTTACCTGGGCAGCCAATACGGCGCCCTGACGCTTAATCCGGGGAGTCTGGGGACTACTACCAGCGCATTTACCTCCCTGGCGGCTCCGGGCACCGAGCTAGGAGTTGTTACAGGGAGAGTGATCGGGGTTTCGCAAAATGGCGGGGCCGCAGTCTTCTCCGATACCGTTTCCACGCCCAACCAGGTATACATCGCCAATGTAACAACCACGACGACAGCACCAACTTCGACGTCTTCTTCATCGAAGACTTCATCGTCTTCTACGCCAACAACCGTGACTACATCCAGCAACGTCGCGTTGAATATCAACGACGCAACGACGGCTGCTTTTTCACCGGATGGATTAGAAGCTTTTATCCTGGCGAATGGCGGCAATACTCTATATGTATATTCTGCCCTGCTGAACCTGCTGCCACCGATCACGCTGCCCGCGCCCGCCAGCTCCGTTGTTTTCTCCGCGAGCGGATCCTTCGCCATACTCTCGGGAGGAGTGGCACCCGCGGTTTATCCCGGCACGTTTGCCATTTACAATACGTGCAATAACTCTGCGGTTACGCTAACTCCACCTGCCACACCCACTTTTCTGCCGTCGCCGCCTCAGTTTTTAACGATGGTGCCGGCCGGCAACGTCCCTATGAGCAATCTTCCGGGTGCGCCGATCCCAATTCTCGACACGACCGGCCTCGACTTTTTCTTCGGCATCGATGACACTGGCATCGACATCATCGCCACTAACTCTTCGTTACCGTCGCTCACGACTCTTTGTCCGCAGCCTGTTACTCTCGCTCAGATCACGCCGGTAACTACACCGCCCACGTACTTCCAGCCGATTCACATCAACATCGGCCAGGGCACGTTCCACCCGGTTAATTTCTTCATTTCGCCCGACTCAACGCTAGCCTACATCGTGGCCAGCGACCGCAGCAGCATCCTCGTCTATAGCTTCACCACGCGCGCAACTTCCAGTATTGCGCTGGCTAATAACGCCTCTCCAGTAACCGCCAGCATGAGCGCCGACGGTTCGTTGATCTATGTTGCCGGCTCCGACGGTCGGCTGCACGTGCTGAATACTTACGCGGCTTTCGATCAATATCAGATTTCCTTTCCGCCGCTGGCCAATTCGACAAACAGCTTCTGCTATACAGAAAACAACTGCCAGATGGACCTGATCGCAGTGAAGCCGTAGCGACGTCGAGCTAAGTGAACTAGGCGAGTGATCGGTGCTGCGGTATAGCCTTATGCGGTTTTTGCCAGATCTTTGGCTACGCTGTCGAGCACGCCATTGACGAACTGCACGGATTCGGGGCTGGAGAATTTTCGTGCAATTTCGAGCGCCTCATTAATCACGACAGCTCGTGGTGTATCGGGATAGGCGAGAAACTCGGCTACGCCGGCCCGCAACAGGTTGCGATCCACGGCCGCCATGCGCTCCATGCGCCAGTGCTGCGCATGCCCTTCGATGAGTTTATCGATCTCCGCCACGCGCTCGGTCGCCACGCGAAACAGATCCTGGGCGAAACCACGCACCTCGGCGCTGGTCGCGGCGTGTTCGGCCCAAAAAGTGCGTTGCACCTGCTCGACGCTCTGCTTGCCCATGTCGGCCTGAAACAGCATCTGCAAAGCCATTTCGCGCGATTTGCGACGGGTGCCCATAGAAGTGACCGGTGGCTAGCGATTAGTGCCCAGTTTACTTTAGTGGAAGGATTATTTCTGCTTCTTCTTTGCTGAAGATTTGTGACTCCGGCGATTCGCGGCAAGAGACGGAGGAATCTGCTTTCTACCGGCTGATGGCGGCTGAGCGCCGATCGCATCCTTGAGCGATGCCATCTCCACGGCCGCGAGCGCAGCCTCGAAACCTTTATTGCCCATTTTTAATCCGGCGCGATCGATGGCTTGCTCCAACGTGTCGCAAGTAAGTACGCCGAACGCATGGGGTACGCCCGTTTCCTGCGCCGATTGTCCGATGCCGCGCGTGACTTCGTTAACGATTAGGTCGTAGTGAGCCGTGTCGCCGCGCAGGAGACAGCCGATGCAGATGATGGCGTCGTATTGCTTCTTCTCCGCGAGTTTGCGCGCAGCAAGCGGAATCTCGAAGGCCCCGGGAACCCGCACAAGATGGATGTCTTTCTTCCTTGCGCCCGAGCGCAACAGTCCGTCGGCGGCACTCAAGAGAAGTCTTTCCGTGATGAAAGAATTAAATCGTGAAACAACGATCGCGAAGCGTCTTCCGGAAGCATTGAGCGAGCCTTCGAGCGCTTGGACGGCTGGCCCAGGAAGGGCCTCTATCGAAAACTCTCGCTTGTTCTTTTTCTGCGTGGCTTGGTAACTCCGCCGTGGATTGGATTCGAATTCGTGAAAAGTTTGTGAAAGAGAAGCGATCAGTTATTTGCCTTTGAAAACTGGCGCACGCTTCTCCAGAAACGCGCTCGTTCCTTCGTTCTTATCCGCGGTCGCGCAGCACACCGCGAACAGCACGGCCTCGAGATACAATCCCTCGCTCAAAGTCATCTCCATGCCTTTGTTCACGGCCTCCATCGCATATTGCACTGCCAGCGGAGCGTTTGCAATGATCTTCGCCGCGATGGCCTCAGCCCGCGGAATCAACTCCGCTGCCGGGACAACTTCATTTACCAGCCCGATGCGATGAGCTTCCTGCGCCGTAATCATGTCGCCCGTCAGCAACTGCTGCATCGCAAGTCCCTTGCCTATTAACCGGGGCAATCGTTGTGTTCCGCCGTATCCAGGAATAATCCCGAGTTTTACTTCCGGCTGGCCGAACTTTGCATTCTGGCTCGCGAGGCGCAGTGTGCAAGCCATCGCCATCTCGCACCCGCCACCGAGGGCGAATCCATTGATGCACGCGATAACCGGCTTGCCAAGATTCTCGATGAGATTCAGAACGTTCTGACCGCGCTGCGTGGTCTCCTTGCCTGTCATCGGATCGCGCGTCGCCAGCTCGCCGATATCGGCCCCGGCGATAAACGCTTTCTCGCCCGCGCCGGTCATAATCACGACGCGAATCGCGGCATCCTTCTTAATCTCGTGAAACACCGTCCGCAATTCTTCCATCGTGGCCATGTTGAGTGCATTGAGCACCTTCGGCCGGTTCACGGTGACGTAGGCAATGGCATTTTTCTTTTCGAACAGAATGTTTTCGAAGTTCATAGGAAATCTTGACCACGCAGGTACCAAGGCAAAGGGAAGTGCATTCTCCTGATAGTTACCACTGCCTCAATCGTCGCTTCGCGCGTTTCGGTCCACGTAAATTCGCGATTAGCTCTTACCCCGCGCCACGTTCGCGATTTCTTTCTTGTCCAAATCGCAGCTGATGCAGCGATCAGTCCATAGCCGGTGGCCGAATACCTTTCCACAGCGGGGGCATCTCCATTCTGTGAGCCACCAGGCCACCAGCAGATACACCCCTATCCAGCCTAGCAGGATTACGAAATCAACTCCTTCCCCCAACTTCAGCTTCGCAGTAACCGCACCCACGAGAATAAAACTGAGAAACAACACGACTACCAGGTTTCGCCTCGCCACATAGCTGCGCCAGGCACGCCGGTAGTGATCGACTTCCTCCTGATTGTCCGTCGCCGGTGGCTGATCGGTTTTTCTCCGCTTGTAGAGAATGTTCATGTTCTGTGAGTCTACAGTTTATTCGCGACCGGCTTATTCGGATCGGAATAATCGTAGAACCCTTTACCACTCTTGCGACCGTACCATCCGGCCATAACTAGGCGCTTGAGCAGCGGAGGCGAAGCAAACCGCTGCTCCTTGAACTCGTCGTACATGACATGAGTGATGTAGTACGTCGTATCGAGCCCGACGAAATCAAGCAGTGTAAACGGCCCCATGGGATAGCCGCAGCCCAGCTTCATCGCGTTATCGATATCTTCTATCGATCCCACGCCTTCTTCGTAAGCGCGGATCGCATCAAGCAAATAAGGCACCAGCAGGCGGTTCACCACGAATCCGGTCTTGTCCGACGTCCGAACTGGAACCTTCCCCAGTCTCTTGCCGAACTCATACGCCGCTTCAAAAACCTCGTCGGCAGTGGCAATCGTGCGCACGACTTCGACCAGCTTCATCAGCGGCACGGGATTGAAGAAATGCAGGCCGACGAACCGCTCGGGCCGCCTGGTCGCCGTCATGAGTTCAGTGATGGAGATCGATGACGTGTTGGAGGCGAAGATCGCCTGCTTCTTCACGACGCCCTCGATCAATGCATAGATCTTTTTCTTTTCCGCGACATTCTCAATGACCGCTTCGATAACGATGTCGCAATGAGCGAGATTATGCACATCGGTCGTACCCTTGAGCCGGCTGCGAATTTCGTCTTTCTGATGGGGCGAGATGCCGCCTTTTTCCGGCGGACGTTCGGCAAGCTTGGCCAAGGATTTCTCGATCCCGGCGAAGCCTTTGTCGAGAAATTTCTGCTCGACTTCAAGCACTGTGACGTCGAATCCCGCCGTTGCCGCGACTTGCGCGATGCCCGAGCCCATCAATCCACAACCGAGAACACCAACTTTCTTTATCTCCATGATTACTTCCTCTCGCATTTCCTAAATCGCGGGCGGTAGCTACTTGGAATCTGTCCGACGCTTGAAAGATTCCCAACTTCCGAGTACGACCCACGAAATGGTTCCGAGTCTGATGAGAGCAGAAGCTGCAGTGCGACTTGCAAATAACAGGGGTTCGCATTGAGGAAGACACCTAGTCCGCAGCAGTCGCTGCGGCCCCGTCAAGGAATGCTAGTTCATGCTCTCCACGACCATCGCAATCCCCTGCCCACCGCCAATACACGCCGTTGCCAACCCATACTTCTTTTTTCGTCGCCGCAACTCGTACAGCAGCGTGATCACCAACCGTGTCCCAGTCGCGCCCAGCGGATGCCCCAGCGCAATCGCGCCGCCATTTACATTTACTTTCTCGCGATCGAGTCCCAATTCTTTCTCGACCGCCAAGTACTGCGCCGCAAACGCCTCATTCACCTCAATCAGGTCGATGTAGTCCAGCGACAGGCCAGCCTTCTGCAATGCAATCTTAGTAGCCGGCACCGGACCCCGGCCCATCACTTTCGGTTCGACTCCTGCGACGCCCCAGCTCACAATCCGTCCCAGAGGCTCGATGCTGCGCTTGCGCGCATCTTCAATCGACATCAGCACAACCGCGGCTGCGCCATCGACAATACCGCTCGCGTTGCCTGCAGTCACCGTTCCATTTTTGCCGAAAGCAGCCTTCAGCTTGGCCAATCCCTCCATCGTGGTCTGCGGGCGTCGATGGTCGTCTTCGGCCAATGATTCTCCGGTCGCTTCGCCTTTATGATTTCGCAATGGAACTGGAACTAGCTCTTCCTGAAGTCTTCCCGCCTTGTAAGCCTCGTCGGCACATTTCTGCGAGCGCAGTGCGAATTCATCTTGCGCAAGGCGCGTAATGCCTTGCTGTTCTCCGTATAATTCGGCGGTGTTCGCCATGTACAAGCCGCAATAACTGTCGAGCAAGGCAACCATCAGAGAATCTTCCAGCTTCCCGCCCGGCGCGAGTGTGAATCCGTCGCGACCCCGGATCGAAAAGGGAGCCTGCGACATGGCCTCCATGCCGCCCGCAAGAACAATCTTCGCTTCGTCGGTTTGAATCATCTGTGCTGCGCTCACGATTGCCTGGATACCCGATCCGCACAACCGGTTGACCGTGAGAGCTGGAGTTTCAATCGGCAATCCCGCGCGCAACCCGACATGCCGCGCTCCATACAACGCATCACCTGAGGTCTGTTGCGCGTTGCCGAATACGGCGTGATCGAACTCCTTGGCTTCGATTCCGGCACGGTCCATCGCGGCCCGCGCGGCAACCGCGCCCAGTTCCTGCGCCGTAAACTCCTTCAATTTGCCGCAATAGCGGCCAAAGGGCGTGCGCGCCCCACTGACAATTGCAATATCACCTGGCTTCAACATGATTTTCCTGACAAGATCGCGTGCTCAGAGCGGTTCAAAACGGTGAATCAAACTGGTTAGTTTAGCAGCGTGCAAGGAGATTTGACCACCGAGGGAAGACTGAGCCATTGACCCAATGACTGGAGCCTCAATCTCACAATGAACTCAATGACTGACTCGCTCAATCTTCAATTGTTATGCCACGGCTCCGGCGGCGAGGGCTGCGGCCAGCGCGACGACTTTGCCTGCGCCTTGTGCGACCGCGGCCTCCAGCGCCTGTTCCGCGCGGTTGATCACTTCCGTGACGATATCCAGCGGATCATAGCTTTCGCGAACTACGGCCTGAGCCAGCCCCGCCGAAAATTCCATAGCGCGACCTTTTTCCAGTCCGTCCTTCCCGGGCAGGTGGACGGCGGCAATGATCTTGCGCAACTTTTCTAGCGCCAGCATCGCCTCTTTCTCGGCGGTTTCTCCGAGAATGATGGCAATCGTGGTGGGATCGTAGCGAAATGCGAGATCATTCGTGCGGATGTTCGAGGCGATCTGCTGCCCGATGGTCTCCATCGTCGATTCGAGCGCGGCTTCGCCGTATTCTTTCACCAGTGCTGCGCTTCGTCCGAATTGCAATAACAGAATCGAAAGGGCCGCCGAATTCTGCGCTGCACGTTTGCTCTCAGCAAGCAACAAATCAAGATAGGAGCTGCGCTTGAGCAATCCGGATTTTTCTTCGGTCACCGAAAGGTTCTTCACTAGCCGTCGCAAGCCGGCATTGTTCAGCGCAATCACCATCTGATCGGCCAAAGTCTTCAAAACAACGGCATCCGCCTGCGGCCAGATCTTTGGCCGGTTGTGCAGCAGCGCCAGCACGCCGACGGAATCTTTGCCATCACTCAACGGCAAGACCAGCGCAGATGCGATCCGCAGGCTGCCAACCTGCTCACTCACACTCTGCAGTTCCGTCGCTCGCTGTGTGTCATTGATGATCAGTGGTTCCTCGCCCGTCGCATCTTGCAGTGCAGTCATCAACTGTTTCAGCCCAGGCTCGCCCGCTTCTTTTACTCCCTTGCTGCAGAACTCCTGAACGGCGGTGGGAGCCGAACCTCGTGTCCGCATCATGGCTACACAACGCGAGACCTCCCAATGCGCACCAATCTCATTAACTGCGGTGGTGAGCACCGCCTGCGCCGTTCCCTGGTGATAGAGCTTGCGAGTGATCTCCGCTACGCGCGTAACGTTGCGCATCTCCGCGGCCGGATCGGCCGCTGGAGCTGCGGGGGCGGCGGCTTGTGAGCTGGAGACCGCACTTGTCCCCGACAATGACGGAGACGTCGAATAACTCGGCGTCATGCCCGCCGACATGTAAAGCCTCTGCAAATCTTCGTTGCGTTCTTCTTCGCGTGGAAATAACTCCTGAATTCTCTGCAACCGCTCTACGGCCTTGTTGCGCATTCCATACTGCACCAGGATTTCCGCCTGCAGCATCAGATCCTGGAGCGTCGAGGCTCCCAGCGTCGCCTCATGCTCGATCTGCTTTTGAGCCGCGCTCGGAGCCGTCGAAGTGAATCGCGAGGAGATTTCCTTGAATTTGTTGGGATCGATTTTCCCGTTCAGGATCTCCAGGCGCTTGGCGTGGCCAGAATCGTAAGGATCGACTTCCGCCGCGCGATCCAGACATTCCGCCGCTTTGGCAAAATTCTGCGTGCCGGCGTACACGTCGAAGAGCTTTAACAGAGTCTGGCAGTAGTCGCCCTCGCGGTTCGACGCATTGAACAATTCGCTCATGAATTCGAGCATGCCGGGCGTGGACCGCCGCGACGACAGTAATTCCTGCATCGAAACCAGAAACTGCTTTCGCTCGCCCCGCTTCGTCTGGAATTGCCCCAGTTTGCGTGCCAGGGCCACGGCCGTGTCGTCCTGCTCCGAATCCATGAGTTGGCCGACCAATGCTGTCACTTGCGCTAGCCGGCTGGGATTCTGCTCAAACAACTGCCACACCAGGGGTTCAGCCTCCGCGTAGCGGCCGGCGGCCAGTAGGGCATCGGCATAAACTTCGCGCAACTCCTGGGAATTTTTGCCCGCGGCCACCTGCGGCTCGAGAATGAAAATTGCTGCGCCGACTTGTCCCTGCGTCAGTAATCCCTTGCCGTAGGCTAGGGCGATTTCCTCGTCGGATGAATCTTCCTGGTAGGCTCGCTCAAACCAGGGCGTGGGATCGCCGCCGCTCTCCGTGGCAAGCTTTGCAACACGTTTGAACCCTTCGGCCGCAGCTTTACTCTCGCCAAGTTCCGAACACAATTCCGCGACCCGCCGAAAATTCGCTTGCGTAGGTTCGAGCTCTACAATGCGGCCCATCACCTGCAGCGCGTTCTTTTTGTCGTTCAGTTTCGCCAGATCGCTCAATGCCGCTTCATAGGTGCCGACCGCAAGTTTCTTGTTGGAGCCTTCAAGCAACTGCCCGAACCGGAATTTCTGCTCCCATGTCGGACTAACGTGCCGCGCCAATTTCTTGTAGGTGAGGCTGGCCTTGGTAGCGTCTCCGCTTTGCACCTGCCGCTCGAACAACTCCCCTAACAGGTTCACCGCATCCCGAGTCCGGTTTTGCGATAAGCACAAATCGGCCGCAAGTTGGCGCACAGAGTCGTTTTCCGGGTCGTCGCGCAGGAGTTGCAGATATTCTTCGAGTGCTTCCGCTGCCTTCCCTTTTTGCAGAAGCTTTTCTGCGCGCTCGGTACGCTTGGCCAGTTCGGCCCGGTCGATGCGCTTTGTGGTCTCTGGCATGATTGCTTTCAGGCAGACTACTGCTGTCTCGATTCTAGAAGTCGCCTCCAGACGCCAGCAATCGGTAAGGACTGGCCGCTATTACGAAAGTCATTTCCGCGGGTTCGTCTGGACCATCGGAGCCTGTCGCGCGGCGAAAAGCAGTTGCCTTTTATCTCTTTTCGGCAAAATAAGTTGTCGATGCTAGTAACAGATCAAACATTCTTGATATCGTGCCGCATGCCCGTGTCAGGGTTCCCTGCCGAAGCGATTCTTGAAGAATCCACAGAACGAGGACTCCACCACCAACTCACTGCCGGAGAGATGACCATGGTGGCCGTCGGCGGCTCGATTGGCACCGGACTTCTTCTGGGATCCGCCGCCGCGCTCGAGATGGCCGGGCCGGGTGTGATCATCAGCTATATCGTTGCAGCGTTTATCGCCTATACCGTCGCCATGGCCTTGGGCGAACTCGCGTCCACGCATCCGTCGGCTGGATCGTTCGGCGTTTACGGTGAGCTTTACCTGAGCCCTTATCTCGGTTTTCTTTGTCGGGCAGCCTATTGGGCGGCAATCGCTTTCTCGATCGGCGCTGAACTGGTTGCTTCGGCCGCGTACATGGCGTACTGGCTCCCGGCCGTACCCGCAGAAGCATGGATCCTGGTTTTTTCTGCACTTTTGCTGAGCGTTAACCTGCGTGATGTGGGATCGTTTGGACGTTTTGAGTTCTGGTTTTCCATGATCAAGTTTTCGACGATCGTGCTGTTCATTCTCGCCGGCAGCGCTTTACTTCTAGCTGGCCGTGTGCCTCCGCAATACACAGCCCAGGCTGGATTTCTGCCCAAAGGCCTCATCGCTCCGCTGTCGGCGGCTTTCTGGGCGATTTATGCCTTCGGCGGTGTGGAGATGCTCGCCGTTACAACCGGCGAGTCAGACTCATCAAAGAACATTCCCCGCGCCACTCGACTCACGATCTTTATGCTCGCGAGCGTCTATCTCGGCGCCATCGTGGTTCTGGTCGGAGTGATGCCGTCGAACCACGCCGGAGTCAGCGAAAGTCCATTCGTTTCGGTATTGCGCCTCGCCAGGATTCCGGCGGCCGCTTACTTCATGAATTTTGTCGTTCTCACAGCCGCGCTCTCTGGCGCGAATGCGAAGCTCTACGTGGCCTCGCGTCTACTCTTTTCGATGGGCCGTACGGGATGGGCGCCCGCGTCACTGGGGAAGCTGAATGCCTCCGGGTCACCTCGTCTCGCTCTCTTGGTTTCCTCTTACGGAATTGTCACTGCGCTCATCATCGAGAAATGGGTGCCGGGACAGGCATTCGTTTACATCATGGGCGCAGCATTTTCCGGGCTGATCTTTTCCTGGGTCGTTTCTCTTGCTGCGCATATCAGCTTTCGGCGGCGGCTTACGCAGGAACAAGTCGCCAACCTGCCCATGCGCTCCTGGCTCGGAATCTGGGGATCGATCATCGGTTTTGTGATGGCCACCATCGCGGTGATTCACACGCTATTCGCGTCCCACGCCAATGAGGTCGGTGGATTTGTTTTTTTCTTTGTGCTCTCGATTGCCTATCTTGTGTTGCAGCGAAGAAGGTCACGCTTGCAGTCGTGAATCGGTGCAAATGGCGTCTCTCTTTGCATGTTGCGAGCCGTGAGGAACTCCGTCAATTACTAAGGTAAGGTTCGCCCTTACTTTCCTCTGCCGCCGAGCAAGCAGCTCAACTAACCTGAATTACGGGTGTGTAAAATTCCAGGCGGCGGACTGATTCTTGACCGGCAATGCATTCATTTTCGGCTTGCTGCTTCGCACTTCCGACTCAAGGCCGATCGCCTGGTGCGTCGTTGGCGTATTCTTTGGCCTGTATCTCTTCTACAAAGGATTTCGTCTTCTTCAGAAACGGCATCTCATCCTCGACACGCCCGCTTCCAAAGTACGCAGCGCGTCGCTAGGAATGGTCGAAATCAACGGCCTCGCAACCGGACCCTACACGATGGTTGCGCCAATCACCGAGCGTGCCTGCTACTACCATCGCACTGTGGTATGGGAGTGGAAACGCCGGGGCAAGAACAATCAGTGGGTGAAAATCGCGGCCGAGTGCACGCACGTACCCTTCTTTCTTGACGACAACACGGGAAAAGTCATGGTTGACCCGCGTGGCGCAGAACTAGATCTGCATTGCGATTTCCAACAGGAATTTTGCGACGGTTTCTTTACGACAAAGCAGGAGGCGCCGCCGAACGTGCGCAATTTTCTTCTCCGCTACGGCATCAGCACGCGTAACAAGATCAAAGTCGAAGAGTTTTGCATCAAGCCTAAGAACGCCTTATTTGTGCTGGGAACGTTAGACGAGAATCCCGGTCTCGAGGTTACGCCGCAGCCGATCCAGGACGTTGAAGGGATACCGTCCGTCGGCGGCACAAATTTCTCAGTTGACTTTGGAGGTCTATCGCTGTCATCGATCGGAAGCGGGGGCAACAGTTCCGTAAAATCCTCCTTCTTCAGCCTCGCAAGTAAGGGTCCATCGGAAGATGAACGCCTCATGCAGGCGGTGCTCGACAAGCCGGCAAACCAGAGTCAATCCAAAGAGGTGATCCATCTTTCGCCGACAGCCTCACCAGCAGAGGCGACCGAGATGACCCAGCAGCAGAAAGTTGCGGCAGCACTGATGAAAGCGGGTATCACGAATCCTGCAGCCTGGGCCGCCGCTGAGATTGGGCCGGCGCCGGTTGCTCAAAAAAGTGATTCTCGCGGCGTGCCATTACCCGCAGAGGGAATCGAACAGTCTTCTCCTGGAACGTCTGCTTCAGTTCCCGAAGGCTTCGAATCCCGTCCTCGCGTCGTGTTGATGAAAGGCAAGAACAATCCCAATTTCATGATCTCGTGGCGCAGCCAGCGCGATATCGCCCGGTCGCTTGGGTGGAAGTGTACCCTGATGATCTGGGGCGGGCCGGCTCTCACTGTTCTGTGTCTTTACGCCTTGCATAACATGACCCACTGGTTCTAGAGGGTGTTCTTCCACGCCGATCCCGATAGCGTTGCTCGCCAAGTACTTTTCCTTCCAATTTGGCTCTGCCTGCACCAGCCTTCTAATCCCCTTCTTGAACAACCGCGCTGGCTGCGGGGGTTCGGTTTAGTACAATGAGTCGCGTGAGCAATGTCGTTCGCATTGGAATCCTGGGCGACTTCAACAAGGAATTTCGCTCTCATCATGCCACACCCGACTCTTTGCAACACGCCGCCCGCAAGCTCGATCTGAAAGTGGAATCGGAATGGATTCCAACTCCATCGCTTACCCAGCCGGGTTCGGAAAAGATTCTCGAAAACTTCGATGGCCTTTGGGGCGCGCCAGGCAGCCCGTTCAAAAGCTTTGATGGCATGCTCAAAGGGATTGAGTTCGCCCGCCGCCGCGACTGGCCTTATCTCGGGACATGCGCCGGCTTCCAGTACGCGCTCATCGAATTCGCCCGCAACGTGCTGGGCATCGCCGATGCCGATAGCGCAGAAAACAATTCCGGATCAAAGAACATCGTTATCTATCCCGTCGCTTGCGCTGTGCCTGACCGCAAAGGTGATGCGCCCAAGCTCTCCGGGATGGTCCCCGAGATTCGTCTTCGCCCTGGTTCGTACCTGCAATCGTTTTACGGCAAGGACAAAGAAGTAGTGAGCGAGGAATTTTTCTGCAACTTCGAAGTTAATCCCGAATACGAGTGGGCCACGATGGAGGCGGGGTTTCCAGTCGTCGCCCGCGGAGCACAGCGCGAAATTCGCGCCATCGAGTCTCCTACTCACCGTTTTTTTGTCGCGACCTTATTTCAGCCGCAACTTTCCTCGACCGAGAAGAAGCCCCACCCAGTTGTGTTGGCATTCGTTCAGGCCGCCGCTGACTGGGGACGAAAAAAACTCGACGACAGCGTGCTGGAATAACAAACTTCTCTGTCCTCCCAGTTACCAAAGTCCTTGCCCTTCGCGCGGCAATCGCCTCTGCACCATATGCATCTATGTTGTCCCTTCTGCTTCGCTACACTTCATGGAACCCTCAAGAAGCGGTCGGATCAGGGAAGATTACGCGCCACGCTTCGCTGATCCCGGACACTGGTTGGGCGCAGCGAGGAGCCGTACAGAATGCCGGCACACTGGGTCCGCCTGTCTTACACTCCGTTTGGCACCCTGATCGGCTACATCCCGGTTATCGCAACGGTAGTGACAACTTTTTTTAGCATCGTCCT